>NZ_JAEN01000007.1:0-217322 GCF_000518925.1 Paracoccus sp. J39 | reverse complement strand
AAGGTCTTCACCATCCGCACCGCCAGCTTCGACGCGGCCGGCGAGGGCGGTTCGGCCAGCGTGGCCGAGACCGCCGCTGCCGCCGATCCCGGCCTGTCGGCCTGGGTCGCCGATGAGGTGGCCGAGAGCGACCGTCCCGAGCTGACCTCGGCCAAGCGNGTGGTCTCGGGCGGCCGCGGCCTCGGCTCGAAGGAGAGCTTCGCCATCATCGAGCAGCTGGCCGACAAGCTCGGCGCCGCGGTGGGCGCCAGCCGCGCGGCGGTGGATTCGGGCTATGCCCCGAACGACTGGCAGGTCGGGCAGACCGGCAAGGTCGTCGCCCCCGAGCTCTATGTCGCGGTGGGCATCTCCGGCGCCATCCAGCACCTGGCGGGGATGAAGGACAGCAAGGTGATCGTGGCGATCAACAAGGACGAGGAGGCGCCGATCTTCCAGATCGCCGATTACGGCTTGGTCGGCGACCTGTTCTCCGTGGTGCCCGAACTGACCGGGAAGCTCTGAGTAGGTTGAATCAGAGGAGTGACTACATGAGTCAGGAGCCGACTCCCTTCTCGTGGTCGGACCCGCTCCTGCGAGAGGATCAGCTGACCGGGGAAGAGCGGTTAACCCGCTAGACTCCAGCGCAGATATTTCGGAAGTGGCCTCGGTTCCGATTGAGGGTGTCACGTTCGGAAGAGCCTGGCTCAGTCCTCAGTTCGATCTATCGATTTTTTATTCTCAGTAGAGAAAATGACGCTCTGCCGAAGCCCTTTAGCCTTTCAGACCGACAGGCACATGTATTTGATCTCGAGATAGTCCTCGATGCCATAGCGGCTGCCCTCGCGGCCGAGGCCGGATTGCTTGACGCCGCCGAAGGGCGCCACCTCTGTCGAGATCAGGCCGGTGTTCACGCCCACCAGGCCGACCTCCAGCGCCTCGGCCACGCGCCAGACGCGGGACAGGTCGCGGGCGTAGAAATAGCCCGCCAGCCCGAATTCGCTGGCATTGGCCAGGGCTACCGCCTCGGCCTCGGTCTCGAAGCGCCAGACCGGGGCGACGGGGCCGAAGGTTTCCTCGCGCGCGATCTTCATCGAGGGCGTCATGCCGGACAGCACGGTCGGCTGGAAGAAGCCGCCGCCAAGCGCATGGCGCGCGCCGCCGGTGGCGATGGTCGCACCCTGGGCGCGGGCGTCGGCGATATGGTCCTCGACCTTGGCCAAGGGCCGCGGCCGCGCCGGCGGCCTGAAGCATCGCCCGACGGCTTATTGCATTCATGGTCAGGCAAGCTCCTTCCGAGCGATTGGAATGAAAACGGCCGGAGACGTCTCCGGCCGTTGCGATTTCACGCCTCTTCCTCCTGGAAGGCCTCCTCGCGCTTCTTGCGGAAGCCGGGCAGGATCATCAGCGCCAGCAGGATCACGGTCGCGATCAGCATCACCAGGCTGATCGGACGCTCGACGAAGATGCTGGCGTCGCCCTGGGTGATCAGCATGGTGCGGCGCAGGTTCGATTCCAGCAATGGACCAAGGACGAAGCCCAGCAGCAGCGGACCCGGCTCGCATTTCGCCTTGCGGAAGGCATAGCCCAGCAACCCGAAACCGGCCGCCAGCAGCACGTCGAAGATGCGGTTGTTCATCGAATAGACGCCGACGCAGCAGAACAGCAGGATTGCCGGATAAAGCAGGCGGTAAGGCACGGTCAGCAGCTTTACCCACAGTCCGATCAGCGGCATGTTGATGATGACCAGCAGGGCGTTGCCGATCCACATGCTGGCGACCAGGCCCCAGAAGATCTCGGGCTGGTTGGTCAGCACGCTGGGTCCCGGCGTGATGCCGTGGATCATGAAGGCCGAGAGCATCATCGCCATCATGTTGTTGGACGGGATGCCCAGCGTCAGCAGCGGGATGAAGGACGATTGCGCGGCGGCGTTGTTGGCGGCCTCGGGCGAGGCGACGCCCTGGACCGCGCCGGTGCCGAACTTTTCCGGCGTTCTCGAGACCTTCTTTTCCAGCGAATAGGCGCTGAAGGACGCCAGCGTGGCGCCACCCCCCGGCAGGATGCCGAGGAAGGTGCCGATGCCGGTGCCGCGCAGCACCGCGGGCCAGGCGCGGCGGAAATCCTCGCGCGTCGGCCACAGCCGGGTCAGGCGGGCAACCGTCACGCCGGCCGAGCCGCTGCGTTCCAGGTTCGCGATGATCTCGGAAAAGCCGAACAGGCCGATGGCGATGACGGTGAACTCGATTCCGTCGAACAGCTCCAGCGATCCGAAGGTCAGGCGCTCGGCCCCGGTGGCCTGATCGGTGCCGACCATGCCGAACAGCAGGCCGATCAGGATCATGCCGATGGCCTTCAGCACCGGGCCGCTGGCCAGGATCGTCGCGGCCAGCAGGCCGAAAATCATCAGCGAGACATATTCGGCCGGCCCGAAATTCAGCGCAAAGCCCGCCAGCATTGGACCGGCGATGGCGATGCCGAAGGTCGCGACCGTGCCGGCAAAGAACGATCCCAGCGCCGCGACGGCCAGCGCCGAACCCGCCCGGCCCTGCCGCGCCATCTGGTAGCCGTCCAGCGTCGTGACCACGGCCGAGGCCTCTCCCGGCAGGTTCACCAGGATGGCCGTGGTCGAGCCGCCGTATTGCGCGCCGTAATAGATGCCCGCCAGCATGATGATCCCGGCAAGGGGCGGCAGGAAGAAGGTGATCGGCAACAGGACCGCGATGGTCGCGGTCGGGCCGATCCCCGGCAGCACCCCGATCAGCGTGCCAAGAAGCGCGCCGATCAGGCAGAACCCGAGGTTTGCGGGGCTCATCGCCTCGGAAAACCCCAGCAACAGAAGATCAAAGATTTCCATGATGTTTTCCTCGGCTCAGAACGGCCAGATCGTCATCTGGACGCCAAGGCCGTAGATGAAGACCAATGCGCCAAACAGGGTCAGGCCGCCTGCCAGCAGCAATGTCGTGCGCCACCGCCCGCCGGGATCGGCCAGCGATCCGGCGATGATCAGCCACAGCGACGCGACGACGAAACCGGCATGTTCGGCAAGATAGGCAAAGCCGACGATCGACAGCACGATCACCGCCAGCGGCCGCAGCTTCATCGCCTCCAAGGGCTCGCCCTGGCGATGCAGGGCCGAAAAACCGATGACAGCGCCCAGGACGATCAGTCCCCCGCAGACAACGCGGGGCAGAAAGCCCGGCCCCATCTGCGCCAGCGTTCCCTGATCCAGCGGCCGCGAAAGCCACAGGCCGAGCACGCCGAATCCGATGAATAGCGCCGCCGTCAGAAGATCGGGCATGTCCCCCCTTTTCGTCGCGCCCGGCCCGGTCATCACTGTCCCTCTTTGATCAGCGCGAAGATATCGCGGTAGCGGTCCAGCCGTGCAGGCATGGCTTCCTTCCACTCGGCACCCGACTGGAACGCCAGGGGCAGGGATTGCTGCTTGGCCTGGGCCTGGAATTCGGGGTTGGCCAGGGCCGCGTCGACGGCCTCGGCCAGGCGGGCGCGGATTTCCTCGGGCACTTCGCAGCGCGCGGCAAGGCCACGCTCGGAGGACATGATGACGTCGAAGCCCTGTTCCTTGGCGGTCGGCAGATCCTCGGCCAGGACCGAGCGTTCCTCGGCGAACTGCGCCAGCGCGCGCATCGCGCCCTTGTCGGCGGTGGCGTATTCGCCGACATTCAGTCCGATGGCGGTGATGTGGCCGCCCAGAAGCGCGGTCTTGGCCTCGTTGGCGCCGGCAAAGGGAACCGCCGTCAGGTCCACGTCCGCCGAACGCTCCAGTTGCAGCATCGCCAGATGCTCGTCGGTGCCGACGCCGGTGGTGCCGATGGACACGGCACCCGGGTTTTCCTTGGCATGGGCGATGAGATCCTCCAGCGTCTGGAAGTCCGAGCCCGCGGGAACGATGAAGGTGCCGGGGTCCTCGACGATGCGCGCGATCGGGCAGATCTCCTCGGGGTCGAAGCGCGGCTTGCGGTCGATCTGCATGGTCAGGAAGCCGGGCGTGTTCAGCGACGAGACGGTGTAGCCATCCGGCCGCGCCTGCGCCAGCGCGGTATAGGTGATCTCGCCTGCCGCCCCGGGACGGTTCAGCACCGGAAACTGCGTGCCCAGTTCCGCCTCGAGATAGGGAGCAAGGGTGCGCAGCATGATGTCGGTGCCGCCGCCGGGAGCGAAGGCGACGATCATCTCGATCGGTCGATCAGTCGGCCAGTCGGCATGGGCCATGGTCGCGGCCGATGCGAACAGCGCCGCAGCAAGCGGCAGACTCGTTTTAGCGGACATAGGTTTCCTCCCTTTGGTCCTGGCTGTTGGACTTAGATCCCTTCAGGGATCTCGCAGCCCAGTTTCTTCAGTGCGGCATCAACCCAGGAACGGTCGTTCGTCCCGGCCTCGATCGCCGCCATCTGCTTGGTTTCGGCGTCCTGCTTGGCGCTGGTCCTGGCATAGACCTCTTCCACGATGTCGAAGGGGACCGCCAGCACGCCGTCGCTGTCGCCCAGGACCAGGTCACCCGGCTCGATCACCATGCCGTCGATGGCGATGGGCACGTTGATCTCGCCCGGGCCGTCCTTGTAGGGACCGCGATGGGTCACGCCTGCGGCAAAGACCGGCAGGTTGGTGGAAAGGAACGCGTCCGCATCGCGGATCGCGCCGTTCAGCACGAAGCCCGCCACGCCGCGCTTGACCGCATAGGCGAGCATCAGCTCGCCCATCAGCGAGTTGGTCAGGTCGCCACCCGCATCGACGACGATGACGTCGCCGGGCCGGGCCATGTCGATGGCCTTGTGCAGCATCAGGTTGTCTCCCGGGCGGGCCTTGACGGTGATGGCCGGGCCGGCAAGCTGGCCGTCGCGGTGCATCTTGGCCAGACGCGGCCCGGCGGCGGTCATGCGGTGCATGCTGTCGCTGACATTGGCGACGGGCAGCTTCAGAAAACGCCGCACCACGTCGGCGGAAACGGCGCGTTCGCGTTTCAGGACACGAAATCCGGTTGCCATGAAAATGTCTCCTTAGACGCTGATCTTCAGTTCTGCGCGGTTGACGATGCGCGCTTCGGGCACGGGACGGCCCTCCAGCAGGTCCACGATGCCCTGCGCGGCCTCGACCCCGACGCGGATGTTCGCGGCTTCGGTGACGCCACCGATATGCGGGCTGAGGACAAGGCGCGGCTCTGTCCAGAACGGATGTTCGGCGGGGGGTGGCTCTTGTGCGAAGGTATCGAGCCCGGCGCCGGAGATCCGGCCGCTTGCCAGTGCTTCGGCCAGCGCGGGCTCGTCGATCAGCCCGCCCCGCGCGGTGTTGATGATGATGGCGCCCGGTTTCATCCGCGACAGGCGCTGTGCGTTGACCATGTTCCTTGTCATGGGCGTCAGCGGGCAATGCAGGCTGATGATGTCGCAACTGGCGAACAGCTCGTCCAGGTCCTCGACCCGCTCGACCCCCTCGGCCGCAAAGGCCTCCGTGGGCGAGAACGGATCGTGGGCGCGAACGCTGATGCCGAGCCCCTTGGCAAAGCGCGCGGTCTGGCGAGAGATGGCGCCGAAGGCGACCAGCCCCATGACCGAGCCCGCCAGTTCGCGGCCCTGAAAGCCCGGCTTTTCCCAGCGGCCCTCTCGGATGCCGCGATCAAGCGGGATGATCCGCTTTGCCACGGCGAAGAGCAGCGCCATGGCCTGCTCCGCCACCGAGACCGCATTTGCGCCCGCCGCGTTCAGCACCGGGATGCCCCGGGCCGTGGCGGCCTCGACGTCGATATTGTCCACGCCCGCACCGTGCTTCGAAATCACGCGAAGCCGGGGCGCCGCCGCGAACACGGTTTCATCGATCCGACCCATGCGCGCCAGGATGCCGACCGGATCGGCCATGCGCACGACCTCGATCAGACCCTCGCCGTTGGTATAGGGCGGAACGTAGACCGGAACATAACCCGCTCGCGTCAGCACATCTGCGGCGGCGGGTGCCAGGCTTGGCCCCGTGATCAGGATATTCTGTGACATGATCCTCCGTGTGCCACACCCCGTGGCAGCTCCTCGGCTTGGAATTTATCATTTGGATATCTGAAGGAAAGCGGATAAAACTGTTTGGTATATTCAGAAAAACTGCATCAAATGGATACACGCCAGCTAAAGACACTTCTCGCCATTGTGGAAACCGGCAGCTTCGCCCGTGCCGCGAACCGCGTTGCGCTGACGCCCTCGGCAGTGAGCCAGCAGATCCAGGCCCTTGAAAACGAAGTCGGAGCTTCGCTTTTCAACCGCGAGAACCGCCCGCCGACGCTGACCGCGGCGGGACAGCAGATGGTCGAGGCGGCGGCAGAGCTTGTCAGGGCGGCGGAAAACGCCATCGATGCGATTTCAGGCCGCCGGATCGTGGGAAAATTCGTCATCGGCTCGGTTCGCACCAGCGCGATAGGGCTGCTGCCGCAAGCGGTATCGCGCGTCGTGGCGAATCATCCCGGCCTCAAGATCCGGCTTCTGGTCGGGAACTCGGAAAACCTGGTCCAGGATGTCTATGCCGGCAGGCTGGACGCCGCGATCATCGCCGAGAACAGCCTGTCCTCGCGCGATCTCGACTGGTCGCCCTTTATCCGCGAGCCGCTGTTCCTGATCGCGCCACCGGGAACCCCGGTCGTTGATGTCCGGCAGGCGTTGTCGGCGCTTCCCTACGTGCGGTTCCGCAGCAACGTGCCCCTGGCGCGGCTGATCGAAACCGAGCTGGGCCGGATGAACCTGCCGCTGAACGACATCGCCGAGATGGACACGATTTCGGCGGTGACCGCCTGTGTCGAAAACGGGCTCGGGGTGTCGATCGTGCCGCGGATCGCCGCGATCGAGCGCGGGGTGGACCTGGTCATGCTGCCCTTCGGCGATCCGCCGGTCTTTCGCCAGATCGGGCTGCTGCAACGCCCGAAAGGGCCTCGTGCCGGGCTGATCGCCGAATTGCACGAGCAACTGGCCCAGGTCAGCGGCGAGTATGGGGTCAAAAAAACCGCCTAAAGCCTTCCTGTTCTAATCCGCGACACATCCTGCGGCCTTGGTGAAGGTTCGTGCGCCGATCCTGCGCATGTGAGGGATGGGCAATACGGTTGCTGCATCATCTGCCGCTCGGATCGGAGCGAAATTGTACCGGGGCTGACGCCACAGGGCCGAGCGGTCCGGAACCACAGGCGAGGGCATCGGCCACGCGGCTTCTGTCTTTTTTAGAAGACTTGGCTTACCCGGGATCGTCTCGGATGAAGCTTCGGCCTTTGGCGAAAGCCTTGATCTGCAGGGAGAAAATAATCCGCGGCGATGTTAATTCACGAAGCCGCATCGCATTGGTCCCTTCAGGCCCGAAACCCGCGGCTAACGCGGACACTTCAATACCGACAAGGCCAGTTCGAGCGCGGGCGAGACAGTGGCGGAACGCATCCATGTCGCGCCGATTTCGCGCGTCATGGTGAAATCCTCGATGGCCAGGGGCGCGATCCGATCCCTGAGCGCAGGCAGCTCCATCTTCAGCCCCGAGATGAAGCTCAGATAGTCCGTCCCTGCGATCAGTTCCTCCAGGATGGCGATGGAGGATGTCTCGACATGCGGCTCCGGCGGCGCATAGCCCCGGGCAAGGAAAGCCGCGTCGAACCACTGGCGCATCGCGACCCGTTGCGAGGGCAGCACCCATTTCTGCGGCAGCACCTCCTCCAGGCCGACCTTTCGTCCCTGCAGGGGATGGTGCGTCGCGGCGACGATCCGAACGCGGTCCTCCGCCAGGACATGGCATTCGGCGGCGGCAGGATCGCTCCGGTCGATCACCCCCAGCACCATGTCGATCTCGCCGACGCGGAGGGCCCGGTGCAGGACATCGTTCATGCCGTTGACGATCGAAACGCGAAGATCCGGATGCGCAGAGGTCAGGCGGCGAAGGAACGAAGGCAGGTAAATGGCGGCCATTGTCGCCGCCACGCCCAGCCGGACGTGTCCGTGCCGCCCTTCGCTTACATCCCTGACCTGCCTGCGGATGATTTTCAGCTGCTCCACGACCCCCATGGTCCGTTCGGCAAGAAAGATCGCGGCCTCTGTCGGCTCGACGCCCCGGCCGACGCGCGTGAAGAGGGCAGCGCCCAATTGATCCTCCAGCCTTCGCACCGCCTTGGTCAGCGCGGGCGGGGTGCGCCCGACGGCGTCCGCCGCCGAGGCAACGCTGCCTTCGCGAATGATCGCGTGCAGATAGGCCAGATCCCGCACATCCATGATAGCGTCCCAGAAGTTTTCTTTTCCTGAATATAACTGAATTTTCTGATCCTGTCTTCTCTGTCATGTTCCCACCATGGAGGAGACTGGAATGCTGTCATTTGCCGGCTTCGCCATGATCGCGCTGTTTCTGGGGCTGATCATGACGAGAAGACTTTCCGCACTTGTCGCGCTGGCGCTGATCCCGGTGCTGTTCGGCCTGGTCATCGATCCCGCCGGCCTGGGCGAGATGATGCGCGAGGGTTTGGTCAAGCTTGCGCCCACCGGCGCCATGCTGATGTTCGGCATCCTGTTCTTCAGCATCATGACGGATGCGGGCCTGTTCGATCCGCTGATTTCCCGGGTGCTGCGAGTGGCCAGGGGCGATCCTCTGAAGATCCTCGTCGGCACGGCTGTGATCGGCACCTCGGTCGCCTTGGACGGCGACGGGGCGACCACCTATGTCATCTGCGTCACCGCGCTGCTGCCGATCTACCGGGCGATCGGTTTGCGCCCGCAATACATGGCGACGCTGCTGCTGATGTCGATCGGGATCATGAACATCCTGCCATGGGGCGGCCCCACGGCACGCGCGGCCTCGGCGATGCATGTGGACGTGGCGGATGTCTTCGTGCCGCTGATCCCGGCGATGGCGGTGGGCTTCGGCTACCTGCTGATCGTCGCCACCCTGTTCGGCTTGCGGGAGAGGCGGCGCGTCGGTGTCCTTTCCCCCGATCGGGAAGCCGCGCTGGAACATGACATGGAAGAAGCGCCCGCCTATCGCCGTCCGAAGCTGATGCCTGTCAATCTGGCGCTGACGGGTGGCCTGCTTGCCGGATTGATCACCGGCATCCTGCCGCTGCCGATCCTGTTCATCCTCGCGACCGCGCTCGCCCTGGCCATCAACTACCCGACCCTCGCGGAGCAGCGCGAGCGGATCCAGGCGCATTCCTACAACATCGTCTCCGTCGTCGGCCTGATCTTCGCAGCCGCCATCTTTACCGGCGTGCTGTCGGGAACCGGGATGGACGATGCCATGTCGCAAAGCCTGCTGGCGATCATGCCCGACAGCCTCGGCCCCTACATGGCGCCGGCCACGGCGCTGTTCAGCGCCGCCGCGACCTATGCGGTGACGAACGACGCCTTTTACTTCGGAATGCTGCCGATCCTCGCCTCGACCGCCGAGGTCTATGGCATCAGCGGGGTCGAGATGGCGCGCGCCTCGCTGATCGGGCAGCCGATCCATCTGCTCAGCCCGCTGGTCGCCTCCACCTACCTGCTCGTGAACCTTGTCGGTGTCGAATACGGCGACAACCAGCGTGCCTCGATCCTGTGGGTTGCAGGACTGGTTCTGGCGATGCTGGCCGGCGCCCTGGCCTTCGGCATCATCCCTCTTGCCGGAGCAATCGCATGAACGCGCAAACGGACATCACCTTGGGAAAAACCACCATGAAACCGCTGAACGGCATCCGTGTGCTGGATCTGACGAACGTCCTGGCCGGTCCCTTCTGCTGCCACCAGCTTGTCCATTTCGGGGCCGAGGTCATCAAGGTCGAAGCTGCCGGTCGCGGGGATCTGGCCCGCAACCTCGGCGCCGATGCCGCGCTGAACAAGGCCGGGATGGGCGTGTCCTTTCTGGCGCAGAACGCCGGCAAGAAATCGGTCACCGTCAATCTCAAGCACCCCGAGGGCAAGGCGCTGCTGAGGCGCCTGGTCCGGACGGCCGATGTGCTGGTCGAGAATTTCCGCCCCGGCGTGATGGACCGGCTGGGCGTCGGCTACGAGGTGCTGAAGGCCGAGAACCCCCGGCTGATCTATTGCGCCATCTCGGGCTTCGGCCAGGACGGGCCGTGGCGGGACCGCCCGGCCTATGACCAGATCATCCAGGGCGCGTCGGGGGTCATGTCGATCACCGGCGACAAGGACAGCGCGCCCCTGCGCGTCGGTTATCCGCTGGCGGATACGGTCGGCGGGCTGACGGCGGCCATGGCCATCGCGGCGGCGCTGAACGCGCCGGAGCGCGGCGGCTTCATCGACGTCTCGATGCTCGAAGCGGTGGTGGCGACGATGGGATGGGTGGTGTCGAACTATCTTGTCGCCGGTGTCGAGCCGCAGGCGAACGGCAACGAGAACGTCACCTCTGCCCCTTCGGGCGCCTTCGAGACGGCAGACGGCCCGATCAACATCGCCGCCAACAAGGACGAGCAGTGGCAGAGCCTGGCCAGCTATCTGGGCCGCGACGACCTGCTGGACGATCCGGATTTCGCGACGCGAGAGCTGCGCAAGGCCAATCGCATCCGCCTGCGCGGCGAGCTGGAAAAGACGCTGGCGACCCGCGGCGCCGAGGAATGGGCCGCCGACCTGAACCGCATCGGCGTTCCGGCCGGTGCGATCCTGACCGTGCCGCAAGTCCTGTCCGCCCCGCAGATCGCGGACCGGGGATTGCTGGCCACCTATCCCGCACCGGAAGGGGTCGGGCGCGACATCACCGTGGTGCGGACCGGGGTCAAGCTGAACGGCGCGGCGCCGGTGGTGGACAGCCCTCCGCCGCGGCTCGGGGCCGATAATGACGACATCTATGCCGCGCTGGGAATGTCCCCGAAGGACATCGCGCGGCTGAAATCAGAAGGGGTGATCTGATGGGCGACGACCGGAAACTGGCCGAAGACTGGTGGGCGACATCCATCATCAAGATGCGCCCCGGCGAAATCCGGATGCGCGGCTATGCCGTCGAGGATCTGATCGGGCGCGTCACCTATCCGCAGATGGTCTGGCTGATGACCCGCGGCGAACTGCCGACCGAGGCGCAGGCCCGGCTGCTTGAGGCGGCGATGGTGGCGGGCGTCGACCACGGCCCGCAGGCGCCCTCGATCGCGATCTCGCGCATCGCGGTGACGGGGGGCGTCGGGATCAACGGCGCGATGGCCTCGGCGATCAACGTGCTCGACGATGTCCATGGCGGCGCGGGCGAGCAGGCGGTGGAGCTTTATCACGAGATCGACGCGGCAGGCGGCCCCGAGGCGGTGCCGGAAGTGCTGGCGCGACAGGCGGCGGCCGGCATGAAATACCTGCCGGGATTCGGCCACCGCTTCCATCCGGTCGATCCGCGCGCGCCCCGGCTTTTGTCGCTGATCGACGATGCCGTGGCGGCGGGAACGGTCGAGGGGCGCTTTGCCGCCATCGCCCGCGCCATCGACGCGCATCTGCGCCGGACGAAGTCGCGCCCGGTGCCCATGAACATCGACGGGGCCACGGCCGCGATCTATGCCGAGCTGGGCTTTGCGCCGCCGCTCTGCCGGGGGCTGTTCATCCTGTCCCGCTCGGTCGGGATCCTGGCGCATGCCTATGAACAAAGCCTGGGGTCGCAGCGCAACAAGGGGCCGATCCCCCGGCAATGGCTCTGGACCTATGAGGGTCCCGAGAACCGCAAGCTTCCGGGCGACGGGGACTAGTCGCGCGGGACCGCACCTTCAGGGAGGAGAAGAGACCATGAACCGGAGAAACTTCATGATGACGACCGGCGCCATCGGCCTGATGGCGGCCATGCCGACCTTGACGCTGGCGCAAGAGATCGGCTCGCTCGAGATCTTCGTGCCGGCGGCGCCGGGCGGCGGCTGGGACCAGACCGCGCGCGTGATGGACCAGATCCTGCGCGGCGAAGGGCTGATCGGCTCGGCCCGGATCACCAATGTCGGCGGCGCCGGCGGCACCATCGGCCTGCCGCAGTTCATCAACCAGTATTCCGGCGAGGGCAATGCGCTGATGACCGGCGGCATGGTGATGATCGGCGCGATCATCACCAACAACGCGCCGGTGGACCTGACGATGGTGACGCCCATCGCGCGGCTGACGGGCGAATACCTGACCATCGTCGTGCCCGCCGCGTCCGACATCCAGACCATGGAGGACCTGGTGGCCAAGCTGAAGGCCGATCCCGGCTCGGTCTCCTGGGCGGGCGGCAGCGCGGGTGGCAGCGACCACATGCTGGCGGGCCTTGTCGCCCAGGCCGCGGGCGTCGATCCGCTGGCGCTGAGCTATGTCGCCTTTGCCGGCGGCGGCGAGGCCATGGCGGCGCTTCTGGGCAACCAGGTCACCTGCGGCGTGTCCGGCTGGGGCGAATTCTCGGAACAGGTGGGGGCGGGCAACCTGCGCGTCATCGGCATCTCGGCGCCCGAGCGGGTCGAGGGCATCGACGCGCCGACCATCCGCGAGCAAGGGCTTGATGTCGAACTGCTGAACTGGCGCGGCGTCTTCGCGCCTCCGGCGATCAGCGACGAGGACCGCGCCCGGTTGATCGACATGCTGACCCGGATGGACGCCTCCGAGGCCTGGCAGGCCGAATTGGCAAGCCGCTCCTGGGACCGGCTGTTCCTGGCCGGCGACGACTTCGCCGCCTATCTGGCCGAGGACACGGATCGGATCCGCTCCGTGCTCCAGGGCCTTGGCCTGGCAGCCGGGTAGGGCCATGGAACGGCGTTCGCGACTTGGGCCCACCATCGTCGCGCTGGCGGTTCTGGCGACGGGCATCGGCGTGGTCTGGGCGACCACGCTGGTCACCGTCTCGCCAGCCTATGCGCGCATCGGCCCGACCTTCTTTCCCCGCATCGTCGGCACGGCGCTTGTCGTGCTGGGCACGCTTCTGCTGGTTACTGCCCGGACCGGGACCTGGCGGTGCGAGGCCACCGACCCCGATGAGCCGCGCCCCGACCTGATCCCCATGGCCTGGGTCGGCGGGGGTCTGGTCCTGAACCTGCTCCTGATCGCGCCCCTCGGCTTCATCCTGTCCTCCAGCCTGATGTATCTGATGGTCGCCAAGGGGTTCGGCGCCCGGCGCATCTGGCTGGCGGCGCTGATCGGCTTCGTCCTGGCACTCGTCGCTTATTACGGCTTCGCGCAGCTTCTCGGGCTTCGCATGGGCGGCGGACTTATCGAGGATCTCCTCTGATGGAAGGCTTCACCTCACTCCTGCACGGCTTCTCGGTCGCGTTGACGCCGATGAACCTGCTCTGGTCGGTCGTCGGTGTCACGCTGGGCACCGCGATCGGCGTCTTGCCCGGCCTTGGGCCCGCACTGACCATTGCCCTGCTGCTGCCGATCACCTTCCAGGTCGAACCGGCCGCAGCCTTCATCCTGTTCGCCGGCATCTATTTCGGCGCGATGTTCGGCGGCTCGACGACCTCGATCCTCATCAACACGCCCGGCGAAAGCGCGACCATCGTCACGGCCCTCGAGGGGCACAAGATGGCCCGGTCCGGCCGCGGCGGCCCCGCGCTGGCCACCGCCGCCATCGGCTCCTTCGTGGCAGGCACCATCGGAGTCGTCGGCATCACGGTCCTGGCGCCGATCATCGTCAAGCTGGCGCTGCTCTTCTCGCCCGCCGATTACTTCGCCTTGATGGTGCTGGCCTTCGTCACCGTCTCGGCGGTGCTGGGCACATCGATCCTGCGGGGGTTGTCGGCGCTGGCGATCGGCCTCTTCATCGGGCTGATCGGCGTGGACCTGCAGACCGGCCAGGCGCGGTTCACCTTCGGGCAGATGGCGCTGCTGGACGGGATCGACGTGGTGATCGTCTGCGTCGGCCTGTTCGCCGTGGGCGAGACGCTGCACCTCGCCTCGCGCTATCGCCGGGGCCAGGACGAGATCGTGCCGATCAAGGGCTCGCTGTGGATGAATGCGCGTGACTGGGCCCGGTCCTGGAAAGCCTGGCTTCGCGGCGCGCTGATCGGCTTTCCCATCGGCGCCATGCCCGCGGGCGGCGCCGAGATCCCGACCTTCCTGTCCTACTTCATGGAAAAACGGCTCTCGAAACATCCTGAGGAGTTCGGCAAGGGCGCCATCGAAGGCGTGGCCGGTCCCGAGGCGGCAAACAACGCCTCCGCCGCAGGCGTGTTCGTGCCGCTGCTGACGCTTGGGCTGCCGACCTCGGCGACCGCCGCGATCATGCTGTCGGCGTTCCAGAGCTACGGCATCAATCCCGGGCCGCAGCTTCTCTCGACCCAGCCGGACCTGGTCTGGGGCCTGATCGCCAGCCTCTATATCGGCAACATCATGCTGCTGGTCCTCAACCTGCCGCTGGTCGGGCTGTGGGTGCAGATCCTGAAGATCCCGGCGCCCTATCTTTATGCCGGCATCCTGGTCTTCGCCACCATCGGCACCTACGGGATCAGCCGTTCGGTCTTCGACCTGGCTCTGCTTTACGGCATCGGCGTGATGGGTTTCTTCATGCGGCGCTATGACTTCCCCACCAGTCCGGTGATCATCGGCATGATCCTCGGCCCCTTTGCCGAACAGCAGTTCCGCCGCGCGATGACCATCAGCCAGGGCGACATGACCGTGTTCGTCACGCGTCCCATTGCCGCAACGCTGCTTGCGATCGCATTCCTCGCGATCCTGGTGCCGGTGCTGTTCGAGGTTGCGCGGCTCTATCGGTACCGGAACAACACGAGTTCCGCTTGATCTGGTGAGCGTCCCGTATCCTGCTCTACCCTATGTCCTCCACCACAAAGTTGTAGGCGCGTGGATGCAGAGGGTGGTGTTACAGGAATGCCGGTCGGCACCGCACACCATATCGGCGCGCCTGCAACATGGGCGCGCCGTTTCACAGGCGCGTCCGGGTGCGGTGTGCAGGTCGCGGACCGCTGGGACCTTCTCCGGACTGCGAGCAATGTTTTCCTGTCCGCTGTGGGCCGCGCCATGCCTCGGACCCGCAAGGGGACCTTTTTCCCATGGGCCTCACCCAGTCGCTCTTGCCCGGCTTTTCAGGGGCCCCAGCGCCGCCAGATGCTGGCGCATGAATTCCGAGGCTTCTTCGTTGCGGCCCATCAACACCAGGTGCAGCAGCTCGATATGCTCAAGGCAGCGTTCGCGCGCCACGTCGCGATCCAGCATCTGGCGATAGTCGATCAGGCGCCGCAGCCGGTCCACCCGCTTCAGCGCGTCGATGAAGAAGATGTTCTGGCTGCATTCGATGACCGATTCGTGCATGCCACTGTTCAGCTCGAACAGTTTCGCATCCGGCACGGTCCAGATCCCGCCCTCGACCAGCCAGCGTTGTTCGGCCAGCCGGCTTTCCAGCACCGGGCGGTTCAGCTGGAAGCGCGGTTCCAGCAGCGCCGCCGGCTCGATCAGCTGGCGGAAGCGATAGCTGTCGCGATAGGATTCCAGCGAGGTCAGCACCGGCAGGAATTCCCAGCCATGACCCGGAAGGCGCTCGATCCACCCCTCCTGCGCCATGCGCCGCAACAGCTTGGCCAGCCGGCCCTTGGTCAGGTCGTATCGGCGCTGAAACTCGCTTTCCATGATCCGCTCCGGCAGTTTTCCGGTCACGCGGTCGTCGGCGATCTGCAGATAGATCCTTTCATCTTCATCGACTTCCGCGACAGGGGCGTTGAACTGCTCGGCGGCTGCGGCATCGACCAGCCGATAGCCGCTGCGGTCGCCTGAGACCAGCACCCCGGCCTCTTCCAGCTGCTTCAGCGCCGCCCGCACCGGCGAGCGCGAGACGCGGAACTGCTCGGCCAGCTTGCGCTCGGTCAGCCGGTCGCCGGGTTGCAACCCGTCCGCACTGATATGCGCGGCGATCTGGCTGACGAGGGTGTTGGCGAGGTTGGTCATGCGAGCCTTTCCGAGGGGGTTTCCATGAAAATGGCATGCGGCAGGGCATCTGCCAAGACAATTGGTATTTTTGTGTTGCAAAATTCCGAATCATTACGTATCTGGCATTTACATACATCAAAAGACCACTGGAGGAGGTCGCGCCGGAAACGCGGACGGGATACCGGCTCGCGCCCCGACAGCTCTCCAGCAAACAACAAGGATGAACGACGTGCGCCTTCTGGTTCTGCCCGGAGACGGGATCGGCCCTGAAATCACCCAAGCCACCCTGCGCGTGCTGGATGCGGCCGACCGCCGTTTCGGCCTGGGGTTGCAGATCGAACAGGCCGATATCGGCCTGAAATCGCTGGCCGAGCAGGGCACCACGCTGTCCGATGCGGTGATGGAGCGCATCCCGCAGATGGACGGCGTCATCCTGGGCCCGGTTTCGCATTACGACTATCCGACTCGCGACAAGGGCGGCATCAACCCCTCGGGCGAGTTGCGGGTCAAGTTCGAGCTTTTCGCCAATGTCCGCCCCTGCAAGTCGCGGCCCGACCTGACGGTGCTGCGTAAGCCGATGGACCTGATCATCGTGCGCGAGAACACCGAGGGCTTCTATTCCGACCGCAACATGTTCGCCGGAACCGGCGAGTTCATGCCCGACCCGGACATGGCGCTGTCGGTCCGCAAGATCACCGCGCGTGCCTCGCGCAATGTCGCGAAAGCCGCCTTCGAACTGGCGCGCGGCCGCCGCAAGAAGGTGACGGCGGTGCACAAGGCCAATGTGGTGAAGCTGTCGGACGGCCTGTTCCTGCGCGAGGTGCGCAAGGTCGCCGCGGATTATCCGGACGTCGCTCTTGAGGAGCTGATCGTCGACGCGACGGCCGCGCTGCTGATCCGCAAGCCCGATGCCTTCGACGTGATCGTCACCACCAACATGTTCGGCGACATCCTGTCGGACGAGGCGTCCGAACTGTGCGGCAGCCTGGGCCTGGGCGGCTCGATCAACCAGGGCGCCGATGTCTGCGTGGCGCAGGCGCAGCACGGCTCGGCGCCCGACATTCAGGGCCAGGGCAAGGCCAACCCGACTTCGCTGATCCTGTCGGCGGCGATGCTTCTGGATCACCTGGGCAGCAAGCAAGGCAAGCCGGTGCTGAACCAGGCCGCCCGCGCCATCGGGGCCGCCGTCGAAGCCACACTGGACCGGCCCGAGAGCCGCACCGCCGATCTGGGCGGGCCGCTGGGCACTGCGGCCTTCACCGACGCGGTCGTCGCCGCGCTGGCCTGATTTTTCAACGAACGGTCCGGGAGGGACCGAAAGGGAGGAAGAGCCATGACCAGGATCACCCGTCGCGCCTTTGCCGTGCTGATGGCCGGCGCGCTGAGCGTCGCAAGCCTTGCCCCGGCGCAGGCCGACGCACTGCTGCCCTCGCTGGAGCTGCTGGCCCCGTCCAGCCCCGGCTCGGGCTATGACCAGCTGGCCCGCGCCGTGCAGGGCGTCTTGCAGGCCCGCGGCACCGTGCCGGCGGTCGAGGTGACGAATGTCGCCGGCGGCGGCGGCACCGTGGGGCTGGCGCAATTCGTGACCTCGCGGCCCAGGAAGCCCTCGGCCCTGATCGTGGGCTTTGCGCTGGTCGGCGGCGTGCTTTCGACCAAATCGGCGGTGACGCTGGAGGACGTGACGCCCATCGCCCGGCTGATGGGCGACGTCGATGCCATCGTCGTGCCGGCCAAGTCCGATATCAAGACGCTGGATGACCTGATCGCGAAGCTGAAATCCGATCCGGGCGCGGTGTCCTGGGCGGGCGGGTCCATCGGCGGGGTCGATCACATCACGGCGGGGCTGTTTGCCAAGACCGTGGGCGTCGATCCGACCGCGATCAACTACGTCGTCCATGCCGGCGGCGGCGAGGTTCTGGCCTCGGTCCTCGGCGGCCATGCCACGGTCGGGATTTCGGGGTATGAGGAGTTCCGCGCCCAGGTCGAGAATGGCGATCTGCGCGCTCTGGCGGTCTCGGGCGAGGAACGCATCGACGGCGTGGACGTGCCGACCTTCAAGGAGGCCGGGGTCGATCTGGCGGTGCAGAACTGGCGCGGGATCGTCGCCAATCCCAAGGCGAAGGATGCCGACCGCGAGGCGCTGAAAGCCGCCATCGACGACATGGTGAAATCCCCGGAATGGGCCGAGGCGCTGAAAACCCGCGGCTGGATCGACAGCTATCAGCCGGCCGAGGAATTCGATGCCTTCCTGCAATCCGAGACCGACCGCATCGGCCAGGCCCTGAAGGACGCGGGCGTCCTGTGATCGGGGCGCGGAGGGCTTCGTCATGAAACGCTTGCTGCGTCCTCACAATGCCGAACTGGTGCCGGGGGTCTTCTGCCTTGGCCTGGGCGCCTACATGCTGCTGGATGTCTGGTCGAAGCCCGGCATCGCCACCAAGGCTGCCGTCGGGCCGGGGCTGTTTCCGGCCATCATCGGCGCCGGGCTGGCGGCGGTCGGCGCCAAGCTTTGCCACGAGGCATGGCGCCGCCGGGGCCAGCTCGAACCTTTCCGCGAACTGGACCTGCGCGCGGCCTTCCAGGGCGCCATCGCCTTTCTGGTGATGATCCTGACGCTGGAATGGCTGGGCTGGGTCATCGCCGGGTCGCTGATGTATGCGACCGTCGCCCATGCCTTCGGCGAGCGCCGCATCGGCCGCTCGCTGGCGCTGGGACTGGCGCTGACCATCGTGACCTGGGGGCTCTTCGACCGCGTGCTGGATCTGGCGCTGCCGGTGGGCACCGTGGTCGAGCAGGTGCTGACCCATTTCGGCTACGAGATCTGAGGGGCAGGGATGGACACGTTTTCCGCATTGATGCACGGCTTTTCGGTTGCGACCACCATCGGCAACCTGGGCTGGTGCCTTCTGGGCGTGGTGCTGGGCACCGCCATCGGCGTGCTGCCCGGCATCGGCCCGGCGCTGACCGTGGCGCTGCTGCTGCCGGTGACTTACGGGATGGAGCCCGCCTCGGCCTTCATCATGTTCGCCGGCATCTATTACGGGGCGATGTATGGCGGATCGACCACCTCGATCCTGCTGAACACGCCGGGCGAAAGCGCCTCCATCGTCACCGCGCTGGACGGGCACGCCATGGCCCGGCAGGGACGCGGCGCGCAGGCCCTGGCGACGGCGGCCATCGGGTCCTTCGTCGCGGGCACCATCGCCACAGCCGCGCTGACCTTCGTCGCGCCGCTGATGGTCAAGCTGGCGCTGCTGTTCGGCCCGGCGGACTATTTTGCGCTGATGGTGCTGGCGCTGACCACGGTGACGGCGGTGCTGGGCGACTCGCTCTCGCGCGGGCTCGCCAGCCTGCTGTTCGGCCTGGCGCTGGGCCTTGTGGGCATCGACCTGCAGACCGGGCAGGCGCGCTTCACGCTGGGCATCCCCGAGCTGCTGGACGGCATCGACGTGGTCGTGGTCGCGGTGGGCCTGTTCGCCGTGGGCGAGACGCTCTACACGCTGGCCCGCCACCGCTACGAGAACGAGGAAATCTACGCCCTCAAGGGCTCGAAATGGATGGACCGCGAGGACTGGCGGCGGTCCTGGAAGCCCTGGCTGCGGGGCACCGCGCTGGGCTTCCCCATCGGCGCGCTGCCGGCCGGCGGCTCGGAAATCCCGACCTTCCTGTCCTACCTGACCGAAAAGCGGCTGTCGAAAAAACCCGAGGAATTCGGCAAGGGCGCCATCGAGGCCGTCGCCGGTCCCGAGGCCGCCAACAACGCCTCGGCCGCAGGTGTCCTGGCGCCGCTGCTGGCGCTTGGCCTGCCGACCTCGGCCACGGCGGCGATCATGCTGGCGGCTTTCCAGCAATACGGCATCCAGCCCGGCCCGACGCTGTTCGACAAGCAGCCAGAACTGGTCTGGGGCCTGATCGCGAGCCTTTATATCGGCAACCTGATGCTTCTGGTGCTGAACCTGCCGCTGGCCGGGGTCTGGGTGAAGGTTCTGGCCGTGCCGCGGCCCTGGCTCTATGCCGGCATCCTGCTGTTTGCCACCATGGGCGCCTATACGCTGAACAACAACATCACCGATGTGGTGCTGCTCTGGATCATCGGCATCATCGGCTTCGGGATGCGTTGCTATGACATCCCCATCGCGCCCTGCATCGTCGGCCTGATCCTTGGCCCGCTGGCCGAGCAGCAGTTCCGCCGCGCGCTGACCATCAGCCAGGGCGACGCCACGGTCTTCTTCACGCAGCCCCTGTCGCTGTCCCTGCTGATGATCGCTGCGGCTCTTGTCGTCCTTCCCATGATCCTGCGCCAAAGGAGCAAGCCATGACGCAGCTTTTCACCGCCGAGGCGCTGACCGATTATGCCCGGGCCATGTTCCTCGCCGCCGGGCTGCGCGAGGCCGATGCCGCCCTGGTCGCGGGCGATCTGGTCAAGGCCAACCTGCGCGGGGTGGACAGCCATGGCGTCAGCCGCATCCCGATGTATCTGGAGCGGCTGCGGCGCGGACTCGTCAATCCGCGCCCCGAAGTCCGGGTCGCCCAAGTCGCGGGCGCGGTCGCCCATGTCGATGGCGACAACGGCATGGGCTTCATCGCCTCGGACGTGGCGATGAATGCGGCCTGCGATCTGGCGGGCGAGATGGGAATCGGCCTCGCCGGCGTGCATCGCTCGACCCATTTCGGCATGGGGGCCTGCTATGCGCTGCGGGCGATCGAACGCGGCTATATCTCGCTGATCTTCACCAATTCCTCGCCGGCGATCCCGATGTGGGGCGGGCGGACCACCTTCCTGGGCGCCAGTCCCATCGCGGCAGGCATCCCGGGCGGCACGCATCCGCCCTATGTCATGGACATGGCGATGACCGTCATCGCGCGCGGCAAGATCCGGCTGGCGGCGATGAAGGGCGACCCGATCCCGCCCGGGCTGGCGCTGGATGTGGACGGCAACCCGACCACCGATGCGGCCAAGGCGTTCGAGGGCGTCTGCCTGCCCTTCGGCGGCGTCAAGGGCTCGGTCCTGGGCACGCTGATGGACCTTTTGTCGGGCGTGTTCACGGGGGCCAATTTCGGCGGTGACGTGAAGTCGCTCTATTTCGACCACTCGGAACCGCAGAACGTCGGCCACCTGTTCTTCGCCATCCGGCCCGACCTGTTCATGGCCCTGACCGATTTCCAGGCGCGGATGGATACGTTCTATGAACGCATCAAGGAACTGCCCCGCGCCGCTGGCGTCGATGAGATCATGCTGCCCGGCGAGCCCGAGCAGCGGCGCGAGGATCAGCGCCGCCGCGACGGCATCCCCGTCACCGACAACGTGATCGCCGATCTGACCGCCGAAGGCGCGCGGCTGGGCGTCGTCTTCCCTTCGGCGCTGGCGGCATGATCCGGCTTTCGGCCCATATCGGCTATCTCTACGCCGATGTGCCGCTGGCCGATCGGCTGGCGGCGGCCGCCCGCGACGGCTTCACCGCCGTCGAGCATCCGGGGCCTTACGAGATTCCGGCGGCCGAAATGCGCAGGCGGCTCGACGATCTGGGCCTGGGCTTCTCGCAGATCACCTCGGGGATGGGGCGCGAGGGCGAAAAGGGTCTTGCCTGCCTGAAGGGGCGAGAGGCCGAGTTCCGCGCCGGTTTCGACCGGGCGCTGGATTACGCACAGGCCATCGGCTGCCCCTATCTCCACCCGATGGCAGGCGTTGTCACAGGGGGCTGGCTGGACGCGGGCGAGGTCTATCGCGCCAATCTCGGCTGGGCGCTGGAGCACTGCGAAGGCACCGGCGTGCGCCTGCTGGTCGAGGCGATCACCATCCCCGGCTATTACATGGGCACGCTGCGGGCGGCGGCGGAATTGCAGGATGCCTTTGCCCGCCGCTTCGACCTGCTCTTCGACAGCTATCACGCCGCCGTCCTGGGCGAGGATCCGGCGGCATGGGTCGCGGCCAATGCCGACCGCATCGGCCATGTCCATATCGCCGATCATCCCGGGCGGCACGAGCCCGGCACGGGGCGCATCGACTTTTCGGCTCTGCTTTCGGCGCTGGCCGGCGCCGGCTACGGCGGCGCCATCGGCTTTGAATACATCCCCGGCATCCCCATGGCGGAAAGCGCGCGCTTTCTGTCCCGCTGGAAGCGCCTCCTCCCCGGCGCTTCCAGCCTTTCAACAGGAGTCACCGAATGAGCACGATCACCTCTGTCAACCCAGCGACCGGCCAGCCGATCCAGAGCTACGATTTGCAGGACGCCGCCGCCGTCGATGCCGCGCTGGAGGCCGCCGCGCGGGCGCAGCGCGCCTGGCGCCTTGTTCCCGTGGCCGAGCGGGTCGGGCTGCTGACCCGCATGGCCGAGGTGCTGCGCGCCGGCAAGACGCGCTATGCCGAGATGATCACCCGCGAAATGGGCAAGCCCATCGCGGAATCCGAGGCCGAGATCGAGAAATGCGCCTATAACTGCGATTTCTACGCCGAGCACGCGCCGCACTACCTGGCGGATGAACCGGTGCCCTCGAATGCCACCGAAAGCGTGGTCGAATTCGACCCGCTTGGCGTGGTGCTGGCGATCATGCCCTGGAACTATCCGTTCTGGCAGTATTTCCGCTTTGCCGCCCCGGCGCTGGCGGCGGGCAACGGCGCCATCCTGAAACACGCCAACAACGTGCCGGAATGCGCGCTGGCGGTGCAAGAGGTGATGGAGAAGGCCGGCGCGCCCAAGGGCCTGACCGCGACGCTGCTCATCGACAATTCGCAGGTCGCCGGCATCATCGCCGACGACCGCATCGCCGCCGTGACCCTGACCGGCTCGACCGAGGTCGGGGCCATCGTTGCCGCACAGGCAGGCCGCGCGCTGAAGAAGCAGGTGCTGGAACTGGGCGGCTCGGACCCGTTCATCGTGCTGGCCGACGCCGATCTGGAGGCCGCCGCCGAAACGGCCGTGAAGGCGCGCTACATCAATGTCGGGCAAAGCTGCGTCAACGCCAAGCGGTTCATCGTCGAGGAAAGCGTCGCCGACCGCTTCGTCGAGCTGTTCGTGCAGAAGGCGGCTGACCTGAAAATCGGCGATCCGATGGAGCGGGATACGAAAATCGGTCCCATGGCGCGCGGCAACCTGCTGGCCACCTTGCACGACCAGGTGCAGCGTTCGGTCGCCGAAGGCGCCGTGCTGAAGCTGGGCGGTGCGCCGGTCGAAGGTGACGGCTTCTATTATCCGCCGACCGTTCTGGATCATGTGAAACCCGGCATGGTCGCCTTCGTCGAGGAAACCTTCGGCCCGGTCGCCGCCATCGTGCGCGCCAGGGATGCCGACCACGCCATCGCCATGGCCAATGACAGCGAATACGGCCTTGGCTGTGCGTTGTGGTCTGGCGACGCCGCCCGCGCCCGCGATCTGGCGCGACGCATCGACGCCGGGGCGGTCTTCGTCAACGGCATGACCGCCTCGGACCCGCGCTATCCGTTCGGCGGCATCAAGCGTTCGGGCTATGGCCGCGAGCTTGGCGTCTACGGCATCCGCGAATTCGTCAACATCAAGACCGTCTGGATCGGTCCCGCAAAGTGAGGTGAAACCATGGCTGAACCCGCCATCCTTCGTCCGTCCGAACTGAAGACCAATGACCGCGGCGGCGGCGCGCGGACGACGCCGCTGGTCACGCGCCGCTGCGGCTCGACCAGCATGATCAACGGCATCACCCATTTCGACCCCGGCGCCGCCATCGGGCTGCACACGCATAATTGCGAGGAAAGCGTGATGGTGATCGAGGGCGAGGCGGTGGTCGAGATCGACGGCACCCGCCACCACCTGGGCACCTTCGACACCACCTGGGTGCCCGCGAACGTGCCGCATCGCTTCCTGAACGAAACCGACCGGCCGATGAAGATCTTCTGGACCTATGCCACGGTGGACGCGACCCGCACCATGATCGCCACCGGCGAGACGCGCAGCATCGATGCCGAACACGGCCACGCCAAGGCGTGAGTCCCTGCCGGGCCGGCATGGCCCGGCCTCATCCCGCAAACAGGAGTCCAGGCCATGTCCCATGTCCTTGAGGTGGCGGAGATTTCCGTGACCGAGCCCGCCGCATTCGAGCAAGCCGTTGCAGCCGCCCGCCCGCATTTCCTTGCCGCCGAGGGCTGTCTGGGTCTTGCACTGCGCCGCGTCCTCGAGGCGCCCGACACCTATCGCCTGCTGGTGAAATGGCGCAGCGTCGAGGATCACATGGTCACTTTCCGCGCCTCGGAAGGGTTCCAGAAATGGCGCGAACTGGCCTCGCCCTTCTTCGCGAAGCCGCCGGTCGTCACCCATTCCACAGAAGTCGAACTGGGCTGAGAGATGCCCGCCATGCTGTCCCTGGCTGGCCGGAAAGTGCTGACCCTTCTGCTGGGTCTGGGCGGAGTGGCGGCGTTCTGGCTGCTGGGGCTGCCGCTGCCTTTCCTGTTCGGACCGATGACGGCCTGCCTGGTCGCCGCGCTGCTGCGTGCGCCCCTGACCGGGCCGGGACGGATCTCGGTCGCGGCCCGCACGGTGCTCGGGGTCGCGATCGGCGCATCGGTGACGCCCGAGGTCATCCAGCGATTGCCCTCGATGCTGGCCTCGGTGGCGCTGGTGCCGGTCTATATCGTCGCCATCGTCCTTGTCGGGGTGCCCTTCTTTCGCCGGATCTGCGGTTTCGATCCGATAACGGCCTTCTATGCGGCGATGCCGGGCGGTGCGGCCGACATGACCATCTTCGGCCAGGAGGCCGGCGCCAATGTCCGGCAGCTGTCCCTGGTCCATGTCACCCGGCTGATGGTGATCCTGGTGCTGGTGCCGTTCCTGCTGGTCCATCTTTACGGTGTCGGTCTGGGCAATCCGGTCGGCCCGCCCGCGACCGACCTGCCTCTTTCCGAGCTGGCGACGATGCTGGCCGCGGCCATCCTGGGCTGGAAGGCGGCCGAGCGCGCCGGGCTTTTCGGCGCGGCCATCCTCGGGCCGCTGATCGTCGCCGCGATCCTGTCGCTGGCCGGATTCCTGCACATGCGCCCGCCGCGCGAGGCGCTTTGGGCCGCGCAATTCTTCATCGGGCTGGGCATCGGCATCGGCTATGCCGGCGTCACCCTGCGCGAGTTTCGCGACACCGTCATGGGCAGCGCGGCCTTCGTGCTGATCCTTGCCGCCCTGGCCGCGATCGTGACCGAGACCGTGACGCTGACCGGCATCGCCCCGCCGGTCGAGGGGTTCCTGGCCTTTGCCCCCGGCGGCCAGGCCGAGATGTCGATGCTGGCGATCATTGCCGGCGCCGACCTGGGCTTTGTCGTCATCCACCACCTGACCCGCATCCTGCTGGTCATCCTGGGCGCGCCGCTGGTCGCCCGCTGGCTGATCCGCGTGCCGGACGAAAGGAAACCCTCATGACCGCACTTCCCGCCGGAGCCTGCGACAGCCATGTCCACGTCTTCGACCCGGACCATTTCCCCTATGTCCCGGACCGGGCCTATACGCCCGGTCCCGCCGGCTGCGAGGCATTGCAACAGCATATGGCGCGCCTTGGCCTGGGTCGATGCGTCCTGGTGCAGCCCAGCGTTTACGGCACCGACAACCGCTGCTTGCTTTCGGCCCTGCAGGCGCTTGGCCCGCAGGTCTCGCGCGGGGTGGCGGTGATCGATCCGCAAACCGTCAGCGATGCCGAACTAGAGGCCCTGCACGCCGCCGGCATCCGCGCCCTGCGGGTGAATTTCGAGGCCGGTGGCGGCAAGGCGGTCGACAAGCTGGCCACGATTCAGGCCACGGCGCGGCGACTCGCCGGCACCGGCATGGCCGTGCAGCTTTACGTGGATACCGCGACTGCGGCCGCCGCGGTGCAGGCGGTCCGCGAGGTGCCGCTGATCCTTGACCATTATGCCGGCTTCAAGGCGGGAACTGAGGTATCCGGGCGCGATTTCACCGCCATCCTGCGGGCGCTGGAAAGCGGGAGGGTCTGGGTCAAGCTGTCGGCCCCCTATCGCTGCGGTTGCCGCAGCCCCGACCATTCGGAACTGCGCCCGGCGGCCGAGGCGATGATCGAGGCGGCGCCGCAGCGCATGGTCTGGGCGTCGGACTGGCCGCATACCGGCGGCGGCGCCGACCGGGCCGCCCGCAGCCCCGACCAGATCGAGCCGTTCCGCCAGATCGACAGCAACGCCGATCTTGGCCGGTTGCGGGCATGGGTGGCCGACGATGCGCGGATGGCCGCGATCCTGACCGCCAATCCGGCCACGCTCTTCGATTTTCCGTCTTTCGCCTGATCGCATTCCGGGAGGATGTCATGACCGCTTCTACCCCAACCCACGCCATTCCATCCGCCGAGCCGGAACGCCGCAGAAACGCATGGGCCCGCCTGATGGACCACGACCTCGGCATCATCCCGCTGCCCGCCTATGTGCTGCTGGTCGTCGTGCTGGCGAGCTTTGTTCATCTGGGCAAGGTCAAGGGCGACATTGCCACCGTCATCGGCATCATGGCCGCCTTCGCCTTCACCCTGGGCGAGATCGGCAAGCGCCTGCCCATCGTGCGCAATATCGGCGGCGCGGCGGTCGTCGTCACATTCGTGCCGTCCTATCTGGCCTATAAGGGCTGGATTCCCGAGCAGATGACCTCGGTGGTCGAGACCTTCTTCAAGTCCACCGGCGTGCTTTACGTGTTCATCGCGGCGGTGATCGTCGGCTCGATCCTCAGCATGGACCGCTCGACGCTGATCAAGGGCTTCATGAAGATCTTCGTGCCGCTGGCGGTCGGCTCGGTCTGCGCGGCGACGGTGGGCACCCTGGTCGGCACCTTGCTGGGGCTGGGTACCTGGGACACGTTCTTCTTCATCGTCGCGCCGATCATGGCCGGCGGCGTGGGCGAGGGGGCCATCCCGCTCTCGGTCGGCTATCATGGCATCACCGGCATGGACCAGGGCGAGGTGCTGGCCCGGGTGATGCCGGCCATCCTGGTCGGCAACCTGACCGCCATCATCTGCGCCGGCGCACTCAGCTGGCTGGGCCGTCGCAAGCCGGCACTTACCGGCAATGGACAGCTGCAACCGCATGGCGACGATGATCTTCTGGCCGGCGCCGAGCCGGTGAAACCCGACGGAAACGTCCAGAACATCGCTGCGGCCGGCATGATCGCGGTCACGCTTTATCTGGCGGGCGCCCTGTCCCAGCAGCTTTGGGGCTTTCCGGCGCCGGTGGTGATGCTGGCGCTGGCGGTGGCGCTGAAGTTGTTCCACGGCATCACGCCCCGCCTGCAGGCCGGCTCCTATACGGTCTACAAGTTCTGCCTGACCGCAATCGCCTATCCCATGCTTTTCGCCTTCGGCATCGTGCTGACGCCCTGGGAAAAGCTGAGCGAGGGCTTCGCGCCCGCCAATCTGATCACCATCGTGGCGACCGTGCTGACGATGACGGCCTCGGGCTTTCTGACCGCGCGGCTGGTCAATCTTTATCCGATCGAATCCGCCATCGTGACCAGCACGCATAGCGGCATGGGCGGGGCAGGGGATATCGCCATCCTGTCGGCTTCGAACCGGATGATGCTGATGCCCTTCGCGCAGATCGCCACCCGCATCGGCGGCGGCATCACCGTGGCGCTGGCGCTGATCCTGATGGCGGCACTGGCTTGACGCATCGCCGGCGGCGTGGCTTTCCGCGCCGCCGGTTCCCCTCCTCGGGTCAGTTCGCCGCCTTGGCCCGAGCCGCGCGGTCGAGGATCAGGGGCAGGAGGCCGCCTTGCGCCAGCGTCTCGATCTCAAGGCTGGTTTCGATGGCGGCGGTGGCGTCGAATTCCTCGACCGTGCCCGCGGTGCGATGGATCGCCACCGCGACAGGCGCGCGCGGTTGCAGCCGCGACGGATCGAGCGCGATCTCGATCCGGTCGGCGACCGTCAGCGCCAGCGATTGCGGCGATGTTCCGGCCGGCAGGCGCAGCGGCAGGATACCCATGCCGATCAGGTTCGCGCGGTGGATGCGCTCGAAGCTTGTCGCCAGCACCGCCCGCGTGCCCAGAAGCGCCGCGCCCTTGGCTGCCCAGTCGCGCGACGAGCCCATGCCGTAACGCTCGCCCGCGACGATGACGACCGGGGTGGAGCTCTCGCGGTAATGCTCGGCCGCGCGCCAGAGCGGCAGGATCCGCCCGTCGGGCAGGATGGTGCTGCCGGGCGGGATGTCCTCGGCCAGCAGGTTGCGCACCGATTTGTTGGTGAAGAGCCCGCGCAGCATCGCCTGCCAATTGCCGCGCCGCGAGGAGAAGACGTTGAGGTCGTCGGGTCTCTCGCCGCGCTCGATCAGGTAGCGGCCGGCCTCGCTGTCGGCCGAGATGGCGCCGGCGGGCGAGATGTGGTCGGTGGTGATGTCGTCGCCCAGCACCAGGATCGGCGCCGCAATGATCTGCCGCGGCCGCGTGCCGGCGAAATCCGCGAAGGGCGGCCGGCGGATATAGGTCGAGGCCGGATCCCAGGGAAACAGCGGCGCGTCCGGGGCGTCGAGGTCGCGCCAGAGCCCGCTCGCCTCGGCCTGGTCATAGGCGGCGGCATAGTCGTCGGCGTCCTGCGCCCGGGCCAGCGCCGCGTCGATCTCGGCCCCCGAGGGCCAGAGATCGGCCAGCCCCACGCCCGGCGCGATCTCGTCGTGCAGGATGTCGCGTTCCACGTCTCCGGCCAGGGCGAAGGCCACGACCAGCGGCGGCGAGGCAAGGAAGCCGGCCTCCAGCTGCGGATGCACCCGGCCGGGAAAGTTGCGATTGCCCGACAGGACCGCGACCTGCAGCCGTCCCGCGGCCTGTGCCTCGACGGCCGTGTCCGGCAGCGGACCGGAATTGCCGATGCAGGTGGTGCAGCCATAGCCGACGATGCCGAAACCGACGGCCTCCAGATCCTCCAGCAGGCCCGCGCGCTCCAGGTAGCGTTGCGCGGTGGGTGATCCCGGCGCCAGCGAGGTCTTGACATGGGCGGGCGGGCGCAGCCCCAGGGCGCGGGCCTTGCGCGCGACCAGGCCCGCGGCGACCAGCAGGCGCGGGTCGCTGGTATTGGTGCAACTGGTGATGGCGGCGATGGCGACGGCGCCGTCCGGCGACTGGCCCGGCGGGGCGGGAAGGGGCGCATGGCCGCGCATCGCCGCCGTGGCCTGGGCGGTGGCCGAGGCCGGGATGCGGTCCTGCGGCCGGCGCGGGCCGGCGACGCTGACCTCGACCGCGCCCAGGTCCAGGTCGATCACCTCGGTGAAGACCGGGCTCTGGCTTGGATCGAACCATAGGCCCTGACGGCGGCAATATTCCTCGACCAGCGCGCAATGGCCGGGCGTGCGGCCGGTCTGGCGCAGATAGGCGATAGTCGCCTGATCGACCGGGAAGAAGCCGGAATTGCCGCCGAATTCCGGCGTCATGTTGGCGACGACCGCGCGATCCCCGGCCGAGAGCGCCGAGACGCCGGGCCCGAAGAACTCGACGAAACGGTCGGCCAGATCGATGCGGCGCAGCCGTTCCGTGACGGTCAGCGCCAGATCGGTGGCGGTCACGCCCTCGCGCAGCCGCCCGGTCAGCCGCACGCCCACCACCTCGGGCACGCGCAGCATTACCGGCATGCCGAACATCACGCTTTCCGCCTCGATCCCGCCGACGCCCCAGGCCAGCACGCCGATGCCGTTGATCATCGGCGTATGGCTGTCGGTGCCGATCAGCGTGTCGGGCATGATCCTGCCGTCGCGTTCCGTCACCACCGTCGCCAGCCGTTCCAGGTTCAGCGTGTGCATGATGCCGGTCCCCGGCGGGTGGGCGCGAAAATTCGCCAGGCTGTTCGTTGCCCATTTCATGAAGCGGTAACGCTCGGCATTGCGGCGGTATTCGTTCCGGATGTTGCGGGCCATGGCGCCGGGCACGGCATAGGCGTCCACCGCCAGCGAATGATCGGTCGAGACATCGACCGGCAGCACCGGGTTCAGAAGCTGCGGGTCGTGCCCGGCCTCGGCCAGGGCCGAGCGCATGGCGGCGATATCGACCAGCGCCGGGCCGCAGGTGGTGTCGTGCATCAGCACGCGGCCCGGCAGGAAGGGGATCTCGGCTTCCGAGCGGCCGGTTTCCAGCCAGGCGAGGATCGCGGCACGGGCGGCCTGCGGGTCGGGCGCATTGCGCAGCACGTTTTCCAGCAGCAGGCGATGGATATGCGGCAGGCGGATCAGGTCGGCTCCTGCGGCGGCGGGCAGGTCGATGATCTTCTGGTCCTGCCGCAACATGTCGGACTGCTCATGCGGTTCGGGCGCCGGAATGTCGCAGCGGTCCGGACGTTCGACGGCGTCAAAGCCGTCGCGCCCTGCCGCACCCGGCCGCCCGGCCAACGGCAAGCCGCCATGCAGATGGGCAATATAAGCCGGCAGCCGGCTCATGTCGCAAAGCGCAGCAGGCCGCCGGGGGACGTGATCTTCCTGCGGATTTCGGCACGACATGATCCCGGTGTTTCCCTGTGTGACATGCTCATTGTCTCCGGACCTTTCTGCAGCGTTGACTCGGACGGCTCATTCCGGGATGACCGCATCCGCCATGCCATGCCGCCGGAAACTGTCGGCCACCGTGCCGTCCGCCTTCATCCGCGCGATCAATTCGCTGGCGGCGGCCAGAGCCTCGGGACGCCCCTTGGGAACGGCAATCGCGGTTTCTGCGATGTGAAAGTTGCCTTCGGTGATTCGGGTGCCCGGCAGGCGCCGCACCAGATCGTCGAGCGCAAGCCGGCCAAGCGCCAAAGCGTCGCATTCCCCGGCCTCGAACGCCGCGACCGCCTGGGGCAGGGCGGCCGCGCCTGTCACCTGCGCGCCCGCTGCCGCCTTCTGCGCGGAACGGATGGTCGCGGTTTCGGCCACGCCCATGATCCTGACGCCGGGGCGATGCAGATCCTCGGCCCGGAGGAAGGGACTGGTCTCTCGCACCAGATAGCTGCTTTCCCCGACATGATAGGCCGGGCCGAAATCGACGATCTCGCGGCGGGCTGCGTCGACAGGGGTGAAGGACAGGTCCCAGATGCCTTGGTCTGCGGTGGCGATGATCTCGCCCGAGCTGGACAGAGGCACCAGCCGCACCGGCAGGCCGGTGATCTCGCCGATACGGCGGGCCAGGTCGACGGTGACGCCTTCGGGTTCGGTCCCGCCCTCGGGGATCCGGGTCCAGACCGCGGATTTCGTCGGACCGACGGCGATCGCAATGCGGATTTCCCCGGTCGGGGCCAGAACTTCGAACATCTCGCTTCTCCTATCGCATGGCGGCGGCATAGCGCGCTTCCAGCGCCTCGATATCCGCGCCCTTCAGCAGCCGGACCTTGCGGCCGGCCAGCAGGACGGCCAGTTTCGCGGTTTCCTCCAGCTCCTCGGCGGCATAGACCGCCGAGCGCAGATTCCGGCCCGAGACGACCGGGCCGTGATTGGCCAGCAGCACGGCCGGATGCCGGCCCTCCAGCCCCCGGATCAGGTCGCCCGAGGCCGGATCGCCGGGGATGACATAAGGAAGCAGCGGCACCCGCCCGACACGCATCACCACATAGGGGGTCAGCGGCGGAATCGTATCCTCGGGGTCCAGATCCTCAAGGCAGGACAGCGCGGTCGCATGGGTCGAATGCAGATGCACCACCGCGCCGGTGCCGGGGCGGGTTTCGTAGAAGGCACGATGCAGGAAGACCTCTTTCGAGGGCCTGTCGCCGCCGACATGATTCCAGTCCCGGTCCAGCCGCGAGATGCGGTCGGCCTCAAGGAAACCCAGGCAGGAATTGGTCGGCGTCATCAGCCAGCCATCCGGCAGCGCCACGCTGATATTGCCGGCCGAGCCGACCGAGAAGCCGCGCTCGTAAAGCGAGCGCGCCAGGCGGACCAGTTCTTCGCGCAATTCCTGTTCGGTCATGCCTTGCCTCTCATCATGTCCAGAGCGCGGATGAAGAAATCCTCATCCCCGAAATTGCCGGATTTCAGCGCGAGGGCCAGCCCCTCCGCCGAGGTCAGGACCGGCACGCCCGGCGCGATCTCGGCTCCGATCTCCAGCGCGCCGAGGTCCAAAGCCGAGACCACCGCGCCCGAGGTCTCGCCCCCCGCAACCACCAGCCGGCCAACGCCCGAGGCGACCAGGCGGCGGGCAACATCGCCGAACAGGGCGTCAAGCCGTCCGGCGACCGCTTCGCGGCCATATCGCGCCTGCATCGCGGCGACCTGCCCGGGGTGGCCCGAAGAAAAGGCCAGAGGGGCGCGGTCCGGGTGATGCAGCAGGAAAGCGGCGATGTCATCCACGCCCAGCCGGTCCTGCATCACTGCCTCGACGTCGATTTCCAGCACCGGATGGTCGCGCCCATGCGCCTCGATCTGGCGGCGCGTCATGCCCGAGCAGCTTCCGGCAAGGATCGCGCCCGGCGCGTCATTGGCCCGGGCCGCCGCTGCACCGAGGCGGCCTGCGCCCGGGAAATTGCGCGCAAGGCCAAGCGCGATGCCGGAGCCGCCGGTCACCAGGCGCGCCCCGGCGACGGCGCGGCCGATCTGCATCAGATCGGCGTCGTCGATGGCGTCGACCACGACCAGCGTGGCATCGCTGTCGGCCAGCGCCTGCCGGATGGCGTCGGCGCCCTGTCGCACCACCGGCGCGGGCACCAGCCCGACCGGCCCCGGCACCTGATGGGACAGCCAGCGGCGGATATCCGGGTCGGTCATCGGGGTCAGGGGATGATCTTGCATCCCGCTTTCGCTCAGCAGGCGGTCATTGACGAAAAGGTGCCCCTGATAGATCGTGCGACCCATCGTCGGAAAGGCCGGGCAGACCACGACCCCGCTTGCGCCCAGCCGCTCGGCCAGCGCCTGCGCCACCGGGCCGATATTGCCCTCAGGTGTGGAATCGAAGGTCGAGCAGTATTTGAACACGATCTGCCGACAGCCCTGCGCCAGCAGCCAGTCCAGCGCGGCAAGCGACTCCCGCACCGCCTCGGCCACCGGGGTCGAGCGGCTTTTCAGCGACACCACCCCGGCCTCGACGCCGGAATCGGCGGGCCGGTCGGGAATGCCCAGATACTGCACGACGCGCAGGCCGGCACTGTCCTCATGCCCCTTGGCCAGCGTGTTGGCGATATCGCTCGCCCCGGTAAAATCGTCCGCGATCACCCCGATCAGCATGGTTTTCCTCTCTGCGCTCGGTCAGGCGCCAATGCCGTAGAGCGCCGCCGCATTGTCCACGAACAGCTTTTGCCGCGCTCCTCCGGCGCGATCACTTTTTCAGGCCAGAAGGCTTCTCAGCCTTGCGATTGCCGCCGGCGGGCTGGCGAAGACCGGAATCTCCGTCGCCGCCCGCACCGCCTCCAGCGCATGGGTCGTCGAAAAATGCGCCAGCGTGATCGCGTCGAAACCCGTCAGCCCCTTGGCGGCCTCGGCCACCAGCCGGTTATGCGTTGCGATATCCCCGGCCCTGACCGCCTCGATGGCGCCGGGCGCGAGGATCGAGGTCAGGCGGGCATCCGGGTTCAGCCGGGCGGCCTCGTCGCGGAATTCCTCCTCCATCGAGGCGGCGGCGGGCGGGAAGGTATAGATCATCGCCACCCGGCCGCCGGCGCGGATCGCGGACTGGAACATCGCCTCGTTGGGCTTCAGCACCGGCACCGGGCATTCCGCCGCCGCAGCCTCGATGGCGCTGCCGAAGGCGGAACAGGTGAACAGCACCGCCCGCGCGCCCGTGCTGACGCCGTAGCGGGCCAGTGCCGCGATCCGCTCGGCCAGTTGCGGGGTGATGCCGCCGCCGGCCGCCCGGTCGGCCGAGAGGCTGTAATCCATGATGTCGATGGGCTCGGCCTCGGGCCAGTCGCGTGCGAAGGCGGCATGGATCGGGTCCACCGCGATGGGGGTGGCGTGGATCAGGGCAATACGGGGCGGCATCGGATGGTCCTTGGGAAAATGGCGGACGCGCGGTCAGGCGCGCCCTTGCGACGTCATGCGGCCTGTGCCGGGAACACCCAGACATGTTCGGGCGAGATGTCGGCATAGACCCGGCCGGCGGGCAGGCTGTGCGCCCCGTGGGCCTTCAACGCGAAATCGCCGCGCCGCAGCCGGTATTCCCAGCGGTCGCCGAGATAGAGGCTGTCGTCCAGCTGCATCTCGATCCGGCCCGCGCCGGGCTCTTGCGCGACGCGGATCTGTTCGACCCGGATCACCGCCTGCGCCTCCGCGCCGGGCGCAAGGCCGGCCGGATCGCGCACCGCCCCGTTCAGCTGCCAGCCGTCGCCGCCCAGCAGGACCTGGGGCCCGTTCACCGACAGCACCTTGCCGCGCGCGATATTGTTCGCGCCAAGGAAATCCGCCGCGTAGAAGCTGGTCGGGTTGGTATAGATGTCATGCGGAGAGCCGTCCTGCACGATCCGCCCGTTTTCCAACAGCAGGATATGGTCGGCCGCGGCCAGCGCCTCGGTCTGGTCATGCGTCACCAGGATGGCGCAGATCTCCAGGTCCAGGATCAGCTTGCGGATCCAGTAGCGGGCTTCCTCGCGCAGCTTGGCGTCGAGGTTCGACAGCGGCTCGTCCAGCAGCAGCACGCGGGGCTCGTAGACCAGCGCCCGGCAGATGGCCACCCGCTGCTGCTGCCCGCCCGAAAGCTGGCTGGGATAGCGGTCGGCCAGATGGCCGAGGCCAAGGCGGTCCAGGATATGCTGGATGCGCCTGCCCATCTCGGCCGCGTTCACGCCGCGCAGCTTCAACCCGTAGCCCACGTTTTCCTTGACCGTGCGGTGCGGCCACAGCGCATAGGACTGGAACACCAGCCCGATATTGCGCTGTTCGGGCGGCAGCTGGATGGCTTTCTCGCTGTTCAGCGCGATCTTGTCGCCGATCTTGATATAGCCGATCTCGGGCTGTTCGAGCCCCGCGATGCAGCGCAAGAGCGTGGTCTTGCCCGAGCCCGAGGCGCCCAGCAGCGCCACGATCGAGCCGCGTTCCCCTTTCAGCGAGGCGCCTTTCAGGATCTGCAGGCCGCCCAGCCATTTCTGGACATTTTCGACGATGAGTTCAGTCATGGATTTTCGCTCCCAGACGAAGGGCAAGGGTCAGACCGGCGGCGGTCATGATGATCGAGATGAAGGCCAGCGCGGCGATCGTGTCCATCGCCCCGGTCTGCAGCAGCGTGACCATGAGCGAGCCGATCACCTCGGTTCCCGCGCCCATCAGATAGACGCCGGTGGCGTATTCGCGCAGGAAGATGATCATGATCAGCGCCCATGCGCCGGCCAGGCCGGGACGCACGATGGGGATCACTACGTCGCGCCATGTCCGGCCGATGGTGGCGCCGGTGGTGCGGGCGGATTCCTCAAGCTCGGGCGCGACCTGGATCAGCGTGCCCTGCAGCAGACGTAGGCCATAGGACAGGCCGACGATCATATAGGCCACGAACAGCGCGATCAGCGTCGGGCGCAGCGGGGTCAGGAAGGGCACGAACAGGAACACCCAGAAGAAGGCCAGCCCGACCACCAGCCCCGGCAGCGCGCGCGGCAGCAGCACGATATAGTCCAGCACCGTGTTGCTGTGGCCGGTGTTGCGATGCCCGGCAAGGCCGATCAGCAGATAGAGGAACACCGCCGCGGCCCCGCCCACCACGCTGAGCAGCAGCGTGTTCACGATCCCCCGGCTGAGGCTGGGCACGCTGAGCATCCGGTCGAAATTGGCCAGCGTCAGGTGATCCCACAGGCTGATGCCCTGTCCCCAGGCGCTGACGAAGGCGCGCACGGTGATGCCGCCGATGGGCAGGACCACAGACACGAACAGCCACAGCCCGATGATGGACAGCGCGATGGTCTGGCCCTTCGTTCCCAGCTTCAACCGCGTGGTCCGCGCGCCCTTGCCGCCAAGCGCGGCATAGCGGCGGCTGTTGCGCAGCAGGCGGCGCTGGAAGAAGACCAGCGGCAGGGTGATCAGGATCAGCACCACCGCGACCACCGCCATCAGCTGATAGGTCGGCACGCCGAACAGCGTCGTCAGCTTGTAGATATAGGTGGTCAGGACCAGGATCCCGTTCGGATCGCCCAGCACCAGCGGGATGCCGAAGGTCTCGAAACCCAAGAGCAGGTTCAGCGCGGCGGCGAAGATCAGCGCCGGCAGCACCATCGGCAGGGTCACGTCGCGCGAGACCTGCCAGATGCTGGCGCCCGAGGTGCGCGCCGCCTCTTCCAGGTCCGAGGGCAGGTTGCGCATCGCGGCCGAGACATACAGGTAGACATGCGGCACATGGCTGAGACCGGCGATCAGGATGATGCCCGGCAGCGAATAGAGGTTCCACGGCACGAAGCCGAAGACGCTGCGCATCCACATCGACACGAAGCCCGACGGCCCGACCGAGACGGTATAGCCGAAGGCCAGCACGATGGACGAGATGAACATCGGCACCAGCACCAGGATTTCCAGCGTCCGCTTGAAGCGGATGTCGGTCCGGGTCAGCAGGAAGGCCAAAAGCCCGCCAAGCGGGACCGCGATCGCGACCATGCCGACCGCGAAGACGGTCGTCGTCCACAAGGCCTTCCAGAACATCGGGTCGGTCAGCACATAGCTGTAGGCGCTGAAGCTCAGCGTGGCGCGGGGGCTGAAGAAGGGCCCGTCGAGAAAGCTTTGATAGATGATGAGGCCGACCGGCGCCATGACGGCGATGGCGAGCAGGCCGATGACGATGATGCGATACAGGCCCGCATCGCTGCGATGGCGGATCTTCGGCGGCGGGGCGGGGATCCCGGTCCCGGCACTTGCCCGCGCGGCAAGGATGGAATTGGCGGTCATGTCTGGTTACTCGTCCTGCAAGGGGGTGCCGCGCGAACGGCGACGGCACCCGGGAGGATCATTTGCCGATGGCGGCGTTCCACTCGCGGAAGAACTCCACGCGCTTTTGCGGCGCCATGTAGGTCAGCAGGTCCTCGCTGACCGCAATGGGCTTCAGGCTGCCGCCCACGCGCTCGTTGAGCGAGTCGATGTTCAATCCGGTCGTCACGTCGCTGCGCACCGAGGGCAGCCCGCCCGCGGCGAGTGCCGATTGCCCCTCATGCGAAAGCATGAAATCGATCAGCAGCTTGCCGGCGTCGGGATGCGGGGCGCCCTTGGTCAGAAGCGCAAGACGCGAGAAGGCGGCGGTGTAATCCTCGCCGAAGGCGACGCCCAGGTTCGGGCTGTCCTGGACCCATTCCAGCGCGTAGGAGCCGATGATGTTGATCGACATGACATTCTCGCCCGACACGACGGTCTCGCGCATCGAACCGGAGCTGGAATAGGTGCGCACGCCGACGGCGCCCAAGGCCTTTGCCAGATCCCAGAAATTGTCGGTCTGCTCGACGTCGTTGGTGTGATGCAGGAAGCCGGTGCCGCTTTTTTCCGGGTCGAAGGTGGCGACCTTGCCCCGCAGCTTGTCCCGGTTTTCGTTCAGATAGGCGATCAGATCGGCCCGGGTCCGGGGGAATTCCTCCTCGGAGATCGCGCCGGTATTGTAGATGATCCCGATCGGCTCGACCGTGGTGGCATAGATCTGGTCCTGATAGACCGCCCATTCCGGCAGGTTGCCGGTTTCGGGGGACGCGTAGGTTTCCGCATAGCCGTCGGCGGCCAGCACCATCTGCAGGTCCATGGCGGAACTCCAGACGATATCCGCGCCCATCTGGTTCGCGGCGGCCTCGGAAATCGCGCGGTTATAGGCGCCATTGGTGCCCAGGTCGTTATATTCGACCTGGATGCCGTATTTCTGCGTGAAGGCGTCCAGCATGGCCTGGGCCTGGGCAATGTCGGTAGAGGTGTAGACCACCACCTTTCCCTGCGATTTCGCCGCCTCGACAAGTTGCGCATAGTCGTCGGGATAGCCTGCGGGAACATCCTGGGCCCATCCCGCCCCGGCCGCCAGGGCCAGAGCGCAGCCGGCTGTCGCGAATGCGCGTCTTGTGAGTTTCATCGTCATTCCTCCCTGAATTACGAGATATGGTGATGCCGCTGCCGCCGATGCGCGGCTCGCCTGCCGATCTTTCCGGGCCCCTTCTGGCCCGATATCATTCGCGGAGCCCTCCTCCGGGCCCCGCGAAGCCGGTGCTTTCTCAGGCCGCCGACGAAGCCGCCGGCCTTGCGATCTCGGCCGCGACCAGCGCGCCGAAGGCGTCGGTATTGACCGAGCCGCCCAGATCGCGGGTGCGGTTTTCCGGCCTTTCCAGCACGGCATCCACCGCGCGGTCGATCTCGGCCCCGGCGGCGCACAGCGCCTCGTTGCCGTTGCGCTCGCCCAGCCAGCTCAGCATCATCGCCACCGACAGGATCAGCGAGCAGGGGTTGGCGATGTTCTGGTTCTCGATATCGGGCGCCGATCCGTGCTGTGCCTGCGCGCAGACCAGCCCGGTTTCCGCATTGGCGTTGATCGAGCCGGCCAGCCCGAGGCTGCCCGACAGTTCCGAGGCCAGATCCGAGATGATGTCGGAATAGAAATTGGTCGAGACGATGACGTCGTAGCGCGAGGGGTCGCGCACCAGATGCGCGGCCATGGCGTCGATGATGACATCGTTCAGCTCGACTTCGGGGAAGTCCTTGTGGACCTTGCGCACCCAGTCGAGAAAGAAGCCGTCGGTGATGATGAAGTTGTTGGCCTTGTGGACCGCCGTCACCTTCTTGCCCCGCCGCATGGCCAGCTTGAATGCCTCGCGGGCGATCCGCTCGCAGGCCTTCGAGGTCAGCTTGCGCACCGACAGCGCCACGTCCTCGGTCGGCATGAACTCACCAAGGCCCTTGAACATGTTGCGGTCGGGATAGAAGCCCTCGGTCGCCTCGCGCATGATGACCAGGTCCATCTTCTTGCCCGGCAGGAAGGGCCGGGTCCGCGCCGGGCGCACATTGGCGTAAAGGTCCAGCCTGACGCGGAACCCGCCCGAGACGTTCACCCCGCCCTGGTCGCGCGGCGGATAGTCCATATGCGATTGCGGGCCAAGGATGATCCCGTCATAGGTTTTGGCTTTTTCGATCACTTCATCGCGCAGCGTCGTGCCGTATTTCGCCAGGCTGGGGAACCCAACATCCTCGTAGTCGCTGGCGATACCCAGTCCGAAGCGCGCATTGGCCGCCTCGAGAACTTCCATTGTGGCCTTGGTAATTTCGGGCCCGATGCCGTCGCACGGCAGGACGAGGAAACGCATTCATCTTCTCCCTTCTGCCGCGCTGCGAATCGAGGCGGCCTGGGGTCAGATTGGCTTTGTTGCGAAATAAAGGCAATCATAATTTTGGATTTGTGCGTCAAGAAAATCATCTGTAGGATGGGGCCATGAAGAGCAGCAGGCGGAAAGCGATGCGAGACGAACCGGAAAGCAGCCGTTCCCCAGCTCCGACGCCGCTGGTGATCAGCCTGGCCGGCCGCATCCGGGACGACATCCTGGGCAAGGAGCTGCCGGTGGGGACGAAGCTTGTTACCCAGGGGCTGGCCGATCAGTTCGGGGTCTCACGCTCTCCGGTGCGCGAAGCCCTGGCGCTGCTTTGCGAGCAGAAGATCATCGAGCAGATTCCCAATCGCGGCTTTTTCACCTGTGCAGCGCCGCAGGAGGTGTTGAAATCCAGCGATCCGCTCCCACGAGAGGCGAACCGGGCCTATTACAGGCTGGCCGACGACTGGATCGACGACCGGATCGAGGCCGATGTCACCGAGCAGATGCTGCGCGACCGCTATGGCCTGACCCGCACGCAGGTGACCGATATCCTGATGCGCGCCTCGCGCGAGGGCTGGGCCGAGCGCAAGCAGGGCTATGGTTGGCGCCTGCTGCCGGTTGCCAAGACTCCGGAGTCCTTCGAGCAGATCTATCGTTTCCGGATGATCATCGAGCCTGCGGGGATGCTGGAGCCCAGCTTCCGGCTCGACCGCCAGATCCTGTCCGAACAGCGCCGCATCCAGGAGCGGATGCTGGAAACCGACATCGCCAATCTTCCCGCCGAGCGGCTGCTGGAGAACGGCTCGCTGTTTCACGAGGAATTGCTGCGCATGTCCGGAAATCCTTTCCTGCACACCTCGCTGGTGCGCATCAACCGGATGCGGCGCCTGCTGGAATATCGCGCCAATGTCGATCGCGACAGGTTCCGCATCCAGTGCTCCGACCATCTGCGAATTCTCGACGCGCTGGACCAGAACGAGGTGCTGGAGGCGTCCTATCTGATGCGAAAGCATCTCAGCGGCGCGCTGGAAAGAAAATCTCCGCTGCGTTGGACGCCCACCGGAGGCGTTTCACCAGAGGAAGCTTCCGATACGGCATAGCCGGAAAGCAGAAGCTGGGCCGTTTTGTCCGGATTGGCGAGCTTCCCCGCTTGCGCATGCCGGCGTGGCGAATGCGATGCCGCCGAGAAGGTCGGATCGGGCTTCGTCGCTGATGCGTTCCATCATGCGGACATAGCCCGCCCCGCCCATCGAGCGGGTGATGCCGCTGTCGGCAAGCAGGTGCTGGAACTGCGCGCCGGTGGATCGCGATCCCTGATCCGAACGATGGAGGAGCGCATCGGCCTTCTCCCACCGCCAGCGGCAAAGATGCGCCTTGCCCCGGCTTCCTCAACAACGCCTCCTTGACCGAGGCAGGGAAGCGCGCCGACCTCGGGTCCGGGCTCGTGTCCTGCCTCAGGCGACGGCCTGCGCGCCGGTGATCTCGACCAGAGAGCCGCACATGAAGGCGGCTTCGTCCGAGGCGAGGAAGGCGACCAGCGCCGCCACCTCCTCGGGCTTGCCGATGCGGCCGAAGGGCACCAGCCTGTCCAGGTCGGCGATGGTGCGGCCTGCGCGCCTGACCCCCGCCTCCAGCATCGGCGTGTGGATCTCGCCCGGGCAGACGGCGTTCACGCGGATCTTCTGGGGCGCATAGTCGCGGGCGAGGTTCTGGGTAAAGCTCGCCACCGCCGCCTTGGTCACGTTATAGGCGATGTGGTTCGGCGCCGGATGAAGCCCCCATTGCGAGGCGGTGTTGACGATGGCGCCGCCGCCCGCCGCGATCATGTGGGGCAGGGCGGCCTGGCACAGGTGGAACATCGCATCGATATTGATGGCGAAGGACAGCCGCCAGTCCTCGGGCGTCAGCGACAGCAGGTTGCCGCGCCGGTTGATGCCGGCATTGTTGCACAGCACGTCGATGGCGCCCTCGGTGGCGATGACGTTCTCGACGATCGCCCGGCAGCCTTCGGGCTGCGCGATGTCGCCGGCCAGCGCGCGCGCCGTGCCGCCCTGCGCCAGGATTTCGGCCACGGTCGCCTCGGCGCCTTCGGCGTTCACGTCGGTGACGACGACCTGCGCGCCCTCGGCGGCGAAGCGGGCGCTGATCGCCGCGCCGATGCCGCCCGCGGCGCCGGTGACGATGACGGTCTTGTTCTGGAAACGCATGGTGTTACCTCAGGTAGCTGCCGCCGTTCACATCCAGCACCGCACCGTTCAGCGACGCTTGCGAGGGACGGAAGGCGAATGCGGTGATTTCGCCGATCTCCTCGGGCGCGGCCATGCGGGCGATGGGGATGCCGGCCAGCGCCGCCGCCTCGCCATGCTGGGCGATATAGGCCTCGGCCATCTCGGTGCGCACCCAGCCGGGCGCCAGAGCGACCGAGGTCACGCCTTCATGGCCATGGCTTTGCGCGATGGATTTGGTCAGGTTGATCAGCGCGGCCTTGGAGGCGCCATAGGCCATGGCAGTCGAGGCATAGCCGCGCTGCCCGGCGCGGCTGGCCATGTTGACGATGCGCCCGCCGCCATTTTGCCGGAAATGCAGGATCGCCAGCTTCGACAGGTCCACGGCCGACAGGAAATTCACCCGCATCTCGCGGGCCCAGACCCGCTGCCATTCCTCCATGGGTGCGTTGACGGCGACCTCGGAACGGATGCCGGCATTGTTGACCAGCCCGGTCAGCCGCCCCGCCGCCGCCACGGCCCGATCCCACAGCGCCTGCGGGGCCGCGGGGTCGGACAGGTCGGCCGAAAGGCACCAGCCCCGGCCGTCCAGCGCGGCCAGCAGCGCCTCGGCCGCGTCCCGGTTGCGGCCGTAATGGATGACGACCCGCGCCCCCTCGGCCACCAGCGCGTGGCAGATCGCCCGGCCGATGGCGCCGGTCGCGCCGGTGACGAGGATGGATTGCCCGGACAGCGTCACAGCTCGCCCACCTGCGGACCCCAGGTGTCCGACATGGCAAAGCCCTGCGCAAACGGATCCTGCGGATCCAGCCGCAACTGCTGGCGGCCGAAGATATAGCCCTGTCCGGTGATGCGCGGCAGGACGGCGGGGCGGTTGCCGACGGTGGTTTCGCCCAGGATCTCGGCGGTGAAGGTGCCGCCGATGATGCTGTGCGACAGCCGCTTGTCGCCGGTCTTCGCCAGTCCGCGCGCATGCAGCACCGCCAGGTTGGCCGACGATCCGGTGCCGCAGGGCGAGCGGTCGACCCGGCCCGGCTTCAGCGTGGTGCAGGTCACGACCGAGCCGTCCGGCTGGTAGTCGCGGAACATCACATAGGCGATCTCGTTCAGGCTGGCGATCTCGGGGTGCTGGACCGCGACCTGCTCGGCCAGCAGCGCCTTGATCTCGGTCCCGGCCTCGGCCAGGGCGCGGGCCGCCTCGGGGACGATGCGCAGGCCGACCTGGTCCACGTCGATCTGGGCGTAGAAGACGCCGCCAAAGGCGATGTCGGCCTGGATCGTGCCCCATTCCGGGGTCGAGACCGGAACGTCGAGCTGCTGGACGAAGGCCGGCACGTTGTCGAGGCTGACCGAGAGGCAGCGGCCGTCCCTGCATTGCGCGCGCGCCACGATCAGCCCGGCGGCCGTGTCCAGCCGCACCACGGTTTCCGGCTCGACCATCTTGACCCACCCGGTTTCCAGCAGCGCCGTCACCACGCAGATGCAGTTCGAGCCGGACATGGGATGGGCGCGATCCGGCTGCAGGACGATGAAGCCCGCATCGGCATCGGGCCGGGTCGGTTCCAGCAGCAGGTTGGTGGTATGAACCACCTGCGCCCGCGGCTCGCGCGTCAGGAACAGGCGCAGCGAGGAATCCACCTGGTTGAGGTGGTTCATCTTGTCGAGGATGGTGGCGCCCGGAATCTCGGGCGCGCCGCCGACCAGCACGTTGCCGCTTTCGCCCTGGCAATGCACCAGCAGGATGTCGAGGGATTTCTCGAAGGTCATTTCAGATACCATCCCCAGGGCTCTTCGCTGGTGAAGCTGGTGATCTGCTTGGTTTCCAGGTAGTTATCCAGACCCCAGCGGCCCAGTTCGCGGCCGATGCCGGATTGCTTGTAGCCGCCCCAGGGCGCCTCGGTGAAGGTGGGCTGGCTGCAGTTGATCCAGACGATGCCGGCGCGGAAGGCGCGGGCCACCCGCTCGCAGCGCGCCTCGTCGGCGGACATCACCGCCGCGGCCAGGCCGAAGCGCGAATCGTTGGCCAGCCGGATCGCCTCGTCCTCGGTGTCGAAGGGACGGATGCAGACCACGGGGCCGAAGATCTCCTCGACCCAGGCGTCGCTGTCCAGCGCCATGTCGGTCAGGATGGTGGGCGCCACCCAGAAACCCTTGTCGAAGCCGTCGTAGCGGCCGCCGCAGGCGACGGTCGCGCCCTGTTCGACGGCGCGGTCGATATGGCGCAGCACGTCTTCATACTGGCTTTTGTTGACCAGCGGGCCAAGCAGGGTGCCCTCGTCCAGCCCGTTGCCGATGCGGATCTTTCCGGCTTCCTCGACCAGCCGCTCCAGCAGGCGCGGGTAAAGCGGCGCCTCGACCAGCACGCGGGAGGTGGCCGAGCAGACCTGTCCCTGGTTCCAGAAGATGCCGAACATGATCCATTCGACCGCCTTCTCGATATCGCTGTCGGCAAAGACCACGAAGGGCGACTTGCCGCCCAGTTCCAGGCTGATGCGCTTCACGTCCTTGGCGCCCGTGGCCATGATCCGCGACCCGACCGGACCCGAGCCGGTGAAGGCCACCTTGTCCACCTGCGGATGCTCGACCAGCGCCTGGCCGACGACCGAGCCCTTGCCCGACAGGATGTTCAGCACCCCCTTGGGCAGGCCCGCCGCCTCGGCGATGGCGCCCAGTTCCAGCGCGGTCAGCGAGGTGGTCTCGGCCGGCTTCAGGATCATGGTGCAGCCCGCGGCCAGCGCCGGGGCGACCTTCCACGAGGCCATCAGCAGCGGATAGTTCCAAGGCACGATGGCGACCGCGACGCCCAGCGGCTCGCGCACCGCCTTCGAGGCGAAGCGGTCGTCGGCCAGCTTCACCTCCTCGACCTCGCCGTCCAGTTCCTCGGCCAGATCCGCGTAGAAGTCGAAGCAGCCGGCCGCGTCGCTCAGATCCCATTCGGATTCGGGCAGCGGCTTGCCGTTGTCGCGGGTCTCGATATGCGCCAGTTCCGGCAGCCGGTCGCGGATGCCCTGGGCGATGGCGCGCAGGTATTTCGCGCGCTCGGCGCCGGTCAGGCGCGGCCAGGGGCCGTTGTCGAAGGCCTCGCGCGCGGCGGCGACGGCGATTTCGGCATCGGGGGCGGCGGCGGCGGGGATGTGGTGGAATACTTCCTCGGTCGCCGGGTCGATGACCGGCAGCGTCCCGCCCTCGACCGGGGCCACCCATTCGCCATTGATATAGAGTTTGGTCTGCATCTTGTTCCTCACATATGCCGGGTCAGACCGCCATCGACCCGAAGGCTCTGGCCGGTGATGTAGCTTGAATCGTCGGTCAGCAGGAAAGCGGCGGCCTTGGCCTGTTCCTCGACCTTGCCGATGCGTTTCAGCGCCGTCAGGTCGCCGAATTTCTCAACGTCCAGGCTGTCGGTGAAGCCCGGAAGCAGGCAGTTCATGCGGATGTTTTCCGGCCCGTAGCGGTCGGCGTAAAGCTTGGTAAAGGACGACACCCCGGCGCGATAGACGCAGGAGGCCGGAAACCACAGCGAGGGTTCGAAGGCCGCATAGGTGGTGATGTTGACGATGGACCCGCCGCCCTGCGCCTGCATGATCGGCGTCACCAGCCGCGCCATGCGGACGACCGATTTCACGATCATGTCGTTCGCCAGATCCCAGTTTTCATCCGTGATCTCAAGCAGATCGCCTTTCGGCGGGTGGCCGGTATGGTTCAGCACCGCATCGATGCGGCCATAGCTGGACATCGCCAGGTCGACGATGCCCTTCAGGTCCTCGGCGCTTTGCGCGACCCCGCGCCGGGCCACGCCGCCCAGTTCCGCCGCCAGCGCCTCGCAGCTTTCCGAGGGCGACATCAGCGCCAGGCGGTAGCCGCGGGTCTGCATCTCGCGCGCGACGGCGGCACCCATGCCGCGGCCGCCGCCGGTGATCAGACAAACCTTCTGGGTCATGGGATCTCCTTTCTCAGAAACGGTCGATGCGATAGGGGCGCATGTCGATGGGCGGGGGCGCCCCGGTGATCAGGTCGGCCATCAGCCTGGCATTGGTCGCGGCATAGGTCACGCCCAGATGGCCGTGGCCGGTGGCGTAGAACACGCCCGGCACCTTGCCCGAGGCCGACATGACCGGCACCGTATCGGGGAAGGCCGGCCGGTGGCCCATCCATTCGGTGAAATCCTCGCAACGCAGGTTCGGCAGCGCCTCGCGCGCGCGCTTCACGGTGATCTTGCTGCGCCGATAGTCGGGCGGCGCGTCCAGCCCCGCCATCTCGACCGTGCCGCCGACGCGGATGCCGCCCGCGGTGGGCGTGACCATGAAGGCGCGGGCGGGCCAGATGATCGAATGCCGCATCGCGATGCCGGGCGCCATGATCTGGGTGTGATAGCCGCGCTCGGTCTCCAGCGGCATCGGCTCGCCCAGCAGTTTCGAGAGCCGCGCGCTATGGGCGCCGGCGCAGATCACCACCTCGTCGGCAGGAATGGTGCGGCCGTCCGTCAGCCGCACGGCGGTGATGCGGTCGCTGCGGTCGAAGCCCGCGACCTCGCCCCGTTCGATGCGGCCGCCAAGCGCGGCGAAGCGGTCGGCAAGGGCGACGACCAGCCGATAGGGGTCGCGCAGGCTGCGATTCTGCGGGAACAGCACGGCGATGCCGATGCTGTCCGACAGCTCCGGTTCCAGCTCGCGCGCCTCGGCGCCGGTCAGCCGCCGGTGCGGAAAGCCGAAGCGTTCGAGGATCTCGATATGCTCGCGGTCGGCGCGGAATTCGGCCTCGTCGCTGTAAAGCGACAGGCAGCCTTCCTCGGTCAGCTCGCCCTCAAGGCCCGTTTCGCGCAGCAGCGGCAGCAGGTCGTCGTAGACGCGCGCGCACAGCGCCGCGCCCTGCGCCTCCAGCTGGCGGAGCTTCGAGGGGCGAGAGGCGGCGATGAACCGCATGAACCAGGGGATCAGTTTCGGCATGTAAGCGGGGCTGACGCGCACCGGGCCTTCGGGGTCCAGCATCCAGCCGGGGATCTGTTTCCAGACCGAGGGGCGCGAGGCGGGCATGAACTCCGTCACCGCGATCGAGGCCATGTTGCCATAGGAGGCGCCGCGTCCGACCTCGCCCTTGTCCAGCAGGATGACCTGCCGGCCGCGCTTTTGCAGCTCATAGGCAAGGCTTGTCCCGATGATGCCCGCGCCGACGATGACCGTGGCCATGCTTGTCCTCCTCCCGTTGATCGTGGGCCGGGCGGGGTCCGCCGCCCGGCCGGGTTGGCTTACCAGTTCAGGATCGGCTCCATGGCGGCGCGGAAATCGGCCTTTTCCTCATCCGTCAGCGGGCCAAGGGGCGCGCGGCATTCGCCGACCGGCATGCCCTGGATCTCGCAGCCGTATTTCAGCTTCTGCACGAACTTGCCCGATTCCAGGATGTTCATCGCGGTATAAAGCGTCGCCATCTGCGCGCGCGCCTTGTCGAGGTCGCCCGAGCGATAGGTGCGGTCGAGGTCGCAGACCGCCTTGGCCATGCAGTTCGCCGGCCCGCAGATCCAGGCGTCGGCGCCCCAGAACATGAAGTCCAGCGCGATGTCGTCCGAGCCCGAGACCAGCTGGATGCGGTCCTTGTAGCGGGTGGCGATGCCGATGGCGCGCTGCAGCGAGCCCGAGCTTTCCTTGATGCCGATGATGCGCGGATCGTCGGCCAGAGCGTCCAGCACCTCCCAGCCCAGCTCGATCCCGTCCTTGTCGGGATAGCTGTAAAGCACGATGGGCATGTCGGTGGCTTCCAGCACCGTCTGGAAATGCTTGATCAGCTCGGCCTGCGTCGGCTTGGTGTAGAAGGGCGTCGCCAGCAGCACGGCATCATAGCCCATTTCCTTGGCGCGCAGCGTGTTGGCGATGACGCCGGCGGTCGACGGCGCGTTGGTGCCGGCGATCAGGATCTCGCCCGGCTTGGCGAAGTCCTTGACGAATTTCAGCACGCTGTCGCGTTCCTCGTCGGACATGAAGTTGTATTCGCCCGAGGAGCCGCAGGGCACCCAGCCCGAGACGCCGGCTTCGCGCAGGTTGGTCAGCAGCTTCTCGAAAGCGGCGAAGTCGATCTTGCCGGCCGCGTCGAAGGGCGTGACAAGGGCGGGCATGACACCTTGCAGTTTCATGGTGTTTCCTTTCTTTTCAGTAAATTATGCGGAGAATTTGCGCAACAGCTTCTGCTCGACGACGGTGACGGCCCGCGTGAGGGGGAAGGCGATGACGAAGTAGATGCCGGCAACCACGGTCAGCACCTCGACCGGGCGGGCCGTGTTGTTCGAGATGTTCTGGCCGATGAACATCAGGTCGGCCATGCCCACCGCCGAGACCAGCGCGCTTTCCTTGAACAGCGACACGGCGTTCGACAGCAGCGTCGGCACGGCGCGCAGCACCGCCTGGGGCAGGATCACGTTCACGATCTGCGCCGCACGCGGCAGGCCAAGCGCCACGCAGGCATCCATCTGCTCGCGGCCCACCGAACGCAGCGAGGCGCGGAAGGTCTCGGAGGTGATCGCGCCCATATAGAGCGTCAGGGCGATGGTGGCCGAGACGAAGTTCGAGAATTCGACCCCCAGGATCAGCGGCAGGCAGAAGAAGATCCAGAACAGCTGGATCAGCACCGGCGTGCCCCGGAACAGTTCGACATAAAGGCCCAGCAGGCCGCGGACGAAGGCATTGCCGCTGCTGCGCAGCAAGCCGATGACGAAGCCCAGCGAGGTGCCCAGGACGATGCACAGCAAGGTCAGCTTGATCGTGGTCCACAGCCCGATGGCCAGCGCATCGGTAAAGCGCAGCAGGATCGAGAAATCCAGTGTCATACCCATGATCGGTCCCCCTTACGAATGGCTCTGCCGGCGCTCCAGCCAGTTCACGAACTGGCCGACCGGGTAGGAGATGGCGAGATAGATCAGGGCGACGACCGTGAAGGTCTCGATCGGGCGATAGGTGGCCGTGGCCAGCGTCTTGCCCTGATACATCAGGTCGGCGACGCCGACGATGGCGACCAGCGCGCTTTGCTGGAAGATGCCGATGCCGTTGGTCAAGAGCACCGGCACCGAATTGCGCAGGGCCTGCGGCAGCACGATGTTCAGGATCCGCTGCGTCGGCGACAGACCCAGGGCGATGCCGGCATCCAGATGCTCGCGCGGGACCGCCTGGATCGAGGCGCGATAGGCTTCGGCATTGAAGGCGGTCAGGTTCAGGCCCAGGGCGATGATGCCCATGAAGACCGGGCCCCAGAACACGTTGAAGATCATCGGCACGCAATAGAAGAACCAGACGATCTGGACGATGGCCGGGGTGCAGCGGAAGAATTCCACGAACAGCATCGACGGCCCGCGCAGGATGGCAAGCTTGCTGGTGGTCAGCAGGGCCAGCGCGAAACCGGCGATGACGCCGATGACATTGGCGGCCAGCGTCAGCTGCAGCGTCACCCAAAGCCCGTCCATGAGCGGGCCCATGTTCCGGGTGACCGCTCCCAAGTCGAGTGTGTAATCCATGACGCGCCTCAGGCCTTGATATGGAAGACGCGGTTGATGAATTCGCGGGTGCGTTCCTCCTTGGGATCGCCCAGCACCTGCTCGGGCGGGCCGTCCTCGACCACCACGCCGCCGGCGCAGAAGATCACCCGGCTGGCGACGTTGCGGGCAAACCACATGTCATGGGTCACCATCATCATCGGCATGCCCTGTTCGGCCAGCTGCAGGATCACCGCCTCGACTTCCGCCACCAGTTCCGGGTCCAGCGCCGAGGTCACCTCGTCGAAGAGCATCAGCCGCGGGTCCAGCATCAGCGCGCGGGCGATGGCGACGCGCTGCTTCTGGCCGCCCGACAGCTGGCTGGGATAGGCGTCGGCCTTGGCGCCCAGGCCGAAACGCTCCAGGATCTTCTGTCCGCGCTCGCGGGCCGAGGCGCGGCTTTCGCCGTTCACCTTGCGCGGGGCGAGGATCAGGTTTTCCATGATGCTCAGATGCGGGAACAGGGTGTAGTGCTGGAAGACCATGCCGATCTGCTTGCGCACCTCGGTGTCGATGACGGTCTTGCCGCCCTTGGTCGAGATATAGGGCTTGCCGCCGAAGCGGATCTCGCCGCCCTGGATCTGTTCCAGACCCATGACCACGCGCAAGAGCGTCGACTTGCCGCCGCCCGAGGGGCCGATGACCACGACGCGCTCGCCCGGCATCATCTCGATGTTGATGCCCTTGAGAACCTGGATGTTCGGACCATAGCTCTTGTGAAGGTCGTGGATCTCGACCAGCGCAGACCCGTCCTGCATATCCGCCATAAGCCTCTCTCCCGAATATGGCTGTTCCGCGAACCGCCGCCTCCCGCGGCGGTTCGGTGTTTGCATGTCTTGTAAGGTTGGTCTCAGTTCCCGCTTGCGGCCAGAACCTCGTCGGCCGCCTTGGTGATCAGCGCATCGACGGCGCCGGTGGCGACCTTTTCCTCAAGGAAGATGTCCACGACGGCCACGTCCGCGGCGCGCAGGCTCAGCGGCAGGCCGAAGGACACGCCCTGCTTGGCCAGCGCCGGTTCGGGGTTCAGGGCGACCGCCCAGTCCGGGTTCGCCTGCGTGAACAGCAGGTTGGTGTCCGAGGCGTCGACGATGATGTCGGCGCGGCGCGACTGCACGGCCAGGCGGGTCTCGTCGGCCGAGGGCAGGCGCAGGATGGTCGCGTTCTTGACCGCGGCCGAGATCGCCTTGTCCTGGGCGGTCCCGGACATGACCGCCATGGTGACGCCGGCCACGTCGACATCCGCGACCGAAACCGGGTTCGCCGGGATCTTGGGGTTGTCCTTGTTGTAGACGAGCGAGATCTGGTATTCCATCGCCGGGATCGAGAACTGCACCGCCATGGCGCGCACCGGGGTGCGGTTCAGCGCCAGCGACATGTCCCACTTCCCGGCCTGAAGCCCGGCCACGATATTGTCCCAGGTGGTGTCGACGAATTCCGGCTGCACCTCCAGCACGGCGGCGAATTCGCGGCAGAGATCGGCGTAGAAGCCGGAATACTCGCCCGTTGCCGGATCGCGCATCACATAGGGCGGGGCGACGGCGGCGCCGCAGCGCAGCTTGCCGGCACTTTGAACCTTCTGCCAGTAGCCACCGGCCTCTTGGGCAGAGGCAACGCCTGCCGAGAGCGCGACGGCCAAGGCCATGATTGACGCCGGTTTCGAGATTTTCCTCATCAGCATGTCCAGTCTCCTCCTGATCGTTGGACGGCTAATCTGTCGTCTTTGCGGCATTCCACTTGTCAACAACGTGCCGACATGAAAACAGCATGCCGACACAATGACGGCACGTCAATAAAAACTTTGTGTCGACAACACTGGCGCCGTCGCCCTATCATCGGGTGCAGAAAACACCGGCAGGAGAACGCGTTTGGCCGACGAAGCTGAGATCAGGCATGCCAAGGGGACGGGCTGGCGCTTTGTCTACCAGACCTTGCACGACGAAATCCTGTCCCTGGCCCTGGAGCCGGGGGCACTTCTGGACGAGACGACATTGGCCGAGCGATTCGGCATGTCGCGCTCACCCATCCGCGAGGCGCTGATCCGCCTGTCGGGCGACGACCTGGTGGTGACGCTGTCGAACCGCTCGACCATCGTGGCGCCGATCGACGTGCTGAGCTTTCCGAAATATGTCGAGGCGCTGGACCTGGCGCAGCGCATGAACACACGCCTGGCCGCCGAATTGCGCAGCGAGGCCGACCTGAAGGCCATTGCCGCGCGGCAGAAAGAGTTCGAGGCGGCGGTCAAGAGCGGCAATCACCTGCTGATGTCCGAGGCGAACAAGCAGTTCCACATGGCCATTGCCACCGCCGGCCGAAATCCCTATCTGGCCGCCTTTTACGAGCGGCTGCTGAATCAGGGCCGCCGCATGCTGCACCTGCATTTCGACTATATCGAGCGCAGCAACGACAGCTACCTGCTGACGGACGAGCATACCGAGATGCTGGAGGCGATCCGGGCGCGGGATGTCGAGCGGGCCGATGCGCTGGCCCATGCCCATACCCGGCAGTTCCGCGACAACTTCATCGAGTTCATGAAGGAGAACTATTCGCAGAACTTCTCCTTCGTCGGGAAGTAGGCACCCGATCCCCGCGATGAGCCTGACTGACCCGGCATTCTGATGCCGGGTTTTCCGTTCTGTTCCTGCGAGGGCGAATTTCCATGTTGCCGCCATAGAATCGTTGACGGTGCCGACATTCAGGCGACATATTGTTGGCGACACGTAGTCGGCAGTTGACCCACTTTTTTTCGCATCGCCGCCGGTCGGGGCCAAACCGTGCAGGGCCGGGGACATCGCGCGGCAAGGCGACCATGCGGCCCAGCTGCGGATCGCGTCAGAAACCTGTCCTGAAAGGAGACGAGATGCGCTGGAAGCGGACCCTGAACGTCGTCGACAGCCATTGCGAGGGCGAGATCGGCCGGGTGATCACCGGAGGGATCGGGCAGGTTCCCGGCCGGACCATGTTCGACAAGAAGCTCTGGCTTGAAAGCAACCTGGACGAGATCCGCAAGCTGGTGCTGTTCGAGCCGCGCGGTGCGGTCTGGCACAATGCCAACATCATCCTGCCGTCCAACCACCCGGAAGCGACGATGGGCTACGTCATCCTTGAGACGACGGAATATCCGGCCATGTCCGGCTCGAACACGATCTGCGTGGCGACCGTCCTGCTGGAAACCGGCATTCTGCCGATGGTCGAGCCGGTGACCGAGCTGGTGCTCGAGGCGCCCGCCGGGCTGATCCGGGTCCGCTGCGAATGCCGGGACGGCAAGGTGCTGAGCGTCCGCTTGGTCAACCAGCCCGCCTTCTGCTATCACCGGGACGCCATGGTCGAAGTCGCCGGCCTGGGCTCGGTCCGCATGGACGTCGCCTATGGCGGCATGACCTATGCCATGGTCGAGGCGGCCGACCTGGGCTTTGCCATCGAACCGCACGAGGCCCGCGACCTTTGCGACCTGGGCCAGCGTCTGAAGGCGGCAGCGGTCGAGCAATTGCCGGTTGCCTATCCCGGAAACCCCGACATGCCGGGTATCACCAATACCGAGTTCATGGGGCCGCTTCGCCGCGAAAACGGCTGCCTGGTGGCGCGCAATACGGTCGTCGTCTCGCCCGGACGCTGCGACCGCTCGCCTTGCGGCACCGGCTCTTCGGCGCGGCTGGCGCTGATGCATGCCCGCGGCGAGATCAAGCCGGGAGAGACCTTTATCCACGAATCGATCACCGGCAGCCGCTTCACCTGTCAGATCGACGGGCTGACCCGGCTTGCGCAATACGATGCGGTGATCCCCGCCATCGCCGGGCAGGCCTGGATCACCGGCCTTTATCAGATGGGGCTCGACCCGACGGATCCCTATCCCGAGGGCTTCACGCTTGCCGACACCTGGTTCGACGGTTGACCGAGAGATGACATGATGACCTTTGCCCTTGACCCGAATGCCACGCATATCCCGTTCGACCTGCTGGTCCTGCGCTTGCGAAGCCTGCTGGAGGAGGCGGGCGCCTCGGAAGAGGTGGCGGCGATCCTTGCCCGGAACTGCGCGGGTTGCGAGCGCGACGGCACCTTCAGCCATGGCGTGTTTCGCATCCCCGGCTATCTTGCGACCTTGCGCAGCGGCTGGGTGGACGGCCATGCGCAGCCGCAGATCGCTCGTGTCGGCGCATCCTATCTGCGCATCGACGCCATGAACGGCTTCGCCCAGCCGGCCCTGGAGGCCGCAAGCGAGGACATCCGGGCCATGATCGGGGAAAGCGGCGCTGCGATCGTCGCGCTGCGCAATTCGCATCATTTCAGCGCGCTCTGGCCCGATGTCGAGCCCTGGGCCGATGCCGGGCTGGTTGCCCTGACCATGGTGACCGGGGGGCCGGCCGTCATGCCGAGGGGCGTCGCCCGGCCGGTCTTCGGCACCAATCCGATTGCCTTCGCCACGCCGGTCGAGGGCGGCCTGCCCATCGCGATGGATTTCGCCACCTCGTCCATGTCGCAGGGCGACCTGCGCATCGCGCGGGACGAAGGGCGGCGCGTTCCCCTTGGCACCGGGATCGGTCGGCAGGGACGGGATACGGATGACCCCGCGGAAATCCTGGACGAGGGCGGCATCCTGCCCTTCGGCGGCCACAAGGGCGCCCTGCTGTCCCTGATGGTCGAGCTGCTCGCCTCGGCCCTGACCGGCGGGCCCTTCTCGCATGAGGTGGATATGTCCTCGGCGCCGGGGGCCGAGATTCCGCGCACCGGGCAGTTGCTGATCGTGCTGGATCCGCAACGCGGTGGCAACGATCAGTTCGGCCGGCGCGTCGCCGGGCTAGTGCAGATGCTGCGCGACGCGGGAATGGCGCGCTTGCCCGGCGACCACCGCTACCGGCGGCGTTCCGAGGCGGCCGGGCGGGGAATTCCCGTGACCCCTGCGATCCGGGAATTGTTCGCCTGACGGCATCAAGACCGGCGGGCATGTGCCGTCCGGGTCAGTAGCCGAAGAATTGCAGCATCAGTTCAAGCTGGCTGTCCAGCATCGGCGCGCCGTAACGGATCTGGCAGCCCTTCGCCTGCGCGGCGCGCAGCAGCGGGGTTTCGCGCGGCTTCATGATGATGTCGGCGACGAGGATGTCCGGACGCAATCGGGACAGATCGACCGGCGCCGGATCGGTTTCCGGGTGCAGCCCGCAGGGCGAGGCATTGACCAGCAGGTCGATCCCCTCCAGATCGTTCGACCCCGCGGTGGCACGCAGCTGCGGATAGCTTGCGACGATCCTGTCGGCCAGCGATTGCGCGCGGGCCACGTCGGGATCATGCACCCGCAACGAGGCCACCCCGCTGCGGGCAAGGCCGAAGGCAATGGCGCGCCCGGCGCCGCCGGCGCCCAGAAGCAGCGCCTCGCGTCCTCTGGCATCGGCACCGCCGTTCAGCAGCCCTTGCAGGAAGCCGCGGCCATCGAAATTCTCGGCCACCATGGTGCCGTCCTCTTCCCGGCGGACGGTGTTCGCGGCGCCAAGCTCCATCGCTTCATCGCCGACGCGATCCGCCAGTTCGGCCACCTGTTCCTTCAGGGGCACGCTGACCACCATGCCGCCCAGGTTGCGCATCCGCTTCATCGCCTGCCAGGCGGCGGGGAAGTCTGCCGGCGCGTAATGGACCGGCACCATTACTGCGTCGATGCCCCGCGCCCTGAATAACGGGTTCAGCACCTCGGGGGTGCGGACGTGGTGGATCGGATCCGCGAGCATGAAGAAGATCCGGGTTTTGCCGGTGATCATTCGTCCGTCCCTTTGTCTGCGAGCTCATCCTGCCAGCCGCCGACCCTGCAATCCGGTTCGGCGGCTGGTTTGCGCCATGCCTTGATCGGCGGCGGCGCGCGCCTCTTGCCCGCGTCGCCGCGTTTGGTCAGATCGCAGCCAGTGCGTTGCGCGTCTCGGTCAGCAGCCGGTCCACGTCGCTTTCCGAGAACACCAGCGGCGGCCGGATCTTCAGCGTATTGGCGTGATGGCCGGTCGCCGAGATCAGCACCCGCCGCTGCCGCAGGCCGTCGACCACGGCCAGGGCCGTCGCCGAATCCGGTTCCTTGCTGTCGTGGTCCCTGACGAACTCGACCCCGATATAGAGGCCCGCGCCGCGCACGTCGCCGATGCGCCCGTCTTCCTTGGCAATCTGGCGGAAACCGTCCTGGATCATCGCGCCGATCCGGGCGGCGTTTTCCTGCAACCTGTCGTCGCGGATCACGTCGAAGGTCGCCTGCGCCGCCGCGATGGCCACGGTATTGCCGCCGAAAGTGTTGAAATAGCGCATTTCGTTGCCGAAACGCTCGACCACCTCGCCGCGCACCGCGACCGCCGCGACCGGGAAGCCGTTGCCCATCGGCTTGCCCATGGTGACGATGTCCGGCACCTGGCCGTGGCGCTGGAACCCCCAGAGCCGGTCGCCCGAACGGCCGAAGCCCGCCTGCACCTCGTCGGCGATGACCACGCCGCCGGCGGCATGGACGACCTCGGTGATCTGCTGAAGGATGTCGGTCGGATGGGCATAGATGCCGTCCGAGGAGAACAGCGAATCCGCGATGAAGGCGGCGATGCCTTCGCCGCGACGTTCCAGCTCGTCGATCTCGTGCCGGACCTGCCGGGCCAGTCGGGCGCCGATCTCGGACGGGTCCATGCGATAGGAGTCGGGTGTGGATATGCGGCGCACCCATTGCCCCGGCGGGCTTTTCCTGCCCAGCGAAGGCGACAGGCCCGCCGTCAGATGGGAATTGCCGGTATAGGCTTCCGAGGTGATGACAATGCCCTTGCGCCCGGTCTGGTGCATGGCGATGCGCAGCGCCAGATCGTTCGCCTCGGAGCCGGTGCAGGTGAACATGATATGCTCGATCGGTTCGCCGAAGCTCGGCACGATCTGTTCGGCGAATTCCAGGATTTCGTCCTGCACATAGCGGGTATGGGTGCAGAGCGTCTGCATCTGTCGATGCACGGCCTCGACCACGCGCGGGTTGCAATGGCCGACCGAGACGACGTTGTTATAGGCGTCCAGATATTCGTTGCCGTCGCGGTCCCACATCCTGGTGCCCAGGGCGCGGCTGATCTGCACCGGATCGGCATACATCAGGCGATAGGCGGGGCCCAGCAGGCGACGGCGCCGGCGGATCAGATCCTGCATCGCCGGATCCAGGTTGCCCATGTTGTCCGGGTCGAAGCCGTTCACCATGCCGATGTTGATCCGGGGCTTGTCCTGCGCATTCATATCCGTGCTTCCTCTGTCGTGCGGGCCGCCTCGTTTGCGGCGCTTGGGGCGAATGTCCGGCTGATTTCGTCCAGCGGCAGGCTGAGAAACTGGTGCAGCTGCTTCCAGCCCTGATGGGTGTTTCGCATGATATAGGGCTCATTATCCGGGAATTGCCCGGCCCGCCATGTCGTGATCAGCGCGCGGGCGATGACCCGGGCCATGATCAGATGCGGCAGGACTTCCAGCTCGTCCGGGGTCAGGTCGGCCACCGAGAGATAGCCGGCCAGCAAGTCCCGGCCATGATCGAACATTGCCGGCCCCCCTGCGGGATCGAGTTGATTGAGCAGCGCGGTCGAAAGATCGATCACGATATAGGTGCGCAGCGCATCGCCGAAATCGATCACGCCGGTGACGAAAGCCGGATCGTTTCGGTCGATGACGATGTTGGAGCGGCTGAAATCGTTGTGCAGCACCTGACGGCGGCAGGCTTTCAGCCTGCCCTCGATCTGGCGAAAGCGCGCCATCCCCTCGGCCAGCATGGCGCGATGTTCGGGATCGGCCACCCCGTTCAGCAGGAAGGCGAGCTTCGGCAGGTGCTGGACGTCCCAGGCGATTTCGCGGCTGTCATGCGGATGCGAGAAATCCGCCATGGCAAGCCGCAACCGTGCCAGGGTGGCGCCGACCCTGGCCCGTTCCTCGGCGGTCGAGGCGATCCGGTCCAGCGGCGTGCCCTCCAGATAGGTCAGCATCCGCACCATGCGCGGCTGGCCGTGGCTGTCGGTGATGGCGAAGAAGCCCTTGCCATCGCGGTTGCGCATCACGCGCGGCACCGGCAGGCCGGGATCGACGCGCGCCAGATGATCCAGCAGATCGGTCTGCAGCGACAGTTCGGCAGGATCCTCGTCGGGGTTCGAGACCTTGACGATGAAGCGATCCCCCTTGGGCGTGGCCAGCCGGAAGGTGTCGTCCTTTTCGGTGTCCAGGCGCCGCAGGGTGCCGGTCACGCCATAATGCGCATCCAGCACCGCCAGCGCCTCCTCGACGGGGATCGACCTGAACGGCGTGGCAAGACCGCCTGCCGACAGAAGGTTGGTTGAGGACATGGAATGCCTTTCGGATCGGCTTGGAAGAAGGGGGCGGGACGCCCCCAAAGGTTCAGGCGTTTGGCTGGCGTTGCGAGCTGTGCCAGGGCAAGGCGATCCGTTCCATCACGTCGACGGCATAGAACAGGATCGTGCCCATCACCCCCAAGAGCACCAGCGAGACGAAGACCCGCGTCGTGTCGAACTGGCCCTGCGCGGTCAGGACCAGGAATCCCAGGCCGCGGCCGCCGGCGACGAACTCTCCGACGATGGCGCCGACCAGCGCGAAGGAGATGCCGACCTTCATGCCGGAAAACAGCGAGGGCAGGGCGTTCGGCACCCGGATCTTGTAGATGATGTCGAATTTCGAGGCCCGCGTCGCCTTGGCGAGATTCAGCATGTCCGGGTCGACCGAGCGCAGGCCCAGGACCGTGTTGATGACGATGGGAAAGATCGCCAGCATCACCGCCACCGCCAGTTGCGACGACATGCCGGTGCCCAGCCAGATCACGAACAGCGGCGCCAGCGCCACCTTGGGAACCGAGTTGATGGCGATGAGCAGCGTGTAGACCGTGCGTTCAAGGAACTTCGACTGCACGATGCCGACGGCCATGACCACGCCCAGCACCACGGAAATGGCAAAGGCCAGGCCGGTGGTCATCAGCGTGTAAAGCATGTTGCGGATGAACACCCAGGGGCTTTGCATGAAGGCCGCCCAGATCGCCGAGGGGGCGGGCAGGATGATCGCCGGCGGATGGAACAGCCGCACGGCCAGTTCCCACAGCAGGATGGTTCCCAGAAGCACCAGGACGATGTCCAGCGAGCGGTTGTCCCGCATGATTTTCGCGATGAGGCTGTTCTTCATTCCTTGAGCACTCCCAATTCGGCGAAATGGTGGCGGATACGCTGGGCATAGACGCCGAAGGCATCGGATTCGCGCACCGACAGCGGGCGCGGCCGGGGCAGCTCCACCTCGAACACATCGACGATGCGGCCGGGCGTGCGCGACATCATCACCACGCGGTCGGCCAGGAAGACCGCCTCGGAAATCGAATGGGTGATGAAGATCACCGTCTTGTTCGTCTCTTGCCACATCCGGGCCAGCTCGACGTTCAGATCGTCGCGGGTCATCGCGTCCAGCGCGCCGAAAGGCTCGTCCATCAGCAGAAGGTCCGGATCGCAAAGCAGCGCCCGGCAGATCGAGGCGCGCTGCCGCATGCCGCCCGACAGCTCCCAGGGATGGCGTTTTTCATAGCCCTTGAGCCCGAAGCGTTCCAGCAGCTGCAGGGCGCGTTCGCGGTATTGCTCGCGCGGATGGCCCAGAAACTCGGCCTGCAACAGCACGTTGTCGAGAATGGTGCGCCAGTCCAGCAGGACGTCGCGCTGGAACACCACGCCCATGCGATCCGGCGGGCCGGACAGCGGCTTGCCGGACACGGTGATGCCGCCCGAGGTGATGTTTTCCAGCCCGGCCAGGCATTTCAGCAGCGTGCTCTTGCCGCAGCCGCTGGGCCCGACGATGCTGAGGAACTCGCCCGGGCGCACGTCCAGGTTGATGTCGCTGAGCGCGACGACGGGGCCGTGCTGCGACGGGTAGGTCTTGCCCGCGCCCCTGATGCGCAGATAGGTGTCGGGGGTGGTGTCGGCCATCATGTTCATGCTCACCGCCTCATTCCGGGATCAGGTCGTTGGTGAAATAATCGGCGACCTGCCAGCCGGGGTTGACCACGCCGGCGCGCTCCATGCCCTTCAGCGCGGCTTCCCAATCCTCGTCCGCCTGCCAGCCGATCGGCTTGCCTTCGGTCGCCGGCGTGTCGAAATATTCCACGGTCAGGCGGATCTGTTCGCGCAGGACGTCCGGGTTCAGCATGGCATCGGGGCGCTGGGCCAGCATCGCCTCGACGCCCAGGTCGGGATTCCTGGCGATTTCCGCCCAGGCGCGCTGCTGGACCTCGACCAGTTTCTTCAGCGCATCCGCCCGGTTCTCGATCGTGTCGTCCGAGGCGACAAGGCCGTAGCTGGGGAAATACAGGTCGGCGGAATCCGAGGTCAGGCACTTGGACGGCCGCTGCGCCTCGGCCAGGGGCAGGGCCGAGGCGACGGTGGACATCATCGCGTCCGCGCGCCCCGAGGTATAGGTGCCCCACAGCGCCGAGGCATCGACGAATTCGATGGTGGTGTTGTTGCGGTCCAGACCGCCCGCGGCGAGGAAGGTGTCGATATAGGGCGTCCATGGGCTGGCGGCGAAGACGACCACCTTCTTGCCCTTGAGATCCGCGATCTGCTCGATGGGCGCGTCCTTGTCGACCAGCACGCAAAGATCGGTGCGGCGGTCCCAGCCGGCGATGCCCTTGACCTTGGCGCCGCCCTGACGCGCCGCGGGGATCAGGCCCAGCTGGATCTGGCCGACATCGGCCTGCCCGGCATTGACCAGCTGCAAGGTATTGCCCGAGCCGCGCCCGTCCTGCACGTCCACGTCCAGTCCGGCCTCGTCGAACCAGCCCTGTTGCTGCGCAAGGTGCATGGCGGCGTGACTGCCCCAGGGCGAGAAGTCCAGCCGCACGGTCAGCTTGTCCTGCGCCAGGGCAGGCCCGGCAAGGATCAGCAGCGCGGCGACGGCGGCTGACGGCGAAATCTGCATCTTTCTCATTCGTCCTCTCCTGTTGTGCGGCCTGCGGCGAATCGCCGGCGGCTGTTCTTGTTTCCAAGGCATTAATAGCACCACTAGTCCAATTATAATCAAGTTTCTTTGGTGCATCCGGAGAAAATCAACTTCAACATATTGAAATATAAGGAATAAAAAATCGCTTGTCGGTTCGGAAATCTGCATGTTACTAAACTAACCAACTAGTACAATAAGGGTGAGAATCATGACGGCTTCAGCGACCAGAACTGCGCGAATCGGCGTCGATATCGGCGGCACCTTCACCGATCTCGTGATGATCGAAGGCGACGGGCGGCTTTATCACGCCAAGGTGCCCTCGACCCCCGCCGCGCCCGAGGAGGCGGTGATCGCCGGCATCTCTGACCTGGTGCGGGATTCGGGCATCTCGGTTGCCGATGTGCGCGAGATCGTGCACGGCACCACCGTCGGCTCGAACACCCTGCTGCAAAAGGTCGGCGCCCGTGCCGGGCTGATCACCACGGCGGGATTCCGCGACGTGCTGGAGATCGGCCGGCTGCGCACGCCGAACATGTTTGACCTGCAATGGGACAAGCCCGTTCCGCTGATCCCGCGCCGCTACCGGCTTGAGGCGCAGGAGCGCATCGCCGCCGACGGCACCGTCATCACGCCCCTGGACGAGGCAAGTGTCGTCGCCGCCGCCGCCGCGCTGGTCGAGGCCGGGGTGGAATCCATTGCCATCTGCTTCCTGAACAGCTATCGCAATCCGGTCCACGAACAGCGCGCCGAGGAACTGATCCGCGCGCGGTTCCCGAAGGTCCAGGTCACCACCTCGGTCTCGGTCCTGCCCGAGGCCAAGGAATACGAACGCACCAGCACCACGGTGGTGAACGCCTATGTCGGCCCGGTTCTGGCCGCCTATCTGGAGCGCCTGCAGACCGGCATCAAAAGGCTGGGCGTGAACGCGCCGCTGCTGGTCAGCAACTCGAACGGCGCGCTGGCCTCGGCCGAGACCGCCTGCGAGAAGCCGGTGTTCTTCATCTCCTCGGGGCGGGCCGCCGGCGCGGTCGGCGGTGCGCGCCTGGGCGAGGCGCTGGCGCAGGAAAACCTTGTCATCTTCGACATGGGCGGCACCACCGCCTCGGCCACGCTGGTCAATGGCGGCGAACTGAGCCGGGTCAGCGAATACGAATTCCGCGCCGGCATCTCGACGCCCTCGCGCTTCATCAAGGCCGGCGGCTACATGATGAGCGTGCCGACCGTCGACGTGGCCGAGGTGGGCAGCGGCGCCGGCTCGATCGCCGCGCTGGACAGCGCCGGGCTGATCCGGGTGGGCCCGGTTTCGGCCGGGGCCGATCCGGGGCCGGTCTGCTACGGGCTTGGCGGCGACCAGCCGACGGTGACCGATGCGAACCTCGTGCTGGGCTATCTGCCCGAGGAACTGGCCGGCGGGGCGCGGCATCTGGACAAACCCGCCTCGGCGGCCGCCATCGCGGCGCGGCTGGGCGATGCGCTGGGGCTTGAGGCCGAGGATGCCGCCTATGGCATCCGCGAGGTGGTGAACGCCAACATGGCCCGCGCCATCCGCGCCGTGACCGTGGAGCGGGGGGTGGACCCGCGCGACTTCACCCTGGTCGCCATCGGCGGCTCGGGCCCCGTGCATGCCGCCGCCATCGCCTCGCTCCTGTCGATGGACAAGCTGCTGATCCCGGCCACCCCCGGCGTCTTCACCGCCATGGGCATGCTTTCGGGCGATATCGAGCGCTATTTCACCGCCCCCATCGGCCGCGTGGTCGAGGATGTCGATCTGGCGCGCCTTGCCGAGGCGACCGAGGATCTGCGCCGGCAGGCCATCGCCAACCTGCGCGAGGAGGGCATCCCGGAGGACGCGATGGAACTGCTGCCCGAGGCGAACATGCGCTTCCGCGGCCAGGAAATGTCGCTGGCGATTCCCTTCGCCGAGCCTTTCGATCCGGCCCGCGTGCGCGAGGATTTCCTGGAAACCTATCGCTCGATCTACAGCTATGTGTCGTCCGATGCGGTCGAGGTGGTCGGCATCCGCATGACCGGCCGCGGGTTGCGGCAGGGGCGGCTGGACTTCCGCAAGCTCTCGGCGCCGGACCATGAAGAAGCGGGGCCTGTCTCGCAGCGCAAGGTCTATTTCGGCAAGGATGCGGGCTGGATCGAGACCCCGGTCTATGACCGCATCCGCTCGCCGCGCAGGCTGACCGGCCCGGTCGTCCTGGAATCGAACGACTCGACCGTGGTCGTGCCGCCGGATGCCACCGTCGAGCGCGACGACTTCCTGAACCTTCACATCCGTCTTTCGTAAGGAGCGCAGCCATGGCCGAGATTTCCGCCAACGACCCGATTACCTTCGCCGTGCTGAAAAGCGCCGTCGAATCCATCGTGGACGACATGGCCTATACGGTGATGCGGACGGCGCGTTCGCCCATCGTCCGCGACGTGCTGGATTATTCGACCACCATGTGCGACGCCAAGGGCCGCATCCTGGCGCAGGCCAAGACCGTGGCGCTGCATCTGGGGGCCGTTCCCGACGCGATGGAGGCGCTGCTGGCGCGGTTCCAGGGCGATCTGCATCCCGGCGACGTCATCATCTTCAACGACCCCTATGACGGCGGCATGCACCTGCCCGACATCTTCATGTTCAAGCCGATCTTTCACGGCGACGAACATCTCGGCTTCTCGGTGGTGATCTGCCACCACTGCGACGTGGGCGGCCGCGTGCCCGGTTCGAATGCCAGCGACTCGACCGAGATATTCCAAGAAGGACTGCGGCTGCCGCCGCTGAAGCTTTATGATCGCGGGGTCCGCAACGACATCGTGTTCCAGATCATCGAGCGCAACGTGCGCCTGCCCGACCTGGTCATCGGTGATCTTGAGGCCCAGCTGGCGACCTGTGCGCTTGGCGAGCGCGAGTTGCTGCGCATCGTCGACAAATACGGTGCGCCGACCTTCAACCGGTTCCTGGCCGATTTCCTCGATTACGGCGAGCGCCTGACCCGCAACGAGATCGCCAAATGGCCCGATGGAAGCTACGAGTTCACCGATTACATCGACGGCGACGGCTTCGACCCGGCGCCGATCCCGATCAAGGTGACGATCACCGTCAAGGGCGACCATCTGGACGTGGATTTCACCGGCAGCGCGCCGCAGGTCAAGGGCGCGATCAACTCGACTCTGTCCTTCGTGAAGTCCGCGACCTATCTGGCGATTCGCTGCACGCTGGACAGCGAGGTGCCGAACAATTCCGGCATGTATCGCGCCATCGACATCGCGGCCCCCAAGGGCTGCTTCCTGAACCCGCATTTCCCGGCGCCGGTGGCGGCGCGCGCCCTGACCGGCTATCGCGTGGTCGATACCGTGCTGGGCGCGCTGGCCAAGATCGTGCCGACGCGCGTCGCCGCGGCGGGCGAGGGCGGCAACTCGGTGGTCTGCCTGGGCGGCTATGACAAGGACACTCGCCAGCCCTTCGTCATGGTCGACATGATCAACGGCGCCTTGGGCGCGCGCGCCAGCAAGGACGGCATCGACGCGATCACCAACCCCTCGCAGAACATGTCGAACATGCCGGTCGAGCTGATGGAATCGACCTATCCGATCCGCATCGAGGAATATTCGCTGCGCACCGATTCCTGCGGGGCGGGCAAGCAGCGGGGCGGGCTGGGCGTGGTGCGCCAGTATCGCCTGCTGGCCGAGGATGCGGTGCTGCAGCTGCGCGCCGACCGCTACGAGCATCGGCCCTATGGGCTGTTCGGCGGCAATCCGGCGGCACCCTCGCGCAACCTGCTGAGCCTGAACGGCGGCGCGTTCGAACTGCTGGACAGCAAGGTCACGCGCAATGTCGCAAAAGGCGACGTGATCCGGCACGAACAGGCCGGGGGCGGCGGCTATGGCGACCCGCTGCAACGCCCGCTGGAGCAGGTGCTGGAGGACGCGCTGGACGGCAAGATCACCCCGGCCTTCGCCCGCGAGCATTATCGCGTCGTGATCGAGGACGGCCGCATCGACGAGAAGGCCACGGCCGAACTGCGCAACCTGCAACCGGAGATGGTCTGATGCCCGATCTGCGCCGTTTTGCGATCAACCAGATCACCACGCGGGACTGGACCCTCGAACAGGCGGTGAACGGCTATGCCCGGCAGGGCGTCGCCGGGATCGGGGTCTGGATGGAATATCTGGACGCTGCCGGAATCGGTCAGGGCACCCGGCTGATCCGCGATGCGGGGCTGTTCGTGCCCTGCCTCTGCACCAGCGCCTGGGTCAATATCGCGGACAAGGGCGGCTTTGCCGCCGCCCTTGACGAAAACCGCCGCCGTCTGGATGCCGCCGCCGAGATCGGTGCGCCTTGCCTGGTCGTCGTGCCGGGCGGGCTGGCGACGGGCGAAAAGGATCTGGCGGCGGCGCGGTCGCGGGTGATCGGGGCGCTGGAAGAGCTTTTGCCCCATGCCCGCAAGGTGGGGGTCAAGCTTGGCCTTGAGCCCCTGCATCCGATGTATGCCGCCGATCGCAGCTGCCTCAACAGCTTCGCGCATTGCCTGGATCTTTGCCGCAGCCTGGGCGAGGGCACGGGCATCGTCGCCGATACCTATCATTGCTGGTGGGACGCCGGCTTCATGCCGGGGCTGCGCGAGGCGGGGCCGGAAAATATCCTGACCTTCCATCTCTGCGACTGGCTTGTGCCGACCCGCGATGTATACCATGACAGGGGCATGATCGGCGACGGCGTGGTCGACTTCGCGGCTTACAAGGCGCTTCTCGACGAGATCGGCTATGACGGCCCCTTCGAGATCGAGCTGTTCTCGAAGTTCGACTGGTGGCTGCGCGACGGCAACGAAACGGTCGCCGTTTCGGTCGAGCGTTGCGCGCCCTTCGTGGCGGAAAGGCAGAGGGAGCCGTGCTGAACGGCCCTTCGATGGAAGTGGTGGGAGGGCAGATGGCGGAGAAACCCGCTATCCGGGATGCGATCCGGACGCAGGAAAAGATCCTGGCGGCAGCGCAGGCGGAATTCGCGCGCCGCGGCTATGACGGGGCCCGCGTGGACGCCATCGTGGCCCGGGCCAAGGTCAGCAAGAACCTGCTCTACCACTATTTCCGCGGCAAGGAGGATCTGTATATCCGCATCCTCGAACGCACCTACGAGACGCTCCGCCGCCGGCAGAGCGACGTCCCGGTCAACGGGCTCGATCCGCTGAACGCGATGATCCGGCTGTGCGAGAACACCTTCCGGGTCTTCGTCGAAGAACCCGACGTGATCGTGATGCTGAACACCGAGAACCTGTATCGCGCCCGGCATATCGCCAAGTCCACGATCATCCGCAGCATGTATGACCGGCTGTCGGAAAACCTGCGCGAGATCCTGCGCCAGGGCGAAGAGCAGGGCGTGTTCCGCAAGGGCGTCGATCCGGTCGAGCTGTATATCTCGATCTCGGGCCTGGGCTATTTCTACCTGTCGAACCGGCACACGCTGTCGATGCTGTTCAACCGGAAACTGAGCGCCCCCGAGAATATCGAGCACCGCCAGGCGCATCTGGTCGACATGGTGATCAGCTATCTGACGCGCAAGCCCGAGCCCGGAGACTGGACGCCGGAACTGGCGCGCTGAACCCGGCGCGCCGGCAAGGATCATCCGACCGCGAGGATTGGCATGGCTGACCGGAATGCCGGCCGCTTCATCGGCACCGCCATCGGGCCGATGCTTTGGGGCACGACCTATGTCGTCTTTGTCCAGACATTGCCGACGGATCACCCCGTCCTGATCTCTGCCCTGCGGGCGCTGCCGGCCGGGCTTTTGATGCTGCTTCTGGTCCGGCGCCTGCCGCCGCTTCGCATCCTGTTTCCCGTCACCGTCCTGGCGCTGACCAATATCGGCTTGTTCTTCGCGCTGCTGCTGATCAGCGCCGCGCGGTTGCCGGGCGGGATCACCGCGACTCTGGCCGCCTGCCAGCCGCTGCTGGTCGCGCTGCTGGCTTGGCCGCTGCTGGGACGGCGGCCAAGGATGGGCCAGATGGGATTGGCGGTGCTGGGCATGGCCGGCGTCGGGCTGATGGTGCTGAACGGCGGCCTCGCCTTCGACCCGGCCGGCGTGCTGGCCGGGATCGGCGCGGCATTGTCCATGGCGCTCGGCATCGTGCTGATGGAGCGCTGGCGCGATCTTGCGCCGCCGGTGCAGATGACCACGTGGCAGCTGCTGATCGGCGGCGTCCTGATCCTGCCCTTTGCCTTGCTGGTCGAGGGCTTGCCCGCGCAGTGGGACATGCGGAACACCTTGGGTCTGGGCTATCTGGTGCTGTTCGCAACCGCCCTGGGCTATTGGCTTTGGGTGGGCGGGGTGCAGCGATTGGGCAGCCGGGTTTCCGTTCTGGCCTTTCTCAGCCCGGTGGTGGCATTGGTTCTTGGCATCGGCATCATGAACGAGACGCTGGATGCGCAGCAGGTGCTGGGCGTGGCGATGGTCTTCCTGTCCATCGGCCTTTCGGTAGGGAAAAATGCCTGTCCCCCTTAGGCATGAGCGGCGCAGTGCCAGCGTTAATCCGACATCGCAAAGGCCGCGGATGTTTCAGCAGGATGATGGGGTCGCAGCAATCGCTGCCCTGCGTGAGGCGCTTTCAGCGACGAAACGCTGCCGTGTCAGGGCAAGGAAATGCTCGTGCAGAGGGGAGAGATCGAAATTCCGCCGCCGGATAATCCCGATGTTTCGTTGAAAGTCGAAACCTTGAATCCGGAAACGTCCGATGCCGTCGAAACCGCGGCTGCCTGCGGTAAATTCGGGCACGATACTCAGCATGGATTGCCGGATGACCGCATATTTCAGCAGTTCGATGGAATCGGTGGCAAGGGAAACCACCGGAAAGCGGATGCCGGCAGAGGAGAATACGCTACGCAGCGCGCTCATCGCGGATTGCTCGATCAAGGGCATCGCCCAGGGATGACGGGCAAGCTCCTCGGGGTCGGCCTTCCTGTTTTCGACCGGGTGGCCGGCAGGGCATATCCCGATGAAACCGTCCGTCGACCAATGCTCATAGGCAAGCTCGTTCCGGCGATCCTCTTGCTGGATGCCGTTATACATCGCCAGCACGATATCGATCCTGTTTTCCGCCAGAAGCTTGCCCAGATGCCCGGCAAAGCCGGTGATGACCTCCAGCCGGGCATCGGGATAGCCGTCGCGGAAGGTCGCCAGGACGTCCTGTACGGATTCGACATAGGGCGTGCCGATCCCGGCGATGATGCGCCCCGAAGCGCCGGCCGACACATCGCCCATTTCCGCCGCCGCGCGCCGGGCATCGACCAGGATGCGCCGGGCGTAACGCTCGAACGCGATACCGTGCGGGGTGGGGCGCACGCCGCGGGAAAGCCGCTCGAACAGCGTGACACCAAGCCGATCCTCAAGGGTCTTGATGCTTTTGCTCAGCGCCGGCTGGGTGACATTCACTGTTAGCGAGGCCCTGAGAAAGCTCGACGTTTCCATGACCGCAAGGAAATGGACGATCTGGCGCAATGAGAAATCCATCCGATTTCCTCCAATTGTGATATTCCTATTGGTTATATATCTATGGCAAAAATGCAATTGTTATAATAACGCATTGCCTCCATGTTGCCTTCCAACGGGCAGCGAGAAGTGAGCCTGCTTCGCAATTGAAACGTCAGGCGAGGCCGAAACCCATGGGATCGAACCGACACCCCATCCGCGCTGCCGATATCGACGGGGCGCGCTTCGATATCGTGATCGTCGGCGCGGGCGCCGCCGGCAGCATCCTGGCTGCCCGTCTTTCCGAGGATGCGGCACTGAATATCGCGCTGATCGAGGCGGGCGGCGATCTGCCCCCGGGCGAGGAGCATCCCGACATTCTGGACCCGTTGCCAATCGCCTATGGGGTGGCGGGCCGGTCATGGTCCGAGCTGAGCGCGGACATCACCGTGCATGCGCGCAGCGCCCCGGCCCGGCGGACGAAGCGGTTCACGCAGGGCAGGGGAATCGGTGGCGGCTCGGCGATCAACGGCTCCTTCGCCTTCCGGGGGCAGCCCGAGGATTACGACGGCTGGGCGGCAGCCGGGGCCACCGGCTGGGGATGGCAGGAGGTGCTGCCCTATTTCCGCAAGCTGGAGACGGATCTGGATATCGACAACGCCCTTCACGGCTCGGACGGACCGATGATGATCCGGCGCGAGCGTCGCTCGGCTTGGTCGCCGTTTTCGGAGCATCTTGCCGGCGCGTTGCAGAAACAGGGCTATCGCTGGCTGGACGACTACAATGGCGAATTCGAGGATGGCTATGCCGCGCCGCCGATGGCCAATCTGCCGGAACGCCGGATACCGACCTCGACCGCCTATCTGACTGCCGAGGTCCGTCAGCGTCGGAACCTGACCATCCTGCCGGATACCGAGATGCGGGAGTTGATCTTCGAGGGCCGGCGCGCGACTGGCATTCGCGCGGCGCTGCCCGACGGGACGGCCCGGATCTTCGCGCGCGAGGTGATCTTGTCCTGCGGGGGGATCTTCACGCCCGCGCTGCTGCAACGCTCGGGGATCGGGCGGGCCGATCACCTGAAAAAGCTGGGGATCCCGGTCAGGGTGGACCTGCCGGCTGTGGGCGAGGGGCTGAAGAACCACCCCAAGCTGGACATCGCCTTTCATCTTCCCGATGCCTCGCGCCAGCGCGCCGATATCCGCAGCATCGGACAGGTTTGCGCGCGGCTGTCCTCGGGACGGCCGGGATGCATGCCGCATGACATGGGGCTGCTGGCCATCAACCGGACGACATGGCACGCGCTGGGACGGCAGATCGGTGCGCTGATGCTGGCGCTTTACCAGCCGAAATCGGCCGGGCATGTGCGGATAACCGGGATGCAGGGGCTGCCCTCCGAGATCGATATCGACTTCGCGCTGCTGGGTCACGACGATGACTTCCTGCGCATGCGCGACGGCTTGGCCTTGGCCTTGCGCCTGCTGGCGGGCGCGCAGGCGCGGGGCGTCATCAATACCGTCTTTGCGCCGAACCAGAAACTGGTCGCAAGGCTTCAGAAGCACAATACGGCCAATGCGGTCGCGGCCGGGATCATCGGGGGCATGTTCTCCAGCAGCCTGATCCGCAGGCTTGCCCTCGGGCCCGGGATCATCGAGCCCGAGGCGCTGGCCGAGGACGCCGAGGGGCTGGAGCAGATCGTCCGGCGCCACGCCAACCTGTCCCACCATGTCTGCGGCACCTGCCGCATGGGGGCGGAGGGCGACCCGAATGCCGTCCTGACGCCCGATTGCCGGGTGCGCGGGACCGAGGGGCTGCGCGTGATCGACGCCTCCATCTTCCCCGAGATTCCGCGGGCCGGGATGTTCGTGCCGGTGATGATGGCGGCCGAGAAGATGGCCGACCAGATCAAGCGGGAATGGCAGATACCGGCAGCATGAATGAAGGCCGAACCCTGGCAGGAGTTCGGCCTTTGATTTGCACCATATGCGGACAGGGCTCGCGGTCGGGCGGCCGCCTATCCGGTGGCAAAGCCGATCGCGCGCACCAGTTCCTGGACCGTGGCATATTCCTCGGTGATCCTGTCCGCGAATTCCTGGCGCGAGATCTTGACCGGGTTCACCATGTTGAGCTCCAGCGCCTTGAGAATATCGGGCGCAGACACGCAATCCTGGATGATCCGGTTCAGATCGTCGGCGATGTCGTCGGGGATTCCCGCTGGCCCCTGCATGCCATACCAGCCGAGCAGGCTTTTCATCCGCGGCAACCCGACCTCGGTCGAGGCGGGAATGCCGGGGAAGTTGGGGTCTTCGGCATCGCCCACCGACAGCAGGGGCCGTATGTACCCTTCCTTGTAGGCGCCCATGGCCAGGGCCGGGGTCGCGAAGCCCAGCTGAACGCGGTTGCTCATCAGATCGGGCAGCATCGCGCCGCCGCCCTTGTAATGGACCGCATCCATCTTGATCCCCGTTTCCAGCGCCAGAAGTTCGGAGGCGAGGTGCTGTTGCCCTCCGATGCCGCTGGTGCCGTAAAAGATGGGTGCGTCACCAGCCTGCCCGAGCCGGATCAGATCGTCGAAGGTTTCGGCGGCGAAGCGGGAACTGGCCCATAGAAGATAGGGCGATTCGCCCACCAACCCGACATGCGTGAGCCCCTTGATCGGATCGAGGTTCAGCGAGGGCGTGGTCGCGGGCAGCAGCACGATTTGCGACTGGGTCGAGGCCAGAAGATGATAGCCGTCGGCCGGCTGTTTCGCCACCGCTTCCCAGCCAAGCGCGCCATTGGCCCCGGGCCTGTTCTCGACGATGGCCGGGCCGGGGAAGGTGTGGCCCAGATAGCCCGAAACCAGACGGGCGATGATATCGGCCAGCCCTCCGGGCGTATAGCCGCATGTCAGCGTGAACTGCTTCGAGGGGAAGGATTGGGCGAAAGCCATTCCTGTCCCCGACAGGCAGGCCGCGGCCAGGCTGCCGGCGATCAGGCCGCGTCGAGAAATTTCCGTCATTGTTTCCTCATCGGTAATGGATAAGCTTCATGGGGTGGGCCTTATCCGGTTATTTGAAACAGGACTCATGCGCATTCAGTTGGAAAAGCATGGTTCCAAGTGAATGAATCGGTTCCCCTTTCGCATCTTTTGCATATTAACTTCTGTCCGTTTCCAAGGATGGAAAAAATTCTCAGGCAGGGACAAAATTTATTTGTCGCGAAAATCTTTCAAAGCAGGATTGCCTGGAGTGCTCGCAGCATGGAGTCGGAGGATAAATCTTCCCTCTATTGAATTTATTTGACTTGGATCATCTATGGGAACGGTGATCCATAGGAACAAATTCCAACCGCAGAGGCTTGAGATGAACAGTCGGAATGAACGGACCGGGTTTCGCCGGCGTATCCTGGACGGTGAGAAACTTCTGGGAGCGTTCTGCCCCGCCCCCAGTCCGGAACTGATCGAGGTCGCAGCCTATTCCGGCTTCGATTTCGTCGTGATCGATGCCGAGCATGGGCCGATCACCATCTCGGACGTGGTCCATATGACCCGCGCCGCCCATGCGGCGGGGGCGCCGGTGATGGTCAGGGTGCCGGAATACAGCGGCGAGTTCATCATGCGTTCGCTGGATGCGGGGGTGGATGGAATCCTGGTGCCGCAGGTCGAGACGGCCGAGGAAGTGCAAAGGATCTTCCAGGCAATGCATTATCCGCCGGTCGGGGTGCGGGGCCTGGCCTTCTATGCCCGGGCGCATGGTTTCACGCGCAGAAGCGGCCCCGGCGTGATCCAGAGCGCGAACGAGCATGTCCTGACTTCGGTATTGGTGGAAACGCCGAAGGGTGTCGAGAATATCGACGAAATCATGGCAGTCGAGGGGCTGGACATGGTGCTGATGGGCACGGGCGATCTGGCCGCCAATATCGGCTACGGTCCCGAGACCGTGATGAAGGTGGACGACGCCGTGACCCGCGTGGCGGAAGCCGGCAAGCGTCACGGCGTGACGACCGCCATTGCCGTTCAGTCCTCGGAGGATGCGGCGAAATTCGCGCGGCGCGGCTACAAGGTCGTGGTGACCGGCATGCTGCCGCATCTGCTGCGCTTCTGCAGCGATTTCGTGGATGCCGCGCGCAAGGCCATGGCTGGGGGTTGATCCAGACCCTCCCGCCCGGCGGCTGGTCGCCGTCAGGCGGGGACAGGACTCATGCAGCCACCAGCGTCCCGGAATGCTCCGCTTCGCGTTGAAGCCAGGCCCAGAATTGCGCGACCGGCTTCAGGTCGAAATTGGCCGAGGTGCAGACGAAATCGTAGGTTCGCTTGCTGCGGTCGGAATAGTCGAACGGGTTGACCAGTTCGCCGCGTGCCAATTCGCTTTGGACCAGCACATCCTTGGCCAGCGCAACGCCATGTCCGTCGGCGGCATAGCGATAGGCGGTGAAGTTGTTGCTGAAGCGGATGCTGTCGCTGGTGTCGATGGGGCCGTGCCCGGCACCGCGCAGCCAGCTGTTCCAGTCCACGCCGTCGACCTGCTTCAGCCCTTCGTCGTGCAGCAGAGGGTGCTTGTGCAGGTCGGACAGGCTGCGGATCGCGTTCGGGCCGGTCAGCAGCTTGGGGCTGCAAACGGCGATGATCCGGTAGCCCAGGAAGGGGCGGCGTTCCAGGAAGGGCGGGGTCTCGGCGCTGCAAACGATGCCGATATCGCTGGTCCGCCAGCTTTTTTCCGACGTGACCGGACGGATCGAGACGGAAAGTTCGATCTTGCGCGTCGACTGGAAGCTTGCGATCCGGGGGACCAGCCATTGCGCGGCGAAAGAGGGCGGCGCCACCACCGACAGGCGGACACGATTGTCCGGGGTCGAGACCTTTTGCGACACGGCCCGGATCAGGTCGATGGCCTGGTTGGAGCCGACGAAGAACGTCTCGCCCGCCGGGGTCAGGCAAAGGGCCGAGCCCTTGCGGATGAAAAGATCGACGCCCAGCCAGCGTTCCAGCGCCCGCACCTGATGTGTCACCGCCGCCGGAGTCACGCATAGCTCATTGGCGGCTTCGGTGATGCTTTCGTGACGCGCGGCCGCCTCGAATGCACGCACTGCCGTCAGCGATGGCAAGCTCGTCGTCATGTCAGTTTCTCCTTTGCCGGCGCGGCGCGGCAGATGGTGCGCGCGCTTGTCTGTGAGTCTGGCCAGGGCCCTGCGAGCTGCCGGTCAGGATGGTTGTTCCGGAATAATAACGACAGAAATGATCGTCTTTATCAAGGGAAGGAAACCGTCTCAATCCATCGGGACAAGGGAATATTTTTCGCTGCATGGCCCTGCTTTCATGTGCGGGCGGCATTCGCCCGGAACTTTCCCATCCGCTCGCAAAAGAACCGCATGCCATTGGCGATATGGGATTCCAGCAGGGCGGTTGCCTTGTCCACGTCGCCCTCTTCGCTGGCCTGCACGATCATCTCGTGCTTTCTCAGCGATCCCATCACGGTTTCGGCGTCGTGCTGGATGCGGTTGCGCAAAGCCGCAAGCCTGCCGCCGACACGTCGATAGGCCTCGATCAGGAACCGGTTGCGGGACCTGGACAGGATGGTTTCGTGAAAGCTGGTGTCCAGAACGCCGTAAGCCTTGCCGTTCCTGGTGACGATGCTGGCTTTCATCTCTTCCAGCAGGGCGTTCAGTTGCGCGCAGAGCCCTGCCGCATCCGATTTCAGCGCCGCCCGAAGCGCGGCGGTTTCCAGAATCGCGCGATAGTCGCCCAGTTCCTCGAATTCGGCTTCGTCCATGTCAAAGACGAAGGCGCCCCGAAACGGGACGATCTGGACAAGGTTCTGGCCTTGCAGCTCGATCAGGGCTTCGCGCACCGGCGTCCGGCTGACCCCCAGGCTTTCGCACAGGGCTTTTTCGTTCAGCGTCATGCCAAAGGCGAATGTGCCATCGATGATGGCGTCGCGCAGCGTCAGGGCGACATTTTCCTGGGTCGAAAGCCGCCGCAATTTCAGGCCGTTTCCCGCCTGCACCATCCTGGACCCCTCCCGAACGCAGCTTACTCGACAAAATATTGCATACAATATTTTTGAGCAACATTCAAACGATTCTGATGCCGCCTCTCAGGGGAGATGCTGAATCCGTGGAAAAGAGGCGCCTTCAGCCCTGCTTTGCACGACTGACGAAATCCCGCCCCGCCCCCACGACCATCGCCATCGGGGGCGAGATCACCAGATGCGCGCCATCGGCAAAAGCCTGACGTGCACCTTCGGCATCCGAGGCCGAACAGGCCACCCATTTGCCATGGGCGCGGGCGCATTCGGTGACCTTTCGGGTGGCGGCAAGCACCTCGGGATGCTTGCGTTCTCCGGGCCGGCCCATGCTGGCCGCCAGATCGCCCGAGCCGATAAGCACGGCGTCGACGGCGGGCGAGGCGGCGATGGCGTCGACCGCCTCGATGCCGGCCATGGTCTCGACCATCGCGCCGCAAATGATCTGGGCATTGGACGCCGCCACGAAGTCGCGCGGTGCCATGTCGATGCCGTAATTCGCGACGCGGGTGATGGTCGTCAGCCCGCGGCTGCCCTCGGGCGGGTATCGCATCGCGACACCGGCGGCCTCGGCCTCTTGCACGGACTGGATATGCGGCACGAAGACTCCCTCCGCGCCCATGTCCAGGAATTGCTGGATCGCATGAGGCACGCCCGGCGCGCGCGCCAGGACGCTCATGCCGCCGGCCTGCGCGGTGCGCAGCATGATCTCGCATTGCATCGGGTTCAGGATGCCGTGCTCGCCGTCCAGCATGATGAAATCGAAGCCGGACAGGGCCAGCATGTCCACGAACCAGGGGCTGTCGAAATTGATCATCGTCCCCAGCGCGGGCTCTCCGGCTTCGAGTTTCGAGCGCAGGCGCTGGGTGCCTATCATCATCTCGGGACCCCTTCTTCGTGCATCAGCGCAGGCGATAGCGGCACGCGGCGTCCGACAGGGAGAGCCCCTGTCGCAGGCTTTCCTGCATCTCCTGCTCGGCGTCGCAGATCTCGACCGCGCGCATCCAGACCATTCGGAGGTCCTTCTCCCCGACGACCACGATGCCGTCCGTATCTCCCAGGATCAGATCGCCGGGCTGGACCCGAACGCCGCCGCAGATCACCGGTTCATCGACCGAGACGCTGACGAGGTTGCCTTCGGACGGGATGAGCGAGCGGCCTGCCGCAAAGGTGCCGAAGCCGAGCGCCTCGATCTCGACCGAATCGCGGATCGCGCCGTCGGTCACGACGCCCGCCGCCCCCAGCGCCATGGCGCGAAGGGCGAGGTTGTCGCCGAACGTGCCGATATGGCCGGCATTCTGGGTCGCGATGACCAGCACCTCGCCCGACGAGAGCGAATCCACCACTGCATCCAGGCTGGCTCCGCAGGGCGCGGCCTCGTCCCCGTCCGGGGTGTTTCGTGGACGGGGAATGCGGCCAAGCGTCCGGGCGTAGCCGATGATGCGCGGTCCGGCCATCTGGCGGATCGCGGGATCCATCACGCTGCAGGGCAGGCCAAGGCGATACATTGCGTCCACGACGCAGGACAGCGGCAGGGGGGCGAATTCGCGCAGGAAGCCCTCGGTATCCCATTCCGTCGTCAAATGCCTGACCATATTTCGCGCCCAAATCAATTCCTGCTGTCCGTCGTGCCGCAATCCCCCCGCATCAGACAACTCAAATAAATTCAGCGCGAGCGAAAAACATTCAGCCAATTCCGATTCCCTGTCGAACCATATTTCAGGGGCGTTGAAATTTTTTGCGAAAGCGGCGATGCGCGCCGTGCTATCGCTGCGGAAATGTCCGGTGGCGGGCTGGTGACAGCTGCGGCGATCAGCCTGCGATGCCCTTGGTTTCCTGCCCTGTTGCTGTGACAGTTCCTGAATCGAAGAGATCGAGGACATGATGCTGCCCATTCCCGACAGGCTTCTGACCGTGACCCATTGGGGGATCTACCGGGCCGAGATGCGCGATGACCGGCCGTCGCGTCTGGTCCCGGCCGGTGATGATCCCGATCCCTCGCCGATTGCCGAGGGGATGCTGGACGCGCTGCACAGTCCGGCAAGGATCCTGAGGCCCGCGGTCCGGCACTCCTTTCTGGAAGGGAAAACGGGGCCGGGTCGCGGGGCCGAGCCTTTCGTCGAGGTGTCCTGGGACGAGGCGCTGGACCTGGCCGCCAGCCATCTTGCCCGGATCAGGGACGAACACGGCAATCGGTCGATCTTCGGCGGCTCTTACGGCTGGTCCAGCGCCGGGCGCTTCCACCATGCGCAAAGCCAGGTCCACCGTTTCCTCAACATGATGGGCGGCTATACGCGCTCGGTCCAGAACTACAGTTTCGCGGCGGCGGATGTCATCCTGCCGCATGTCACCGGGGATGCGCGGGGGTTGTCCAGGGATCACACGCTGCTGCGCGACATCGCCCGACATACCGAACTGCTGATCACCTTCGGGGGGATTGCCGCGAAGAACGCGCAGGTCAGCGCGGGCGGGCTGCTGCGCCATATCCTGCCCGGCTCGGTCGCCGAGGCCGAGCGCAACGGCGCCCGACTGGTCAATATCAGCCCCATCCGCGACGATATCGAGGGGCCGCACAAGGTCGACTGGCTGCCGATCCGGCCCAATACCGATGTGGCGCTGATGCTGGGGCTTGCCCATGTGCTGGCCAGCGAAGGGCTGCATGACCGGGCCTTTCTGGACAGCCATGCCACCGGATACGACCGCTTCGAGGCCTATCTTCTGGGCCGGACCGACGGCACGCCGAAAACCCCGGAATGGGCGGCGGCCATCTGCGGCGTTCCGGCCGACCGCATCCGCGCGCTTGCCCGCGCCATGCCGCGCCACCGCACGATGATCATGATGGCCTGGTCGCTGCAACGCGCCGACCATGGCGAACAGCCCTATTGGATGGCGATCACGCTGGCTGCGATGCTGGGACAGATCGGCCTGCCGGGCGGCGGCTACGGTTTCGGGTATGCCTCGGTCGGCGGGATCGGTGCGCCGGCGGCGGCCGTCAAATGGCCCTCGCTGCCACAGGGCCGGAATCCCGTGGACGAGTTCATTCCCGTCGCCCGCATCGCCGACATGCTGCTGCATCCGGGCGAACCCTATGACTATAACGGCCAATCGCGCATCTATCCCGATATTCGCGCGATCTATTGGGCGGGCGGCAACCCGTTCCACCACCATCAGGATCTGAACCGGCTGCGCAGGGCATGGCAGAAGCCCGAACTGGTGATCGTCAATGATTCCTGGTGGAACCCGATCACGCGGCACGCGGATATCGTCTTCCCCGTCGCCACCGCGCTGGAGCGCAACGATATCGGCTGCTCGTCGCGCGACATCTTCATTTCGCCCTCGCACAAACTGGCCGAACCGGCGGGCGAGGCGCGATCCGATTACGACGTCTTTGCCGCCCTGGCCGAACGGCTGGGATGCGGGCGGGCCTTTACCGAGGGCCGCGACGAAGAGGGCTGGTTGCGCCATCTCTATGGTCTTGCCTGCGACGAGGCCGCGGCATCCGGCGTCAACATGCCCGATTTCGACACCTTCTGGCAGGGAGCGCCGCTGGAACTGCCCGAGGCTGCCGAACAGCCCCCCTTGCTGGCCGCATTCAGGGCGGACCCGCAGGCGAATGCCCTGCGCACGCCTTCGGGCCGGATCGAGATCCATTCCCCGGTCATCGAAGGCTTCGGCTATGCGGATTGCCCGGCGCATCCGGCATGGCTGGAGCCGTCGGAATGGCTGGGCTCGGAGAAGACGCGCGACTATCCCCTGCATCTGCTGTCGAACCAGCCCAAGACGCGGTTGCACAGCCAGTATGACGTCGGCAGCCATTCGCGCGCCAGCAAGATACGGGGGCGCGAGCCGATGCGGATGCATCCGGGCGATGCCGCCGCGCGCGGAATCCGCGAGGGCGATGTGGTGCGGGTTTTCAACGGACGGGGCGCCTGTCTGGCGGGCGTCACCCTGTCCGACGCGCTGATGCCGGGCGTCGTGCAGCTTTCGACCGGCGCGTGGTATGATCCCGACGATCCCGCCGCCGAAATGCCTCTGGAAAAGCATGGCAATCCCAATGTGCTGACCCGCGATGCGGGCACCTCCGGGTTGGCACAGGGTCCAAGCGCCAACAGTTGCCTGGTCGAGGTCGAGCTCTTCCGCGATCGGGTCCCCGCCATCACCGCCTTCGAGCCGCCCGAGTTCCGGCAGGCGCGGTCCCAGCGGCGGCTGCCCGCGGATGCGATCGGGAAGCGGATGGGGTCAAAAACTTTCAGGCATCCTGAAATCAGTTGAATTGGCTGATGTAACGGGCCGGGCCCATAGTCGGCCTGGTGAACGAATGGCGCGGGAGCGTGTTCCGGCTGTCCGGGCCGTCGGAAGGAAAGGGAATAATTCCGGCTCGTCAGGATGGCTTCAAGCCCATGGCCGGGCCGCAGAATTCACCGGCCGCCCGCCCGGCCAGGGTGCCAGGCGCTCCGGCAGGGGCCGGAAAAAGAGGGAGGAACTCTTGATGATTGCCGAGCAAGACGGCGCAAAAAATCCCAGGCCGGACCCGCAACTGGTCATGAGATGGGACCGCACGCATCTGATAGGCGGCGCGATCCAGTCCCTGATCGGCCTCGGCGCTCTTTATGTCGCGTCGGGCTACAGTTTCGGATCCTCGGTCCAGATGGGGCCCGGCTATTTCCCCCGGATCCTCAGCGTGATCTTCGTCGTCCTGGGGCTGATCACCATGGCGACGGGGCGGCGCGCCGTCCTGCCCAGCGAAATTGCCGCAGAGAGGCGGCCGCTGAACTGGCGTCCGCCTTTGTTCATTTTCGGAAGCATCCTTCTGTTCCTGCTTCTGATCGACCGCGCAGGCTTCGTGGTGACGATCTTCGCGGTGACGGTGTTCGCGCGTCTTGCCGACCGCAACGTGAGCTGGAAGTCCACCTTGGTCGTGGCCGCGGTCACGACGGCGCTCAATGTCCTGATCTTCATCCTGGGGCTTGGAATGCCTCTGAAGGTCTGGTGGTAGTCGCGATGGAAAACCTGATCTCCAACCTTGCGACCGGTTTTGCCACCTCCATGACCCCCGCGGCGCTGATGTATTGCTTTGCCGGGGTGTTCCTGGGCACCTTCACCGGGGTCCTGCCCGGCATCGGGGCGATGGCGGCGATTTCGATGATGCTGCCGGTGACCTTCTACCTGGAGCCCACCCATGCGCTGGTCATGCTGGCGGGCATCTTCTACGGCGCCGAATATGGCGGCTCGACGGCGGCCATCCTGCTGAACCTGCCGGGAACGACCTCCTCGGCAGTCACCTGCCTCGACGGCAACCCGATGGCGCGTCAGGGCCGGGCGGGGGTGGCGCTGCTGGTCTGCGCGCTGTCCTCCTTTGTCGGCGGCAGCATCGGCATCGTCGCGATCACGCTTCTGTCGGGGGTCATCTCGCAATTCGCGCTGGCCTTCGGGCCTGCGGATTACTTCTCGGCAATGTTGCTGGGACTGATCGCCGCATCCTCGATGACGGAGGATCCGCCGGTCAAGAGCGCCAGCACCATCGTTCTTGGCCTGCTGCTGGGGACGGTGGGCGCCGATGTCGAAACCGGCATCGCCCGGTTCACGTTCGGCTCGATCTCGCTTTACGATGGGCTGAGCATCGTGGCGATCGCAATGGGGCTGTTCGGTCTCCCCGAGATCATCAGCGCGATCCAGCAGGGCGACGGCTATGTCAGGCAAAGCCGCGTCACCCTCCGCTCGATGGTTCCGACGCGAGAGGACGTGAGGCGGAGCGTGGGTCCGACACTGCGCGGATCGGGACTGGGCGTGTTCTTCGGCGCGCTGCCCGGCACCGGTCTGTCGGTGGCCTCGTTCCTTTCCTATGCGCTTGAGAAAAGGGTCGCGAGGGACCCGAGCCGGTTCGGCAAGGGCGCGGTCGAAGGGATCGCGGGACCTGAACCGGCCAATAATGCCGCGGCGCAAGCGTCCTTTATTCCCACGCTGACCCTGGGAATTCCCGGCAGCGCGACGATGGCGCTGATGCTCGGTGCGCTGATGATCCACGGCATCGCGCCTGGGCCGGGCCTGATCCGCGACCACCCCCAGATGTTCTGGGGTCTCATCACCAGCTTCTGGGTCGGCAACCTGCTGCTGCTGGTGCTGAACATTCCGATGGTGGGGGTCTGGGTGCGCCTGTTGCAGATCCCGTTCAGCTACATGTTCCCCGCCGTCATCGGCTTCGTCTGCGTCGGCGTCCTCAGCGTCATGTTCAACTCTTTCGACGTCGGCCTGCTGCTGGTTGCCGGGATACTGGGATTTGCCATGCGGGCTTTGCAATATTCGCCGGCACCGCTTCTTCTGGGGTTCATCCTGGGACCGCTGATGGAGGAGAACCTTCGGCGCGCGCTGGTCCTGTCGCGCGGGGATTTCTCGGTCTTCGTGACGCAGGTCCTGCGGCTCGTCTGGCCAGCCGCCGGGCGGAGTTTCGTTCTCCGGCCGGCTCGCGACGGGAAGGGGCGCCCTTGGGCGCCCCTGTCGTCACTCCATCTCGACCATGAGGTCTTTTGCGTCGATCTGCTCTCCCGGCCTGACGTGGAGGGCTTTCACCACGCCTGGCTTGTCGGCATGGATGCCGGTTTCCATCTTCATCGCCTCGATGGTCAGCAGCAGGTCGCCGGGATTGACCTTCTGGCCTTGCGTGACCGCGACCGAGGCGACGACGCCGGGCATCGGCGCGCCGAGATGGCCCTCGTTCGCGGGGTCGGCCTTGGGACGGGCGGCGGTCTGCGATTTCACCAGACGGTTCGGCACCCGGATCACCCGCGGCTGGCCATTGAGTTCGAAGAACACCTTCACCTCGCCCTTCTCGTCGGTCTCGCCCACGGTCTGCAGGCGGATCTCCAGCGTCTTGCCGGGGTCGATCTCGGCCTCGATCTCCTCGCCCGGCTCCATGCCGTAGAAGAAGGTCCGCGTCGGCAGCGTCCGCACCGGCCCGTATTGCCGGTGCCGGCCCATGTAGTCGAGGAAGACCTTGGGATACATCAGATAGCCGTTCAGGTCCTCGTCATCGACCGCCTTGCCTTCCAGCTGGCGGATCAGGTCGGCGCGGGTGGCCTCGATATCCACCGGCGGCATCGCCGCGCCGGGGCGGGCGGTCAGCGGCGCCTCGCCCTTCAGGACCTTCTTCTGCAGCGCCGCGGGCCAGCCCCCGGGCGGCTGGCCCAGGTTGCCCTTCATCATGTCGACGACCGAATCGGGGAAGGAGACCTCGACATTCGGATCCTCGACCTGCGCCCGGGTCAGCCCCTGCGCCACCATCATCAGCGCCATGTCGCCCACCACCTTGGAGCTGGGCGTGACCTTGACGATGTCGCCGAACATCCGGTTCACTTCGGCATAGGCTTGGGCGACCTCGTGCCAGCGGTCCTCAAGGCCGAGCGAGCGCGCCTGGGCCTTGAGATTGGTGAACTGGCCGCCGGGCATCTCGTGCAGCCAGACCTCCGAGGCCGGGGCCTGCAACCCGCTCTCGAAGGCGGCATATTGCTCGCGCACCGCCTCCCAGTAGTTCGAGATCCGGCGGATCGCCTCGATGTCCAGCCCGGTGTCGCGATCGGTGTGGCGCAGCGCCTCGACCACCGAGCCCAGGCAGGGCTGCGAGGTATTGCCGGAAAAGGCGTCCATGGCGCAGTCCACCGCATCCACCCCGGCCTCGGCCGCGGCCAGGATCGAGGCGCCGGCAATGCCGCCGGTGTCATGGGTGTGGAAATGCACCGGCAGGCCGATCTCCTCCTTCAGCGCGCGGACCAGAATCGAGGCCGAGGCAGGCTTCAGCAGGCCGGCCATGTCCTTCAGCCCCAGCACATGCGCGCCGGCGTCGCGAAGCTCGCGCGCCATCTTCAGATAGTATTGCAGGTCGTATTTCGCGCGCGCCGGATCGAGCAGGTCGCCGGTATAGCAGATCGTGCCCTCGCAGATCTTGCCGCTCTCGATCACCGCATCCATGGCGACGCGCATGTTCTCGACCCAGTTCAGGCTGTCGAAGACCCGGAACACGTCGACCCCGGTCTTTGCTGCCTGGCGGACGAATTCCTGCACCACGTTGTCGGGATAGTTGGTGTAGCCGACGCCGTTCGAAGCCCGCAGCAGCATCTGCGTCATCAGGTTGGGCATGCGGGCGCGGATGTCGCGCAGCCGCTGCCAGGGGCATTCCTGCAGGAAGCGATAGGCGACGTCGAAGGTCGCGCCGCCCCAGCATTCGACCGAGAAGAGCCCGGGCAGGTTCGCGGCATAGGCCGGCGCCACCCGGATCATGTCGATGGACCGCATCCGCGTCGCGAGCAAGCTCTGGTGGCCGTCGCGCATCGAGGTGTCGGTGATCAGCAGCCGCTTCTGGTCCAGCATCCAGTCGGCGACGGCTTTCGCCCCCTGTTCCTCCAGAAGCTGCCTTGTCCCCGGCGCCGGCTCGGCCTTGGCGGGCGGCGGCATCGGGATGCGCGCCTCGGCCGGCGGCAGCGGGCGGCCGGCGGTCTCGGGATGGCCGTTCACGGTGATGTCGGCGATATAGACCAGGAGCTTCGTCGCCCGGTCGCGGCGCTTGCGGAACGCGAACAGGTCCGGCGTGGTGTCGATGAACTTGGTCGTATAGCTGTCGTCGAGGAAGGTCGGGTGCTTCAGCAGGTTGATGACGAATTCGATATTCGTCGCCACGCCGCGCACCCGGAACTCGCGCAGCGCCCGGTCCATCCGCGCGATGGCCTTCTCGGGCGTCTGGGCATGGGCCGTGACCTTGACCAGCAGAGAATCGTAATAGCGGGTGATGACGCCGCCGGAATAGGCGGTGCCGCCGTCGAGCCGGATGCCGTTGCCGGTGGCCGAGCGATAGGCGGTGATGCGGCCGTAATCGGGGATGAAGTTGTTCAGCGGATCCTCGGTCGTGACCCGGCATTGCAGCGCGTGGCCGTTCAGATGCACGTCGGACTGCGCGGCGACGCCGGTGGCCTCGGCCAGCGTCGCGCCCTCGGCGATCAGGATCTGGCTTTGCACGATGTCGATGCCGGTGACTTCCTCGGTCACGGTATGCTCGACCTGGACGCGCGGGTTCACCTCGATGAAGTAGAACTGCTGGCTGTCCATATCCATCAGGAATTCGACGGTGCCGGCGTTGCGGTAGCCGACGGCGCGGCCGATCCTCAGCGCCAGCTCGCAGACCTCGGCGCGCTGTTCGGGGGTCAGGTAGGGCGCCGGGGCGCGCTCGACCACCTTCTGGTTGCGGCGCTGCACGGTGCAGTCGCGTTCATAAAGATGGTAGAGCCCGCCATGACCGTCGCCCAGCAGCTGCACCTCGACATGGCGGGCGCGCAGGATCATCTTTTCCAGGTAGCCCTCGCCGTTGCCGAAGGCGGCCTCGGCCTCGCGCCGGCCCTCGCGCACCTTCTCGGGCAGCTCCTCGGGGCCCATGATCGGCCGCATGCCGCGCCCGCCGCCGCCCCAGCTGGCCTTGAGCATCAGCGGATAGCCGATCTCGGCGGCCTCGGCCTTGATCGCCTCCATGTCCTCGCCCAGCACCTCGGTGGCCGGGATCACCGGCACGCCGGCCTGGATCGCCACGCGCCGCGCCGAGGCCTTGTCGCCGAGCGCCCGCATGGTGTCGGCGCTCGGCCCGATGAAGGCGATCCCCGCCGCGGTGCAGGCATCGACGAAATCGGGGTTCTCGGACAGAAGCCCATAGCCCGGATGGATGGCATCGGCGCCGGATTCCTTCGCGACGCGGATGATCTCGGGGATGGACAGATAGGCCGCCACCGGCCCCAGGCCGCCGCCGATGCGGTAAGCCTCGTCCGCCTTGAAGCGGTGCAGGCTCAGCTTGTCTTCCTCGGCATAGACCGCCACCGTCTTCTTCCCAAGCTCGTTCGCCGCCCGCATCACGCGGATCGCAATCTCGCCACGGTTCGCAATAAGAATCTTTCGGAACATCAGTCCCCCCATGTTCGCCCGGCGGGCATCCTATCCATGCTGCGGTGCAGCGCAAGCACCCTTCGCGACGTTTTCATGACGCGGGTTTTCTCATTTCACCGGCGTTCGCGAAAGAATTCTTGCAGCAGCCGGCGCGATTCTTCTGCCGAAATGCCGTCCACGATCTCTGGCCGGTGGTGGCATTGCGGATGGTCGAAGACCCGCGCGCCATGGCGCACGCCGCCCATGCGCGGGTCATCGGCACCGTAATAGAGCACCGCGATCCGCGCCGCGGAAATGGCGGCGGCGCACATCGGGCAGGGTTCCAGCGTCACCCAGAGCCGCGCGCCCGGCAGCCGTTCCGACCCAAGGGCGGCGCAGGCGGCGCGGATCGCCAGGATCTCGGCATGGGCGGTGGGGTCGCGCATCTCGCGGGTGCGGTTGCCGGCGCGGGCCAGCACGGTCCCGTCCGCGCCCACCAGCACCGCGCCGACCGGCACCTCGCCGCGCCGGGCGGCGGTGCGGGCTTCGTCCAGGGCCGCGGGCATGCAAGAGGCGAATGTCATGCCCCCTTCTGGCCCGCCGCGCCGCGTCCCGCAAGAATGGATATTTATGCAAGAAAGAAGTCAGGGCTGCCGTCTCCCCTCCGGCCCCGGCTTCTTTCTTGCACAAATATCCTGGGGGGTGAGGAGCGCAGCGACGAGGGGGGCAAAGCCCCACTCCGCACTTTCCTTTCCGCCGCCGTGCCCGTAGATTGCCGACTTTGCCACCGCAGCGATGCGCAGGAGATCGCCATGACCGAAGACAGCCCCGAAACCGCCCCGAATCCGCAGGCCGACCGCATCGCCAAGGTGATGGCCCGCGCCGGCGTCGCCTCGCGCCGCGAGGCCGAGCGCATGATCCTGGAAGGCCGGGTGACGGTGAACGGCAAGAAGATCGACAGCCCGGCGCTGGACGTGACCCCCGCCGACAGGATCCGCGTCGACGGCAAGCCGCTGGACGAGCCGCAGGAGACGCGGCTGTGGCTCTATTACAAGCCCCTGGGCCTCGTCACCTCGACCTCGGACGAGAAGGGCCGGCAGACGGTGTTCGACGCCCTGCCGCGCGACCTGCCGCGGGTGATGACCGTGGGCCGGCTGGACCTGAATTCCGAGGGGCTGCTGCTGCTGACCAATGACGGCGAGCTCAAGCGCCGGCTGGAACTGCCGACCACCGGCTGGCTGCGCCGCTATCGCGTGCGGGTGAACGGCCAGCCCAACGACCTGACCTTCGCGCCCTTGCGCCGCGGCGTCACCATCGACGGCGAGGATTTCGCGCCGATGGAGATCAGCCTCGACAGCCAGCAGGGCGCCAATGCCTGGCTGACCGTCGGCATCCGCGAGGGTCGCAACCGCGAGATCCGCCGTGCCATGGCCCATGTCGGGCTGATCGTGAACCGGCTGATCCGCATCGGCTACGGCCCCTTCAAGCTGACCGGGCTGGAGGAGAACGAGGTGCGCGAGGTCAAGCGCAAGGTGCTGCGCGACCAGCTGGGCGGGCTGTTGACCGGCGAGACTGAGGAAAAGCCGCGCAGCTTCCGGGAGCGGGGCGCCGCCAGGCCGGCCGAGGGCGATGCCCGGCCGCGCAAGCCGCGCGCCGAAGGGGATCGCAAGCCCTTCGCGCGGCGCGAAGAGGGCGACCGCAAGCCCTTTGTCCGCCGCGAGGAGGGGGATCGCAAACCCTTCGCCAGGCGTGCCGAGGGCGACCGCAAGCCCTTCGCCAGGCGTGAAGACGGTGCGCGTCCCTTCGCCAAGCGTGAGGATGGTGATCGCAAACCCTTCGCGCGGCGTGCGGATAGCGAGGGCAAGCCGGCCCGCGAGGGCGCGCGCAAGCCCTTCGGCAAGGGACCGCGCGACGAGGCGCGGCGCGACGGCGACCGGCCGCCGCGCGGCGGCAAGCCCGGCTTCAAGGGCGGCGCGAAAGCCGCCGAGGGCGGGCGCAGCTTCAAGCCGCGCGGCGACAAGCCCGAGGGCGGTTTCAAGCCCCGGGGCGAGAGCAAGCCCGGCCGTTCCTTCAAGCCCGGCGCGAAACCCGGCGCGAGGCCGGGGCCTGCAAAAACCAGTCGCGCCCCCGGGAAGGGAGCGCGACCAGAGGGAAAAGGCCCGCGGCGCGGCTGATCGCGCCGTTTCGGGGCAGAGGGCGCAATGCGCGGCCTTGGGGCGATGCGATGCGCGGCGCGCTCTGCCGCCTTCCGGCGATCATCCGGTGCGGCTGCCTCGCGCCGGCCTCATGCGGACCGGCCGGGCCGCGCCTCGCTTTTCACTTGGTCAGGATAAGCTTGCCGGCGCGGGTGATGCGCAGGTTGTAGACCTGATCGCCCAGGACGATCAGCGCCTGGTTGCCGCCAGCGGTCAGCATTTCGGCATCGTATTCGGGAAGGCGCTGCAGGGCGGTCACGCCGGGACGCGTGAATTCGGCGGGGCGGGTCGCGGTCATGTCCAGTTCCTCGTTTCTGTCGCGGTGATTGTAACCTGACAAATTTCCTAAGGGATGTCAAAGGAAAATAGTCGGGAATTTTGCGCGCGGATAACCGCCGGTTATGAAAGAGAAAAGGCGGGCCTTGCGCCCGCCTTGCCGGTTTGCTCGTGTCGTTTCACCCGGCCCTTCAACCGTCCGTCAGGCAGTCCGCCAGCGCCTCGCCCATGCCGCGCAGGATCTCGGCATAGAGCCGCGGTCCGGGGGCCGAGCCGCTGCCCTCGGGGTCCAGTGGCGCGCCCTGCCGGGCGGCGCTGCCCTCGGTGACGGCGGCGATCAGCCTCGGGTCGTGATTCGCCTCGGGAAAGGCGCAGATGGCGTCCTTTTCGGCGATCTCGTCGCGAATCGCCTTGAGCCGCGCCGCCGAAGGGGTGGAGGCATCGCCCAGGCTGACGGCGATGGCCGGCTCAAGCCCGTAATGCGCGGTGAAATAGCCATAGGCGTCGTGGAAGACCACGAATCGCCGGCCCTTGGCCAGGGCCAGCCGGAGCTTGAGCTCGGCATCCAGCGCGGCGATCTCCTCGGCCGCCCGGGCGGCGTTGGCGGCATAGGTGGCGGCATTCTGCGGGTCGCGGCGGGACAGGGCTTCGGCGATGGCGTCCAGCCAGGCCCGGCCATTGGCCGGGTCCAGCCAGGCATGCGGATCGGTGCCGCTGTGGTCATGGCCGTGATCGTCTTGCGCCCCGGCATGATCGGCGCCGCCATCGTCGTGGTCGTGGTCGTGGTCGTGGTCGTGGTCGTGGTCGTGGTCGTGGTCGTGGTCGTGGTCGTCCGCGCCGCCGCCATAGTCGCGGCGATGCGTGCCGGGCAGGTCCAGCAGGGTCACGACCTCGTCCGGCGCGCCAAGGCTGGTCGTCGCCCGTTGCAGCCAGGGGGTCAGCTGGGGCCCGACCCAGACCAGCAGCCCCGCCTCCTGCAGGCTGCGGGCCTGGCTGGGGCGCAGCTGATAGCTGTGCGGATCGCCGCCGGGTTGCAGCAGGATCTCGGGCTGGCCCAGATCGCCCATCACCTGCTGGACGAGCGAGGCGGTGACGGCGATGTCGGTCACCACGCGCGGCACCTCGGCCCGGGCGGGCAGGGCGTCCGCGCCAAGCGCGGCGGCAAGGACAAGGAAAGAATATCGGTTCATGGCGGTCTCGCTTGCAGAAACGCCCAGGTTATTTATGTTATATCGTAACCCGTCAAGCAGAAATGTAACGATATAACATCATGTCCGACCCCGAAGCCGCGCCCGACCCGTTCCACGAGCACGACCATGCCCATTGTGCCGCCGCCGTGCTGCGCCGCGCCGAGGACCAGGCCAAGGCCGAGGGCGTGCGCCTGACCCCGGTGCGCCGCCGCGCGCTGGAGATCCTGCTGGAATCGCATCGTGCCATGGGCGCCTACGAGGTGCTGGAGCGGCTGTCGGCCGAAGGGTTCGGCAAGCAGCCCCCGGTCGCCTATCGCGCGCTGGACTTCCTGGTGGAGCAGGGGCTTGCGCATCGCGTGCAGCGGCTGAACGCCTATGCCGCCTGCCTGTCGGCCGAGCGCGACCATTCCCCCGCCTTCCTGATCTGCCGCGGCTGCGAGCAGGTGGCCGAGGCCGACGCGCCCGAGCTGCGCGCGGCGCTGGACCGGCTTGCCGCCGCCTCGGGCTTCCGCATCGAGCGCAGCACCGTCGAGCTGCTGGGCCTTTGCGCCCGCTGCACCGAGGCCGGCCTGTGACGGCGCTGATCCGCGCGGCCGACCTGTCGGTCAGCCATGGCGGCGACCTGCCGGTGCTGAGCCATGTCGATTTCCAGATCCGCCCGGCCGAGATCGTCACCGTGGTCGGTCCGAACGGCTCGGGCAAGTCGACGCTGGTGCGGGCGCTTCTGGGCCATGTCGCGCTGGCCTCGGGCCGGGTCGAGCGGGCGCCGGGGCTGCGCATCGGCTATGTCCCGCAGCGCGTGCATATCGAGCGCGCCATGCCGATGACCGTGCGCCGCTTCCTGTCCCTGCCGCGCCGGGTGGGCGATGCCCAGGCCGCCGCGGCGCTGGAGCGGACCGGCGTGCCGGGGCTGGAAAGGCGGCAGATCACCCAGCTGTCGGGCGGGCAGTTCCAGCGCGTGCTTCTGGCCCGCGCCCTGCTCAGCGACCCGCAGCTGCTGGTGCTGGACGAGCCGACGCAGGGCCTGGACCAGCCCGGCATCGTCGCCTTCTACAAGCTGATCGAAGAGGTCCGGGCCGAGACCCGCGCCGCCGTGCTGATGGTCAGCCACGACCTCCTGGTGGTCATGCGCGCCTCGGACCGGGTGGTGTGCCTCAACGGCCATGTCTGCTGCGAGGGCACGCCGCAGGCGGTCAGCGCCGCCCCCGCCTATCGCGCCATGTTCGGCGCGGAATCGCAGGGCACGCTGGCGCTTTACCAGCATCACCACGATCACGACCACGACCATGTCGCAGAGGGCCACCATCACGGCCCGGCCTGCGCCCATCCGCATTGAGGCCCCATGCTTGACGATTTCCTGACCCGCGCCGTGCTGGCGGGGCTTGGCCTGGTTCTGGCGACCGGGGCGCTGGGGTCCTTCGTGGTCTGGCGCCGCATGGCCTATTTCGGCGACTCGACCGCGCATGCCGCGATCCTGGGCGTGGCGCTGAGCTTCGTCTTCTCGCTTCCGATCTATCTGGGCACGCTGGCGGTGGCCGTCGCCATGGCGCTGATCGTCGCGCAGCTGGCCGGGCGCGGCCAGTCCATGGACACGGTGCTGGGGGTGCTGGCGCATAGCGCGCTGGCGCTGGGGCTGGTGGCGGTCAGCTTCGTGCCTTCGCTGCGCGTGGGGCTGGACGCCTTCCTGTTCGGCGACATCCTGGCGGTGACCCGCGCCGACCTGGCCTGGATCTGGGGCGGCGCCGGGCTGGTCCTCGGCCTGCTGGTCTGGCGCTGGCAGCGGCTGGTGACCGCCTCGGTCAACGAGGAGCTGGCCATGGCGGCGGGAATCGACCCGGCGCGCGAGCGGCTGATCCTGTCGCTGGCGCTGGCGCTGGTGGTGGCGATCGCGATTCGCATCGTGGGCGCGCTGCTGATCTCGGCCATGCTGATCGTGCCGGCCGCGGCGGCGCGCGGATTCTCGGCAACGCCCGAGCAGATGGCGGGTTCCGCCACCGCCATCGGCGCGGTGGCCGTGCTGGGCGGGCTTTGGGCCAGCCTGTGGCTGGACACGCCGGCCGGCCCCTCGATCGTGGCGATTTCTGCGACGATTTATGCTGTTACTTTAGTGCTTTGCAGGAAATGACCTGCATTTTGCCGCTGGCGGAAACCCGCGGGTTTCCGCCGGTCCGGCGGCAGCATCCCGCCTAGCGCCAGGGGTGTTGGCTAATATGCAACAGTTGCCTGTGACGCGCATGTTTTCCCGATCAAGACCGCTTTCCAAGTCCTTGGGATTATGCGACTGTCGCAGCGATGTTGCCGGAATCGGCAGCCGTCAAAGTACTGAACGGAGCATGATCATGACCAAATTCGCTACCTTCGCCCTGGCCCTTGGCCTGTCGGCCTCGACCGCTCTCGCCGGTGGCTATGTTGCCCCGGTCGTCGAAGTCGAGCCGGTTGTCGTGGACGAAAAACCCGCTTCGACCAATGCCGGCCTCGTCGTTCCGGCCCTGCTGCTGCTGGGTGTCATCGCCGCCATCGCGTCGGATGATGACGATGATGATGACTCGACCCCGGCCGAATAATTTCGGTTCGACAGTCGTCGATAAAAGGGCTGGCCTTTCGGGTCAGCCCTTTTTTCATGCGCCGGCCCCGGCTGGTGCCGGCCCCGGCCACGCCTCTCGGCGGTGGTTGCAGCGCCGGTTCCAGACCCCGGCCGCGAGCCCTGAAGCTCCGGCTTCGGCATTCCTCCGCATCGGGGCAAATGAAAAGGCCCGCGCGCGCCGGCCAGCGGGCCGGGATCGCGATCCCCGGCTGCGGCCACGCGCTCGGCTGCAACTGCGGGGCCGGTTCAGGCTGCGGCGCCAGTCCTGAAGAGGCTCCGGCCTCGGCCTTCCGCCTTTTAGCGCCGCAAAGGAAAAGGCCCGCGCGTGGCGGGCCTCTGCGGTTCGGGCTTGCGGCTTGCGGCCCGCGTCAGGGCCGCAATTCCTGGATCGTCACATAGCCGAGCGCCGGCCCGATCCATTGGCGCGAAACCGTGGCGCGTCCGCCCTGCACCAGATAGCTGTTCTCGAAGGTCAGGCCGAAGCCCTGGCAGCGTTCCACCATCACCCCGGGCTTGGGACCGGGGCCGACCCGGCAATCCAGGGGCAGCGGCCGCTCCAGCCCGTCTCCGGTCCAGTAGCGCATCACCCGCCGGGCCTCGCCGCTGCGGCCGGCCAGAACCAGCGCGGCCGAGCCGGACATCTCGGCCACCGAGAGGTCGTTGCCCAGCCCGCGCGTGCCGGCCAGCATGCCGTTGCGCAGGATCAGCGCCTGCTCGTTCTTGGTCATGTAGGTGCGGCGGCCGGCATTCTCGCCGGTCATGGCCATGACCTGGGTGCTGCCGGCGCTTTCCAGCCCGACCAGGATCAGCGGGCCGGGATTGACCCGCAGCGCCTCGGCCGCCATGGCCGAGGGGTCGGGGGCCGGGGCGGGCTCGGCATTGCGCTGCGCCACGCTCTGCCGGGCGGCCTGGGCCAGCTTGCCGAAGACCGAATCGTTGTTGCTCTGGTTGCCGCAGGCGGCCAGCGCGCCCAGCAGCAGGCCGCCCAGCAGTATCCGTTTCGTCCGGGTCATCGCCAGAACCTCCCCCAACCCTGGTAAAGCTGGCCCGAGTGGCTGTCGCGGACCTTGTCGTAAAGCCTGCCGCCGACGCGCAGGCGCGAGCCGCCGTCGCGCGACAGCGAGCGGATGTCGCCGCCGATGCGGCGCAGCGAGGGATCGCCGGTGCCCCAGCCCAGCGGGATCGAGATCGAGACGCCCTTGTCGAACGAGCCTTCGCCGAAATCCTCGGTGCTCATGTCGGTCTTGGTGACCCAGCCGCCGATCCGCCAGCCATTGGCGAATTCGCGGCTGAGCGTCAGCGTGGCGCCCTTGTCGCCGGCCAGATACTTGCCGACATCCAGCTGCGCGGTGATGCCGTTGCCGAATTCGTAATAGGCCGAGACATGGCCGGTCGTGGTCTCGTAGTCGCGGAAGGCGAAGGTGTCGCGGAAATCGCGCTTCCTCACCCGGTTGATCTCGGCGCCGATGGCCAGCGGCGAATTGGCCGGCCACCACAGCACCTCGCCCGAGACGCCGCCATAGGCGCGCTCCAGCAGGCCCACGGTCAGGCGGGAATAGACCGTTTCGGTCGGCTTGGCATACCAGGCCAGCGTCAGGCTGGAGACCCAGGGGCTCTTGTTGCCCGAATACATCCGGCCGTCCGAGCGCACGCGCGGCACGCCGTTCTCGTCGTAATCGCTGTCCAGCGCCTCGTATTCCTCGGGGGTCATGCCGCCCGGCGCTTCCTGCCTGGTGGTGCCCAGCACGCGCTGGCGCACCGATCCGGCCAGCACCAGGCCCGGGGTCAGCTCGTATTCCCCGGACAGCTCGGCGCCGATCTCGTAGCGGAGCGGATCGTCCGGGTCGAAGAGCGAGGTCGACAGATAGGGCTTCAGGCCCCAGCTGAAGCGCGGGAACAGGCCCGGGGTCATCACCAGGTTGCCGGGGCGCGGGTCGGCGTCCCTCAGCTGCGCGGCATTGGCGATCTGCCCGGCCTCGGTATTCTCCAGCCGCTCGACATCCGAGCGGCGCAGCACCACCGAAGAGGTCGGCAGCCCGTCCTCGGAGGAGGTGATCACCAGCGTCTCGACCGAGGGCGGCAGGGCGCGGCTCATCAGCCGCGCCGTGCGGCCGATGGCCTCGGCCTGCTGGATATAGCGGTTGTTGCGGATGCGGACCTCGGCCCGGTTGGCGTCCAGCGCCATGCTCTCCAGCACCTGGCCTTCCTTGGCCAGGGCATCCCCCAGCGCCTTCTGGATCGCCGGCTGCGCGGTCGGATCGGCCGACCAGGCCCCCGACCAGCCGTCGGGATCGGCCTGCCGCGCCGGGCGCGGCCTGACCGGGGCCGGGGCCTTTTCCAGCCCCGAGGGATAGGGCGCCTGCCGGGCGTTCATCGCCACGCTGAACTGCACCCCGAACTGCTTGCCGCCCAGGGCATAGCCGCCCAGCTGGTAATGCTCGCCCAGCTGATAGGTGAAGCCCAGGTTCAGCTGGTTCTTCAGCGCGTCCTTGTCGTCCAGCCAGATCGGGCGGCGGCAATTCTCGGCATCGCCGGTCTCGCAGGCATAGTCGTCGCCGGAATATTCCGCGGTGAGCGTCAGCTTGTCGGTGGCCTGCCAGCTGGCGCTGACGAAGGGCGCCATCTCGCCGCGGAACCACTGGTCGATATTGGGCTTGCCGCCCTCGCCCTCGTCGGGGGCGGGGCGGTCGCCAAGGCTGCCGATCCCGCCGGTGCTGGCCAGCCGGCCCCAGCCCAGGCCGGCGCTGACGCGCAGGCGCGGGGTCAGCGTCTTGGTGGCCACCAGGTATTCGGCGCTGTAGATGCCGGTGCCCATGAAGTCCTGCAGGCCGACGGCCACCGCCGGACGCCAGCCCTGCGGGTCCTCGTCCAGGAACTGATAGCGCAGGTCGAAGCTGCGGTCCCAGATATAGCCGCGCGCCTCGCGCGTGCTTTCCACCCGCGAATAGCGCAGCGCGACGGTCAGCCGGGGCAGGGCCTGGAACACCATGGTGTTGCGCCGCGCCAGGTCGGAATAGGACAGCGTGGCGCCCAGCGTGGCGTCGGGCAGGACCTCGGCGCTGGGGGTGTCGATGCCGCCCGGCAGGCCGTAGCTGTTGAAATGGCTGCCGATCAGCGGATCGGCATGGGCCGGGCTGGTGCCGAGACCCAGAAGAAGCGCCACCGGCACGGTCGAGGCCAGCAGGCGGCGGGTAGGGATCGAATGGGCGCGCATCGGCGGGTCCTTTCAGGTCGTGGCCCGCAGCGGGGGCGGCGGGTGGGCCGGCGCCGCGCGGAGCCTGTCCGCGCGGCGCCCGGATCTTTCGGCTTATTCGCTGGGGGCGGGCGGCTCGGGCAGGATCAGCGCCGGAGCGGGAACGCCGCTGGCCGCGTCCGACCCGCCGCCGCTGGCTGCCGGGGCTTCCGCCGCCGGCGGGGTCGAGGGGCTCGCCGCGGGGGTCTCGCTTGCGCCCGCGCCGGTGGCCGGGGTCTCGGTGGCCGGCGTCTCGGCGGGCGCGGCCGGGCTCGTCGTCGGGGCCGGCGGCATGGTCTCGGGCGCCGTGGCTGCCGGTGCCGGGGTGGCGGGCGTCGTGGTGGCGGGCGTGTCGGTGGCCGGGCCCGTCTCGGGGGTCGCTGCCGGTGCCGTCGCCGGGGTTTCAGCTTCGGTCGCGGCGGGTTTCGCCGCCGGCGCCGCCGGCTTCGGCTGGGCCTTGGGCTTCGGCGCCGCCGAAGAGGCGCGGACCTGCGGCTTGGGCATGCTGTCGGTGGGCGCCGCGCAGCCGCTCAGCCGCTGGCTTCCGACGCGCAGCCGCGCGGTGAAGGGCGTCTTCTGGTCGCCCGCCCGGCATTCCGCCGCCTGGATGTTCAGCGCGAAGACCGTGCCGTTCATCGAGCCGATGAACTCGACGCCGCGGCCATAGACCATGCGGCGCACGGTGACGCCGACCGAGCGCGCGCCCGGCCGCTCGTAGACGGCGATCTTGTCGTCCGCGGTCACGGTCCAGCCGGCGCCGGCGGCGCGGAACATGGCGGTGTTGAGGGTGCTGGCCTCGGCGGTGGCGACGGGCTTGCCCTCGCTGCCGGTCTCGATCGGCTGCTCCAGCGGCGAGACGCTGGGCGGGCCGGAATGGCCCTGCGCCTCGGGCTCGTCGGATTTCTGGAAGGGCAGGTCGCCGCAGGCGGCAAGGGCCACAGTCATCGAGAGGACGGCGAATGCCGAACGGAATTTCATCTGCTCTGTCCCGGTTCCATGGGTTTTGCTTATGCAGATTGGCTACAGGAAGCCCGGGACTTGGGCAAGCACAGACAGGCCCCGCGGGCCACCACAGCCGGGTTTTGCGCGATTCTTCGCACGCGGCTCAGCAGTTCGGCACGTTGACGGCCAGACCGCCCAGCGAGGTCTCCTTGTATTTGTCGCTCATGTCGCGGCCGGTCTGGCGCATGGTCTCGATGGCGGCGTCCAGCGGCACGAAATGCTGGCCGTCGCCGCGCAGCGCCAGGCTGGCCGCCGAGACCGCCTTGATGGCGCCCAGGCCGTTCCGCTCGATGCAGGGCACCTGCACCAGCCCCTTCACCGGGTCGCAGGTCATGCCCAGGTGATGCTCCAGCGCGATCTCGGCGGCGTTCTCGACCTGGGTGACGGTGCCGCCCATCGCGGCGCAGATCCCCGCCGCCGCCATGGCCGAGGCCGAGCCGACCTCGGCCTGGCAGCCGCATTCCGCGCCCGAGATGCTGGCATTGTGCTTGATCAGCCCGCCGATGGCGGCGGCGGTCAGCAGGAATTCGTCCAGCTGGCGCTCGGAGGCGCCCGGAACGTGGTCCAGCCAGTAGCGGATCACCGCCGGCACCACGCCCGCCGCGCCGTTCGTCGGCGCCGTCACCACCTGGCCGCCGGCGGCGTTCTCCTCGTTCACCGCCATGGCATACATCGACATCCAGTCGTTGATGACATGCGGCGCGGTCAGGTTCATGCCGGCCTCGGCCCGCAGGGCCTCGCGGATGCCGGCGGCGCGGCGGCGGATCGACAACCCGCCGGGCAGGATGCCGCGCGCCTCCAGGCCCCGGTCCATGCAGTCGCGCATCACCTGCCAGATGCGGCGGATACCGGCGGAAATCTCGGCATCGCTGCGAAAGACCCGCTCGTTCTCGCGCTTCATCTGGGCGATGGACTTGCCCGATTTTTCGGCCATTTCCAGCATCTCGGCGGCCGAGGCGAAGGGGAAGGGCACCTTGGGCGAGGCGTCGGTGCGGGTGTCGTCGCCGCGCGCCGCCAGCTCGGCCTCGGTCATCACGAAACCGCCGCCGATCGAGTAATAGACCTCGCGGAAGATCACGTCACCCTGCGCGTCGGTCGCCATCAGCACCATGCCGTTGGCATGGCCGGGCAGGGCGCGGTCATAGTCGAAGATCAGGTCGCGCGCCGGGTCGAAGGCCAGATCGCCCAGCCCCTGGGGCGAGAGGACCTTCGTCTTGCGGTTCTTCTCCAGCGCCGCCTCTGCAGCCTCGGCATCCATGGTTTCGGGCAGGAATCCCGCCAGGCCCAGGATGGTGGCGCGGTCGGTGGCATGGCCCTTGCCGGTAAAGGCCAGGCTGCCATGCAGGCTGGCGCGCAGCCCGTGGGCGCGGAACGGCTGCCCGCGCAGCGCGTCCAGAAAGCGGCCTCCGGCCACCATCGGCCCCATGGTGTGGGACGAGGACGGGCCGACTCCGATCTTGAATATGTCGAAGACGGAAAGAAACATCGCGGACTCCCAGGCTGGCGCGGCAAGCCTAGCCGCGGACCCGCCGGCAAGCCAGAGCGGTTGCGACAGCCGGCCTGAAGCTCCGCGACATTTGACGAAACGGCGCCTGCCCCCTATTTAGGCAGCAAGCACGAAAAACCGGCAAAACCCGCCGCGGCAGGACCGCCTGCCGACCGGGCATGCGCCGCATTCTTTCGCATTCCCGCCGGCTGGCATACGAGTTCTCCCATGACATTGCCCGAACCCATCACCCTCGGCACCACGCGGCTCGGCCCGCCGGTCTTCCTGGCGCCCATGGCCGGGATCACCGACCTGCCCTTCCGCCGCGCCGTGGCCCGCCATGGCGGGGCCGGGCTGATGGTCAGCGAGATGGTCGCCTCGACCGAGATGGTGACGCCGCGCCCCTCGACCCGCGCCGCGGTGCGCGCCAAGGCGCTGACCGAGGGCGCGCTGCCGGTCTCGGTCCAGATCGCCGGGCGCGAGGCGGGGGCCATGGCGGAAACCGCGCGAATCGTCGCCGGCATGGGCGCGCGGATCGTCGACATCAACATGGGCTGCCCGGCCAAGAAGGTCACCGGCGGGCTGTCGGGGGCGGCGCTGATGCGCGACCTCGACCATGCGCTGGGGCTGGTCGAGGCGGTGGTCGCCGCCGTGCCCGACCTGCCGGTGACGCTGAAGATGCGGCTGGGCTGGGACGCGGATTGCCTGAACGCGCCCGAGCTGGCCGCCCGCGCCGCCGGGGCCGGGGTCCGGATGCTGACCGTGCACGGCCGCACCCGGGCGCAGTTCTATACCGGCAGCGCCGACTGGGCGGCGATCCGGGCGGTGGCGAACCTGCCGGGCCGGCCGCCGCTGGTCGCCAATGGCGATGTGGTGGACGCGGCCAGCGCCCGCGCCGCCCTGCGCCAATCGGGGGCCGATGCGGTCATGGTCGGCCGCGGCGCCCAGGGCGCGCCCTGGAAGCTGGCGCAGATCGCGCATGAATTGTGGAACACGCCCGCGCCGCTGGTGCCGCAAAGCGCGGCGCTGGCCGAGGCGGTGGCCGAGCATTACGAGGACATCCTGTCGCTTTACGGGCGCGAGCTGGGCCTGCGCGTCGCCCGCAAGCATCTGGGTTGGTATGCCGAGGCGAACGGCGCCCCGAACCGCGCCGAGCTTCTGCGCGCGCCCACGCCCGAGGCGGCGCTGGCCGCGATCCGCGCCGGTTTCGGCGATGCCGATGCCGCGCTGGCCGATGCCGTCCATGCCAACGCCCAGGCGACCGAGGTGCCTTCATGACAGCCCGGGCCAGGTCCGACATGCTGCCCGATCCCGAGATGGAAGCCGGCGGCGGCTTCGTCCCGGCAGAGGTCGGGCCGAACTGGTCGGCGCTTCCCCTGCCCGCGATCATCCTGGACGCGCGGGGCCGCATCGCGGCGATGAACGACCTGGCCGAGGCTTTCCTGAACATCTCCTGCCGCTCGTCGCTGGGACAGGCGCTGGAGGGGCCCGAGATGCGCAAGCGGCTGCGCATCGTGCCGCGGCTGGGCGCGATCCTGGAGCGCATGCGCGAGGGGCACGAGGCGCTGAACCGCGCCGGGGTGCGCTTCGAGATCGGCGACCGCTCGGGCGGGCATACCGACCGCATCGCCACCGTCCATGCCGGCCAGGCCCCCAGCCCCGAGGGCGGCACCGTCATCCTGCTGGCGCCCGCCGATGGCGGCGGCCGGCTGGGGCAGGGGCAGGCGGCGCGCTCGGCCGCGCGCTCGGCCATCGGCATGGCCGAGATGCTGGCGCATGAGATCAAGAACCCGCTGGCCGGCATCCGCGGCGCGGCGCAGCTGATCGGCATGAACCTCAAGGCCGAGGACCGCGACCTTGCCGACCTGATCGTCGCGGAATCGCGCCGCATCGTCGAATTGCTGGACCAGGTGGAACGCTTCGGCGACACCTCGGCGCCGCGGCTGGCGGCGGTGAACATCCACGACGTGCTGGAGCGGGTGCGCCGCTCGGCCGCGGTGGGCTTCGGCAAGGGGCTGCGCATCGTGCCCGATTACGACCCCTCGCTGCCGCCGGCGCTGGTCGATGCCGACCAGCTGGTGCAGGTCTGCCTGAACCTGGTCAAGAACGCGGCCGAGGCCATCGGCCGGGCGGGGCAGGGCGGCAGCATCCGCCTGCGCAGCTTCTACGACGGCACCCTGCGCCTGGCCCCGACCGAGGCCGAGCCGCAGGGCCGCAGCCTGCCCCTGCAGATCGAGATCGAGGACGACGGCCCCGGCATTCCGGACGCCATCCTGGACGAGGTCTTCGAGCCCTTCGTCTCGGGGCGCGAGAACGGCACCGGCCTGGGCCTTGCGCTGGTGTCCAAGATCATCACCGACCACGGCGCCTGGATCGCGCTGGAATCCCGCCCCGGTCGCACCGTTTTCCGCATTTCACTGCCCAAAGCCTGAGGTTTTCCCATGGACGGCACCGTTCTGATCGCCGACGACGACCGCACCATCCGCACGGTGCTGACCCAGGCCCTGACCCGCGCCGGCTGCCGGGTCCATGCCACCGGCTCGCTGGCGCAGCTGCTGCGCTGGGTCGAGGAGGGCCGGGGCGATCTGGTCATCACCGACGTGATGATGCCCGACGGCAACGGCATCGACATGATCCCGGCGATCCGCAAGGCGCGGCCGGACCTGCCGGTGATCGTGATCTCGGCCCAGAACACCATCGTCACCGCCATCCGCGCCACCGAGGCGGCGGCCTTCGACTATCTGCCCAAGCCCTTCGACCTGCCCGACCTGATGACCCGGGCCGGGCAGGCGCTGTCGCGCGTGCGCAGGTCCGAGCCGGCCGCGGCGGCTTCGGCCCCGGCCCCGGCCGCGGCGCCGGAATCCGGCGCCGATCCGGCCCTGCCGCTGATCGGCCATGCCCCGGCCATGCAGAACCTGTTCCGCATGGTGGCGCGGGTGCTCAACGCCGACCTGCCGGTGATGATCGCGGGCGAGGCCGGGGTGGGCAAGACCGTGGTCGCGCGCTCGTTCCACGATCTTTCCGACCGGCGCGAGGCGGGCTTCGTGGTGCTGACCTCGGCCGACCTGTCCGAGGAGACGATCCACAGCGCCGCCGAGCGCGCGCAGGGCGGCACGCTGCTGATCGAGGATCCGGCCGGCTTCGACACGGCCGCCCAGGCCCGGCTGATCGGCATGATCGAGGCCTGGGAGGTCGGGCCCGGCCGCAACCTGATGCCGCGCCTGGTCTCGACCACCGGGCCCGACCCGCAGGCCGACGTGGCCTCGGGCCGGCTGCGGGCGGACCTGTATTACCGGCTGGCGGGGGTGACCGTGACGGTGCCGCCGCTGCGGGCGCGGGTGGACGACATCCCGCCGCTGGCCCGGCACCTGCTGGCCCGCGCCGCCGCCCAGGGCCTGCCGCAGCGCAGCCTGTCCGAAGGCGCGACGGCGCTCATCCGCGCCTATCCCTTCCCGGGCAACGTGCGCGAGCTGGAAAACCTGATGCGCCGCCTGGCCCTGACCGCCGCCGCGGCCGAGATCACCGAGGCCGAGGCCGCCGCCGCGCTGGCCGAGTCGAGCCCGATCGTGCCGCCCGCCCCGGCGGCGGCGCCCGCCGCCCGGCCGGCAGCCGCGACCGCCGCCGGCCCAGCGGCCGCTTCGGCCAATCCGCTGGGCGAGCCCGCGAACATGCGGCTGGCGCAATCGGTGGAAATGCACCTGCAACGCTATTTCGACCTGCATGGCGACGACCTGCCGCCGCCCGGCCTTTACGACCGCATCCTGCGTGAGATCGAAAAGCCGCTTCTGGAGATCGCGCTGGACGCCACCGGCGGAAACCAGCTGCGTTGTGCCGATCTTCTGGGCATCAACCGCAATACGCTGCGCAAGAAACTGACCGACCTGAATATCGAGGTGACACGGCGGCGCAAACTGATGTAAAACGGCCACAGATGGCCTTGCGAGAGTCGCTGAACGGCCACAGAACGGCCGCGGACACAGCGGCGAAACCGTGAGGACGGGCAAGGTGGCGGGAACGCTGTCCAGGGGCACATGGGAACGCGTCGCACGGTTGCGGCGCCTGCGGCTCTATCGCAATGCGGCGACCCTTGGCCTGGTGCTGCTGGGTCCGGCGCTGGCGGGGCTGACCTTCGCGGTGATGGGGCCCTTCGCCAATGCCGTTTCGGGCGGTTCGCTGCTGCGGCTGGTGCTGCTGGCCGATCTGCTCTACCTCATCGTGCTGACCGGGCTTGTCGTGGCGCGCATGGCGCAGATCGTCGCGGCGCGGCGCAAGTCGACGGCGGGCTCGCGGCTGCACATGCGGCTGGTGGGGGTCTTCGCCACCATCGCGCTGGTGCCGACGGTGCTGGTGGCGCTGTTCGCCGGGCTGACGGTGAATATCGGCCTGGAGGGCTGGTTCTCCAACCGCGTGCAGCAGGTGGTCTCGACCTCGCTGGCGGCCGCCGAGGCCTATCAGGACGAACATCGCCGCGACCTGACCAATGACGCCAAGCTGCTGGCCGGGGCGCTGACGCAAGAGGCGCGGCGCAACCCGATGCTGGACGACGGCGAGCTGCGGCTGCTGCTGGGCCAGTTTCAGGCGCTGATCCAGCGCGGGCTGCGCGAGGCCTATATCATCGACGGCCGCGGCACCATCCGCGCCCGGGGCGAGCGCAGCTATCAGTTCTGGTATGAACAGCCCGGCCCCGCCCAGTTCGACGAGGCGGCGACCCGCGGGCTGGTGCTGATCGAGGACTGGCAGAACAACGAGTTCCGCGCCCTGGTGCCGCTGGCGCCGCTGGCCGACCGCTATCTCTACGTCACCCGCGACGTGGACGGCAGCCTGCTGGGCCTTCTGGACGACACCCGCCAGACCGTCGGCGAATACCAGCGGCTGGAGCAGGAGCGCGGCCGGGTGCTGTTCGAGTTCTCGCTGCTCTATCTGGGCTTTGCGCTCTTGCTGGTGGCGGCGGCGATGTGGCTGGGCCTGTGGTTCGCCGACCGGCTGTCGCGGCCCATCGGCCGGCTGGCCGAGGCCTCCGAACAGGTGGGCGAGGGCAATCTGGACTTCCAGATCCCCGCCCCCGACACCGGCGACGAGATCCAGACCCTGGGCGAAAGCTTCAACCGCATGACCCGGCAATTGAAGCAGCAGCGCCAGGAGCTGGTGGAGAGCTACCGCGCCGCCGACGACCAGCGCCGGCTGTTCGATTCCGTGCTCTCTTCGGTCACCGCCGGGGTGATCGGCCTCGATGCGGCGGGAGAGATCGACTTCCTGAACCGTTCGGCGGCGCGGCTCCTGGGCCTCGATCCGGCGACGGCGCATGACCGGCTGCTGTCCGAGGCGGTGCCGGAATTCGCGCCGCTGTTCGAGCGCCTGTCGCAATCGGTCAACGAATCGGTGCAGGACGAGATCCGCCTGACCCGCGAGGGCCGCGTCGAAAGCCTGCTGGTGCGCATGGCGATCCGCCGCGGCGCCGCCGGGGGGCTGGAAGGCTATGTCGTGGCGCTGGACGACGTGACCGACCTCGTGTCGGCGCAGCGCATGGCGGCCTGGGGCGACGTCGCCCGCCGCGTCGCGCATGAGATCAAGAACCCGCTGACCCCGATCCAGCTTTCGGCCGAGCGGCTGAAGCGCAAGTTCGGCCCCATCGCCGGCGAGGAGCGCGAGGCCCTGGAGCAATATACCGAGGTCATCATCCGCCAGACCAACGACCTGCGCCGCATCGTCGACGAGTTCAGCCGCTTCGCCCGCATGCCGGAACCCGACCGCAAGGAAACCGACATCGCCAAGCTCCTGCGCGATGCCGAGCTGATGCAGCGCGACGCGCTGCAGGGCGCTCTCGTCTCGGATATCCCCGACGAGCCGGTGATCGTCGATGCCGATGCCGGCATGATGCGGCAGGTCTTCACCAACCTGCTGAAGAACGCCGGCGAGGCGCTGGACGAGCTGCGCGCCGACCCGCCCGAGGGCTGGCAGCCGCAGGTCCGGGTCATGCTGCGCGTGGCCCCCGATGCGGTGACCATCCGCATCACCGACAACGGCCCGGGCCTGCCCCAGGACCGCACCCGGCTCTTCGAACCCTATGTCACCATGAAACCCGGCGGCACCGGGCTCGGCCTGCCGATCGTCAAGAAGATCGTCGAGGAACACGGCGGCAGCCTGATGCTGACCGACGCCCCCGAAGGACGCGGCGCCATGGCCGAGATCCGCCTGCCGCGCGAGCGCCAGCCGGTGCGCCTGTCCGCGCGCCGCCACAAACACGAGCAGGAAACATTCAAATGAGCGATATTCTGATTGTCGATGACGAGCGGGACATCCGCGAGCTGATTTCCGACATCCTGCGCGACGAGGGCTTCTCGACCCGCCTCGCCGCCAATTCCGACCAGGCGGTGGCCGAGCTGAACGCGGCCGAGCCGGCGCTGATGATCCTCGACATCTGGCTCAAGGACAGCAAGATGGACGGGATCGACATCCTCAAGCAGGTCAAGCGCAACAATCCCGACGTGCCGGTGGTCATCATCTCGGGCCACGGCAATATCGAGATCGCGGTGGCGGCGATCAAGCAGGGCGCCTACGACTTCATCGAGAAGCCCTTCAACATCGACCAACTGCTGGTGGTGATCCGCCGCGCCATGGAGACGGCGCGGCTGCGGCGCGAGAACTCGACGCTCAAGCGCGGCGAGGCGCGGGCCTCCGAGATGCTGGGCAATTCCGCGCCCTTCCGCCGGCTGCGCGAACAGCTCGACAAGGTGGCGAAATCGAACGGCAGGGTGATGCTGACCGGCGAGCCGGGGGCGGGCAAGGAGATCGCCGCGCGCTATGTCCACGCCCACAGCCCGCGGGCGCGCGAGCCCTTCGTCACCGTGCCCTGCGCCACCATCGAGCCCGACCATATGGAGGAGGTGCTCTTCGGCCGCGAGACCCCCGAGCGCGGCATCGAGCCGGGGCTGCTGGAGCAGGCGCATGGCGGGGTGATCTATTTCGACGAGGTGGCGGACATGCCGCTGGGCACCCAGCCCAAGATCCTGCGGGTGCTGACCGAGCAGCAGTTCCAGCGCGCGGGCGGCACCGACAAGGTGCGGGTCGACCTGCGGGTGATTTCCTCGACCAACCGCGACCTCGCGGCCGAGATCGCCGCCGGCCGCTTCCGCCAGGAGCTCTACGACCGGCTGAACGTGGTGCCGGTGCCGGTGCCGTCGCTGGCCGACCGCCGCGACGACATCCCGATGCTGGCCGAACATTTCATCGAGAGCTTCCATGCCGGCCAGGGCCTGCCGCTGCGCGCCCTGCCCGAGGAAACCTGCGCGGCGCTGCAGGCGATGAACTGGCCGGGCAATATCCGCCAGCTGCGCAACGTGATCGAGCGGGTGCTGATCCTGGGCGACGGCACCGGGCCGATCCAGCCCGCCGAGCTGGAAACCCAGAACGGCGGCGCCAGCACCGGCGAGGCCCTGGCGCTTGGCCCGCAGATCACCAGCCTGGCGCTGCGCGAGGCGCGCGAGCTCTTCGAGCGGGAATACCTGCTGGCGCAGATCAACCGCTTCGGCGGCAATATCAGCCGCACGGCGCAATTCGTCGGCATGGAACGCTCGGCCCTGCACCGCAAGCTGAAGTCGCTGGGCGTCGTCGGCGGGATGCGCGTCGAGGAGGAGCTGATGGGGAAATGACGGCGGCGCCATGCCGGTGGCGCGGTCGCATGAGTATTTGGAAAACGGTGAATGGCAGATGCTGCGCCCCGGATCACCGGGAGTTCTGCAGATCACTCCAGGGCGACCCCGGGGCGCTTTCACCGTTTGCGGTCATCGGCTCTCCAGCCTGTACCGCATGGTCTGTCTACAGGGGCGAGGTTAAGAAAAGCCTAACCGCTTCACCGTTTCCCAAATACTCATGCGGCGGTGGGACAGGCGCTGCGACTGCACGGGTGGCCCTGATGTTTTCGCTGTATCCGTCGCCCGCGCCGCGCGATAGGATCGCGCTTCACGAAGGGCATGGACCGGGGCCGGAATGAAGATCATCATCTGCGGGGCGGGGCAGGTCGGCTGGCATATCGCGCGCCATCTGGCGGGCGAGCGGAACGACGTCACCATCATCGACACCAATGCCGAGCTGGTCCGGCGCGCCACCGATGCGCTGGACGTGCAGGGCGTCACCGGCTTTGCCAGCCATCCCGACGTGCTGGACCGCGCCGGGGCGCGCGATGCCGACCTGATCATCGCCGCGACCCATTCCGACGAGGTGAACATGGTCACCTGCCAGGTCGCGCATTCCGTCTTCCAGGTGCCGCGCAAGATCGCCCGGCTGCGCAGCTCGGCCTATCTGGATGCGATCTATTCCGATCTCTACCGTACCGACCACCTGCCCATCGACGTGGTCATCAGCCCCGAGCGCGAGGTGGCGCGGGCGGCGATCCAGCGGCTCTCGGCGCCCTCGACCTTCGATGCCGAGACCTTTCTCGAGGGCCGGCTGCACCTGCTGGGCATCCTGCTGGAGCCGGACAGCCCGGTGCTGAACACGCCGCTGCGCCAGCTCAACGACATGTTCATCAGCCTCAGCGCCATCGTCAGCGGCGTGCGGCGCGGCGGCAAGCTCTTCGCGCCCGAGCCGGGCGACCAGCTGTTCGAGGGCGATCAGGTCTATGTCTTCACCCTGGCCGAGGACGTGCCGCGCACGCTGGAGATCTTCGGCAAGCCCATGGCCAAGCAGGAAAGCGTGGTCATCATCGGCGCCGGCAATGTCGGCCTTGCCGTGGCCCAGGCGCTGGAGGCGCGGCCCGAGCGCATCCGCGTCAAGCTGATCGAGCGCAGCCGCGCCCGGGCCGAGGATGCGGCCGACGCGCTGAACCGCACCATCGTGCTGAACGGTGACGGGCTTTCGGCCGAGCTGCTGGAGGAGGCGGCCGTGCCGCGCGCCGATGCGGTGCTGGCCATCACCGACGACGACAAGACCAATATCCTGGCCGCGGTGCGCGCCAAGCAGGCCGGCGCCAAGCTGGCGATTTCGCTGGTCAACGATCCGACGCTGATGTCGCTGATGGAGCCGCTGGACATCGACGCCTTCATCAATCCGCGCGCCAGCACCGTCTCGACCATCCTGCGCCATATCCGGCACGGCCGGGTGCGCGACATCTATTCCATCGGCGATGCCGAGGCCGAGGTGATCGAGGCGCAGGTCCTGTCCACCTCGCCCATCGCCGGCCGGGCGGTGCGCGACATCGAATTCCCCGAAGGCGCGCTGATGGGCGCGGTGCGCAAGGGCGAGCGCGTGATCAAGCCGACGGGCGACCTGCGCATCGAGGAGGGCGACATCGTGGTGATCTTCGCCCTGACCTCCGACATCCCCGAGGTCGAGCGCCTGCTGCAGGTCTCGATCGACTTTTTCTGAGGCGTCGGCATGAAGCTCCTGCTGCGCCTGCCGCTGATCGTGCTCCTGGGGGGGATCGGGGCGCTGGCCATGGTGCTGCCGGGGCTTTACGCCCATGCGCAGGACAGCCACAAGATCGGCTCGATCTTCCTGGGCGCGGCGGGGCTGTTCGTGCTGCTGGCGGCGATCCTGGGCATCGCCACCGCCGGCACGCCCGAGGGGCCGCGGGCGCGCAGCGTGCTTCTGACCATGCTGGGCACCATGGCGCTGCTGCCGGCCATGCTGGCGGTGCCCTTCGCCCTGGCCCTGCCCGATACCGGGTTCTTCAACGCCTGGTGGGAGATGATCTCCTGCCTGACCACCACCGGCGCCTCGCTTTATTCCCCCGAGCTGCTGCCGGCGCCGCTGCATCTGTGGCGGGCGCTGGTCGGCTGGCTGGGCGGGCTGTTCATGCTGGTCGCGGCCATCGCGCTGCTGGCGCCGCTGCGGGTCGGCGGGTTCGAGATCATGTCCTCGCCCTATGGCCGCAGCGAGCGGTTCGAGCGCCTGCCGCGCTCGGCCGAGGGCCCGGACGCCCTGGCCCCGCTGACCCATCCCGCCTTCCAGACCGAGCTGGCCGATCCGGCGCATCGGGTGATGCGGGCGGGGCGGGTGGTGCTGCCGGTCTATGCCGGGCTGACGCTGCTGATGTGGATGCTGCTGCTGATGCTGGGCGAAACCGGTCTGGTGGCGCTGACCCGCGCCATGGGCACGCTGTCGACCAGCGGCATCAGCCCGGTGGGCGGCCCGGCCGGGCAGGGCAGCGGCATCGCCGGCGAGGTGGTCATCTTCCTGTTCCTGATCCCGGCGCTGTCGCGCCGGTTCTGGCCGGGCGGCGGCGAGCTCAGGGCCAGCGAGAGCTGGGCCGGGGATCCCGAGCTGCAGATGGCCGCCGGCGTGGTGCTGCTGGTCTCGGTCGTGCTGTTCGCCCGGCATTTCGCCGGCGCCATCGGCGTCTCGCCCGAGGGCGGCATGGGGGTGCTCGGCACGCTGGACAGCGCCGCCTCGGCCGCCTGGGGCGGGATCTTCAACGGGCTGAGCTATCTGACCACCACCGGCTGGAACTCGGTCGAATGGCAGGGGGCGCGCAACTGGTCGGGGCTCAGCTCGCCGGGGCTGATGCTGGCCGGGCTGGCGATGATGGGCGGCGGCGTCGCCACCACGGCGGGCGGGGTCAAGCTCCTGCGGGTCTATGCCCTCGCGCGCCATTCCGAGCGCGAGCTGGAGCGGATCGTGCATCCCAGCTCGGTCGGCGGCGGCGGGCTGATGGCGCGGCGGCTGCGGCGCGAGGGCGCCTATCTCGCCTTCATCTTCTTCATGCTCTTCGCCAGCTCCATCGCGGTGACGGTCATGCTGATCTCGCTGCAGCGGGTCGAATTCGATTCGGCAACGATTCTCTCCATCGCGGCGCTGACCAATACCGGGCCGCTGGCCGGCGCGATTCCGCTGACGCCGACCTTCCAGGGCTCGGCCGGCATGGCGGGGGCGCCCTGGGCGGGCTGGGCCGGGCTGCCGGGGCTGACCAAGGCGGTGCTGGCCGGTGCGATGATCGTCGGCCGGGTCGAGACCCTGGCGATCCTGGCGCTGGTCTCGCCCGAATACTGGCGCCGTTAGGGCGGACACATGCTTGCAAGCGGCTGCCCGCTCGCCTAAGTCTTGAAAACCAGCGATAAGAACAAGGTGCCCCGAATGGCCGGCGACAAACAGAACCTCCAGGACGCTTTTCTGAACCATGTGCGCAAGGGCAAGGTCCCGGTCACGATTTTCCTTATCAATGGTGTGAAATTGCAGGGTGTCATCACCTGGTTCGACAATTTCTGCGTGCTCCTGCGCCGCGACGGACAGTCGCAGCTGGTCTACAAGCACGCCATTTCCACCATCATGCCGGGGCAGCCGATCAGCCTCTATGATGGCGAGGATTGATTGGCCGAGCCCTCGGAAACCCGCGAGCGGCCGACCCGCGCCTATGTGATCCATCCCGATCTGGGCAATTCGCGCACCCGCCGCTCGCCCGAGCTGGCGCTGGAAGAGGCCGTGGCGCTCGCCCATGCGCTGCCCGCCATCGCGGTGACGGGGGCCGAGGTGGCGCGGCTGCGCAATCCCGATCCGGGCATGCTGTTCTCCAAGGGCAAGCGCGAGGAGATCGGCGAGCACCTGCAGGCCGCCGCCGAAGGCGAGGGGGCGGAACTGGTGCTGATCGACGGGCCGGTGACGCCGGTGCAGCAACGCAACCTGGAAAAGGAATGGGGCGTCAAGATCCTCGACCGCACCGGGCTGATCCTGGAAATCTTCGCCGACCGGGCGCAGACGCGCGAGGGCGTGTTGCAGGTGGAACTGGCGGCGCTGGCCTATCAGCGCACCCGGCTGGTCCGGGCCTGGACCCACCTGGAACGCCAGCGCGGCGGGTTGGGCTTCGTCGGCGGCCCCGGCGAGACTCAGATCGAGGCCGACCGCCGCGCCATCGACGAGCAGGTGATCCGCCTGCGCCGGCAGCTCGAGCGGGTGGTCAAGACCCGCGAGCTGCATCGCAAGGCCCGCGCCAAGGTGCCCTATCCGATCGTGGCGCTGGTCGGCTATACCAATGCCGGAAAATCCACGCTGTTCAACAGGCTGACCGGGGCCGAGGTCCTGGCCCAGGACCAGCTTTTCGCCACGCTGGACCCGACCATGCGGCAGAGGGTGCTGCCGGGCGGGCGCCGGGTGATCCTGTCCGACACCGTGGGCTTCATCAGCGACCTGCCGCATGAGCTGGTCGCCGCCTTCCGCGCCACGCTGGAGGAGGTGCTGGCCGCCGACCTGATCCTGCATGTCCGCGACATCAGCCATCCCGAGACCGAGGAGCAGGCGGGCGACGTGGGCGAGATCCTCGATTCGCTGGGGGTCGAGGAGGACGTGCCGCTGATCGAGGTCTGGAACAAGATCGATGCGCTTTCGCCCGAAACCCGCGCGGCGCTGCGGCGCACCGATGCGCGGACCGCGGGGGTTCAGGCGATCTCGGCGCTGTCTGGCGAGGGGCTGGAGGCATTGCTGGCCGCCATCGAGGCGCGGCTGGCCGAGGCGTTGGACGAGCCGCGCCTGGAGGCCGAGCTGGTGCTGCCGCATTCGGACGGCCGGCGCCGGGCCTGGCTGCATGAGCGCGGCGTGGTGGCGGCCGAGGAACTGGCCGAGGACGGCGTGCATCTGCGCCTGCGCTGGACGGAGCGGCAGAAGGCGGCCTTCGAGGCGCTTTGACCGGCACCGTCGCGCGGGGCGGCTTTTGGAAGACGGCAGCGGTCGCAAGAGCCGGGCGCGGCCGGTGCCGATTGAGCGGCTGCGATTTGGGTATTTGGGAAACAGAGAAGCCAAGGCCGGGCCGCAGGGCGCGGCCTCTTCGCTTTCACGGTTTCCCCAATGTCCGAATTCCGTCCTGCCGGTCGGTTTGGGGCAAAGGCGGCTTCTCTGTTTTCTAAATACCCATGACGCGACGGAGCGGCCAGGGCCGAGGCTTCCCGTCTGGGGTCAGGCCGGCAGGGCGGAAAGCTCGTGCGCCCAGGGCGGATTGGCGCCGGGGCGCGAGACGGTGATCGCCGCCGCCCGGGTGCCGAGCGCCAGCGCCTGGGCGACGGCCTCCGGCGTCAGCCGCTCCAGCCCCTCGCGCGTCAGCACGCCCGCGCGGTCGAGCGCGGCCAGCACCCCGGCGTTGAAGGTGTCGCCGGCGCCGATAGTGTCGGCGACCTCGACCCGCAGGGCCTGGGCGGCCAGCGGCTCGCCCGACCAATGCGCCCGCGCTCCCGCCGAGCCGCCGGTCTGGAAGACCACCCGCGGCCCGCGTGCGAGGATCGCGGCGGCGGCCTCCTCGAAGCTTGCGCCCGGCATCAGCCAGTCGAGGTCGTCGCCCGAGAGCTTGACCAGGTCGGCCATGCCGATCAGCCGGTCGAGTCGGGCGCGATAGGCCGTCTCGTCGGCGATGAAGAAGGGGCGGATGTTGGGGTCCAGCATCACCGGGATGCGTTGGCGGACGCGTTCCACCAGCGCCTCGACGGCGGCGCCGCAGGGATCGGGGACCAGGCTGATGCCGCCGATGAACAGTGCCGAGACCGCGTCGGGGATCTCGGGCAGGTCCTCGGGCGCCAGCATCCGGCCGGCCGAGCCCTCGTCGTAGAAGGCATAGCGCGCCTCGCCCCCGGTCAGGGTCACGAAGGCCAGCGTGGTCAGCCGGTCGCTGCGCGGGCAAAGGCCGGTATCCACCCCCGCCTCGGCCAGCGGGCGCAGCAGCATCTCGCCGAAGGTATCGCGCGAGATCGGCCAGAGATAGCCCGTGTCGATGCCCATGCGGCCAAGCGCGATGGCGGTGTTGTAGACCGCGCCCCCGGGCAGGGGCCGGTAATGGGCGCCCTCGGGCACCATGTCGATCAGCGATTCCCCGGCGCAAAGGATCATCGGCTTCCCCTCCCGTTTCTTAGCCGCTTCGGACGGCGGGACCGTCCGCTCCTGTCTCCTGATAGCGGTAACTGCCGCTGATGGAAATATCCGGCGTCAGGTCGGCGGCGCCGAAGCGGATGAAACCGCCGCGCTCGTTCAGCCAAAGCGCCGCCAGAAGCAGCGCCAGCGCCAGCAGCACGGCAAGGGCGATCTTCCAGGCAGACCAGGGCCGCTCGCCCTGCACGCGGCCGGACTGGCCGTTGACCACGAAACGATAGCTCTTGCCGTTGTAGCGATAGGCGGCGGTCCAGACCGGCAGCAGGATATGCTTGAAGGTCTCGTTCGCGAAGCGGGTCTCGATGCCGGTGACGCGCTGTTCGTTGCCGCCGATGGCGCGGCGCACATCCATGGCGATCACCCCGGCCATTTCCTGCCGGGCGATGTCATGACCCGAGCCGAGCGGGATCGTGTAGCCCTCGGCCAGGAAGCCGGCCAGGTATTCGGGCCGGTAGGGCACCAGATGCGACAGGTCCCAGGGCGTCAGCGCATCGGTGATGCGGCGCGGCAGCGCGCTGGAGGCCAGCACCAGCACATCGTCGAAATTCCGTGCCACCTGGCCCGAAACCGGGGTCCAGCGCGTCTTGCGCACCTGCTGCGCCACCCGCTGCTGGCGGCCGTTCACCATCTGCGTGACGTAGACGGTTTCGTAATACCAGTCGCCGCGGGCGCCGCTGTAGCGCGAGGCGGTGTCGGCGTCGAAGGTCCAGAAGGGCGAATAGACCCCGCTCATCTTCTTGCCGCGCCGGGCATAGGCGGTCAGGCCCGAGGGGGCGAACCACAGCCCGCGCAGCCAGTCTTCGAGCGCGGCTTTCGCCTGCGCCTCGGTGATGACGAAGGGCAGCACGCCCTGCGGCTTGATGTGGCGCGTCGTGCCGGTGTCGGTGACGACGGCGGTGGCGCAGAACGGGCAGGCCGAGGCGTGGCGGTAGCTGGTGATCTCGACCTTGGCGCCGCAATTCGGGCAGGAGAGGGTGCGCACCGTCTCGGTCAGGTCGCTGTGCCGGTCCAGCGAAAGCCCGTGCTCCAGCGGCAGTTCCTGCAGCTGCGGCGACTTGTGCCCGCCGTCCCATTGCAGCGCCCGCCCGGTCGCCGGGTCGAGCAGGATGGCGCTTTCGCCCCATGGCCCCTGCTGGCTCTGGCGGGAGGGCGCGCGGGCGGGGCCGGGGCCGATATGGCTTTCATGCCCGCAATAGGGGCAGACCAGGCTTTGCTGGCCGGGCGAGAACTCCAGGCTGGCGCCGCAATTCTCGCAAGGATAGCGGTATTCCGAGGGCGGCGTCGGCATTCCGGCGGCTTACTCCGCCTTCGGGATCGGCGGCGGGGGCGGCGGCGCGACGGTGAAGAGCTGGGCGAGTTCGGCGACCTCCTCGGCCGGTTTCCAGCCGTCCTGGCCGGGCGTCCAGACCAGCGTTTCGCGGGTGAAGCCGCCCTCGCGCACCAGGCGGCCGAGATGGGCGCGGCCATAGGGGCCGTCGGCCTGGCCGTTCACGGCGATATGCCAGACGGTTTCGGGATGCAGCGGCGGCGGGGTCTGCGGCGCCTGCTGCTGGGGCACGGCGCCCCAGGGGCCGCGCTGCGCCATGGCGGCGCCCATGCCCGCGCCAAGCCCGGCGCCGATGCCCGCGCCCATTCCCGCACCCATGCCGCCGGGCTGGTTCGAGGCGTTCAGCATCGCCTCGGATGCGGCATATTGGCCAAAGCGGTTCAGGTCGCCGACGATGCCCATCGATGTGCGCTTGTCGAGCATCCTTTCCACCTCGTCGGGCAGGCTGATGTTCTCGATGTAGAATTCCGGGATGGTCAGGCCATAGGCGGCGACGGTGGGGCCGATCGCCTTGGCGACCATCTGGCCCAGGTCGCCGGTATTCGCCGCCATGTCCAGCACCGGGATGCCCGAGCCGGCGATCATGCGCGAGAATTCCTGCACGATGATGTTGCGCAGCTGGAAGCTGATCTCGTCGCGGGTGAATTCGCCGTCGGTGCCGACGATCTCGGTCATGAAGCGGCCGGGGTCGGTCACGCGCATGGAATAGGTGCCGAAGGCGCGGATGCGCACCGGGCCGAATTCCGGATCCCGCGCGATGACCGGGTTCTTGGTGCCCCATTTCAGGTCGTTGAAGCGGGTGGTGTTGACGAAATAGATCTCGGACTTGAAGGGCGAACGGAAGCCGTGGTCCCAGTGCTGCAACCGGGTCAGGATCGGCAGGTTGTTGGTTTCCAGCATGTAGAGGCCGGGCTGGAACACGTCGGCCAGCTGCCCCTCGTGGATGAAGACGGCGGCCTGGCCCTCGCGCACGGTCAGCTTGGCGCCGTATTTGATCGCCTTGCCGACGGTCGGGTAGCGATAGACCATCGTGTCGCGGGTGTCGTCGGTCCATTCGATGATCTCGATGAACTCGCCGCCGAGGATGTTGAACAGGGACATGGGTCTGCCTTTTTCGTTGCGAGGCCGCGGGCTGCCCTTGAGGATAGTGCCGAGGCAGCCCCGCTCGTCAAGCGAGGAGAGGGTGGCGATGGCGGCGCGGATTCATCTTTTCTTGAGGGAAGGGTGATAGCCAGGCGGAAATGCCGCCCCGCCCCCGATCCCGGAGATGTGCCATGCCGAAGCAGCCGGACCGCCCGCCCGACCGAGTTCTGCGCCTGTTGGCGGGGATTGCGGCCTGGCTGGGCCTGGCGTTCCGGTCGCTGCGGGGCGGGGCCCTGTCACACCTCGGTTCCCAGCAGCTCGCGGGCGATCTGCAGCACGATGGGGCGGGCCTCGGCCTCGGTCATGCCGGGGCGCAGGCGGGGGTCGTAGAGGATCTTCAGCAGCAATTCGTCATGCTGCGTCAGATAGGCGAATTCCTCGTCGTCGTTGAAGATCGAGGGGCGCACGCGCGGGCTGTCATTGGCCAGGCCCATGCCCTGCGCCAGTTCCTCGTGGATGCAGGAGCGGCGCAGGCGCGGCGGCAGCTCGGACCGGATCAGCGCCACGGCCTGGGCATAGGCCGGGGAGTTGCCGTTGGAATAGGCGAAGACTGTGCAATAGTTCTGCGGCGCCAGGTCGCGCAGCGCGGCGATGTCGCCGGCCGGGATGCCGGGCACCAGCGAGGACAGGCGCGGGCCGATGGCGCGGCGCTCGTCCTCGTTCAGGATCAGCACGTTGAAATTGCCCGAGGCGCCGGTCAGCGCGACCGGATGGCCGGTGATGCGCTGGAGCCGCGCGGCATAGCCGGCGATCTCGGCCCGGTCGCGGGCCCGCTGGGCGGGGGCGACCGAGTCGCCGAATTCCAGCCGCACCCGCACCGGCTGCTGCCAGCGCCGCAAAGGGGCGGGCGTCGGGCGCGAGACCAGCTTGCCGCCCTCGCGCACATATTCGTCGTGCAGCGCCACCTCGATGAAATCCTCTGCCAGCTTTTCCGGGGTCAGCGCGATCTCGGTGCCGGGATCGGTGCGCAGCCGGCCGCGGGCGATCAGCGCCTCCTCGACGCCGGCGAGATAGTCGCGCATGTTGCGGCTGGCGGGCGAGGCGGCGGCGGCCTCGGCGCGCGCGGTGGCGGCGCGGGCACTTTCGGCGCGTTCGCGGCGCAGCGCGGCCTGATCGACCGGCGGCGGTTCGGGGCGCTCGGGCGGGGGCGGGGCCTCGACCGGGGGCGGCGGGGCCTCGGCCGGGGGCTCGGGCGCGCAGGCGGCCAGCAGCGCCAGCAGGGCCAGCGCAAGGGTCAGGTGCAGGGAGGGACGGGCAGGCAGGGTCACGATGGCGTCGATGCTGGGTTGGGGGATCGGGCGCTGGCCGAGGCGAGGGTCTTGCGCAGCTCGGCCTCCATCGCCTTGAGGTCCTCTTCGGCGGCGGCGCGGCGGGTGCGGCCCTCGTCGGCGATGCGCAGGCTGTCCTCGATGGTCGAGATCAGCTCGGCATTGGCGGTGCGCACCGCCTCGATGTCGAAGACGCCGCGCTCGACCTGGGTGCGGATCTGGGCATTGGCCTCGCGCAGGTTCTTCGCGTTGGCGGTCAGAAGGTCGTTGGTCAGGTCGTTCGCCTCCTTGACCGCGCGGGCGGCCTCGGCGCTGCGCTGGATGGTCACGGCCTGCGCCAGCTGCGTTTCCCACAGCGGCACGGTGTTGACCAGCGTGGAATTGATCTTTGTGACCAGGGACTTGTCGTTTTCCTGCACCAGCCGGATCGAGGGGAGGGACTGCATGGTCACCTGCCGCGTCAGCTTGAGGTCGTGCACCCGGCGCTCCAGGTCGTCGCGGGCCGAGCGCAGGTCGCGCAGTTCCTGCGCGGCCATGACCTTGTCGTTCTCGGCCGCGGCCTCGACAGCCGCTTCCCTGGCGGGGATCTCGTCGCGGTCGATCTGGGCCAGCTTCTCCTCGCCCGCCGCGATGTAGAGCGCGAGCTCGTCATAGAAGTTCAGCGTGCGGTCATAGAGCAGGTCGAGCGACTTGATGTCCTTCAAGAGCCGGTGCTGGTGCTGATCGAGATCGGCGGTGATGCGGTCGATCTGGCCCTGCACCTGTTCGTAATTGGCGACGAACTTGGCGAAGGGCGCGGCGCGGCCCAGAAGCTTCTCCCACCAGCTGCGCTGGCGGCGCACGTCCAGCTCGCTGACCGAGAAGCCGCGGATGGTGGTCACGATCTCGCGCAGGGATTCGCCGGCCCGGCCCACATCCTTGTTCTTGACGTCGGCCAGCATGGCCTGGCTGATTTCCTGCAGCTCGTTCTGGGCCCGGGCGCCGAAATGCACGATCGAGCCGGAGTCGCGGATGTCCACCTCGGCCATGCGCTTGCGGATCTCTTCGGCGACGGCGGGCTCGGCCTCGGCCAGTTTCGGGGCGGCTGCGGGGGGCTCGGGCAGGACGACCGCGGTCACGGTCTGGATCTCGTCCAGGGCGGCCTGGGCGCTGGCCTGTGTCTGCGTGGTCATCCGGCGTCGTCCTTTCCTATGGGAGCGTCTGCAAGAGAGGGGCTCGGCCGCAGAATAGGCCGATTCCCGATGAGTTCAACGAGCGCCCGCAGGTGCGGTTCCCATTGCTTTCAGGGGTGTTGCCATCCTGCCCGAATGGCGCCGGACCGGTGGGGCGGCGGCTTGCCGGCCCAGGGCCGCTTTGCGTTGCGCGGCGGGCGGCGCGCGTGTAGAACCTGCCCGATTGAGCGTTGCGAAGGGAGCCCGTGCATGCGCAGAGTTGTCGTCACCGGTCTGGGGATGGTCACGCCGCTGGCCTCGGGGGTCGAGGAGACCTGGTCGAGGCTTCTGGCCGGAGAATCCGGCGCCGGACCGATCACCCGGTTCGACACCGCGAATGTGGCGACGAAATATGCCTGCGAGATCCCGTTCGGCGACGGCACGGGCGGCAGCTTCAACCCCGACGACTGGATGGAGCCCAAGGACCGGCGCAAGGTCGACGACTTCATCCTTTACGGCATGGCCGCCGCTGCGCAGGCGGTGAAGGATTCCGGCTGGGAGCCCGCGAACGAGGACGAGCGCGAGCGCACCGGGGTGATGATCGGCTCGGGGATCGGCGGGCTGTCCTCGATCGCCGACACGGCGGTGCTGATCAAGGAGCGCGGGCCGAAGCGGGTCAGCCCCTTCTTCATTCCCGGCGCGCTGATCAACCTGGTCTCGGGCCAGGTCTCGATCCGGTTCGGCTTCAAGGGGCCGAACCATGCCGTGGTCACGGCCTGCTCGACCGGCGCCCATGCCATCGGCGACGCGGCGCGGCTGATCATGCTGGGCGATGCCGACGTGATGGTCGCGGGCGGCACCGAAAGCCCGATCTGCGAGATCGGCATCGCCGGCTTCAACGCCTGCAAGGCGCTGTCGACCAAGCGCGAGGACGATCCCAAGGCTGCCAGCCGCCCCTGGGACGAGGACCGCGACGGCTTTGTCATGGGCGAGGGCGCCGGCGTCGTCGTGCTGGAGGAATACGAGCACGCCAAGGCGCGCGGCGCGAAGATCTATGCCGAGATCCTGGGCTATGGCCTGTCGGGCGACGCCTATCACATCACCGCCCCCAGCGAGGACGGCGACGGCGGATTCCGCAGCATGACCAATGCCTTGAAGCGCGCCAACCTGTCGCCGGGCGACCTGGACTATATCAACGCGCATGGCACCTCGACCATGGCCGACGTGATCGAGCTGGGCGCGGTCGAGCGGCTTCTGGGCGAGGCCGCGGGCGATGTGGTCATGTCCTCGACCAAGTCGAGCATCGGGCACCTCTTGGGCGCGGCGGGGGCGGTCGAGGCGATCTTCTGTATCCTGGCGCTGCGCGACCAGATCTGCCCGCCGACGATCAACCTGGACAATCCGGCGCGCGAGACCCCGGTCGACCTGGCCGCCAATGCCGCCGTGCGGCGCAAGGTGGATTACGTGCTGTCCAACAGCTTCGGCTTCGGCGGCACCAATGCCAGCCTGGTGATGGGGCGGGTCGAGGAATGATCTGGCGCCATATCGCGTCGAACTTCCTGACGCTGCTGATCGTGATCCTGATCGCGGTCGCGGCGGCCATCGCCTGGGGCAAGCACGAATACACCAAGCCCGGTCCCAGCGCCGTGGCCGCCTGCGTCCGGGTCGCCCCCGGCGCCAGCCTGAACGCGGTCAGCCAGCAGCTGGCCGAGCAGGGGGTGGTGTCCAATGCCTATGTGTTCCGGGCGGGCGCCGATTATGCGGGGAAATCGCGCGATCTGAAATACGGCTCCTATCTGATGCCGCCGGGGGCCAGCATGGAGGAGATCGTCCGGGTCATCACCGCCGGCGGTCCCAGCACCTGCGGCACCGAGGTGGTGTTCCGCATCGGCGTGCGGGAAAATTCGGTGATCCTGCGCGACATGGATGCCGAGACCGGGGTCTTTGCCGAGCAGGCGAAATACAATCCCGCCAGCGAGCCGGCGCCCGAGGTCATCGTTGCGGCGGAAGCGAAGCCGGACGCGCGGCTGCGCATCTCGGTCGCCGAGGGCGTCACCAGCTGGCAGGTGGTCGAGGGGCTGAAGCAGGCCGGGTTCCTGGGCGGCGAGGTCGCGAAACTGCCCGACGAGGGCATCCTGGCGCCCGACACCTATGACGTCGAGAAGGGCGCCGACCGCGCCGCGCTGCTGGCCGAGATGGAGCGGCGGCAGGCGGCGTTCCTGGCCGCGGCCTGGGAGAATCGCGAGCCGGATCTGCCCTACGAGACGCCGGAAGAGGCGCTGATCATGGCCTCGATCATCGAGAAGGAGACCGGGGTGCCGGACGAGCGCCGGGTGGTGGCCAGCGTCTTCGTCAACCGGTTGCGGCAGGGCATGCGGCTGGAGACCGACCCGACGGTGATCTATGGCGTCACCGGCGGCAAGGGGGTGCTGGACCGCGGCATCCGGGGGTCCGAGCTGCGGCGGCGGACGCCCTACAACACCTATCAGATCGACGGGTTGCCGCCGACGCCGATCGCCAATCCCGGCCGGGCGGCCATCGCGGCGGCGCTGGACCCCGAGGATACGGATTACGTGTTCTTCGTCGCCGATGGGTCCGGCGGGCACGCCTTTGCCCGCACGCTCGAGGAGCACAACCAGAACGTCGCGCGCTGGCGCGAGATCGAGCGGCAACGCGGGCAGCCGCTTTCCCCGGTGCAGGGGGATTGACCGGCGCCGGCCCTTGGCGCGGGCCGGCCGGTTTTTTGAGTATTTGGGAAACGGTGAAGGCACGGCAGTGCCCCGGCGGCGGGTGTTGCGCCGGGCGTGCGCTGCGGTGTTGCGTGAGGCAATCGATTGTTATTGCGGGGGAAAACGGCGCTGGGCGATGCAACCTTTGGTTTTGAGTTGACTCAGAGAACGCCCTGAAGTAGAAATTACCCATGCTGGGAGAGATGGGCAAGCGGCCGGGTCGATGACCTTGGGCCGCTTTTTTCATGTCTCGCTCGTGCGGACAGGCACACGAGGGCAGGGCGATCAAGAATGACCATGAGTTTCGATCCGGGGCCGGAGGCGCCGGAAGGGCCTTTCGTGCCCGGCGCCGCCACGGCGCCCGACATGAGCGTGCTGGACATCGCGGACGGGCTGTTTCGGTCCTATGCGGCGGATCTGACCCGGCTGCGGGAAAAGATCCAGGCAGGCGAGACGGGGGAGTTGAAGGAATCCGGCAAGCTGGTGCGTGACCTTCGGGCCGCGACCCAGATGGTGCTGGAGGAAAGGAGCAGGGTTGACAAGCTTCGCAAGGATGCTGCCGGACAGGTCGGTGCAGGCGCACTCGACCTTGTCGCGGCACGAGACGAGATCGGGCGCCGCCTGGCTTGCCTGCGCCGCGCCGCAGGAGGTTGACGATTTCCTGGGCGGGCTCAGCGACAATGCGCTGGCCGCGCTGCCCTGGCTTTTCGAGTTCTGGGCACTGCCGCATCAGCTGCCGCCCGAGGGCGACTGGAAGACCTGGGTGATCATGGGCGGGCGCGGCGCGGGCAAGACCCGCGCCGGCTCGGAATGGGTGCGCGCGCAGGTCGAGGGGGCGACGCCCGAGGCGCCCGGGCGGGCGCAGCGCGTGGCGCTTGTGTCCGAGACCTTCGATCAGGCGCGGGACGTGATGGTGTTCGGCGAGTCGGGGATTCTGGCCTGTTCTCCGCCGGATCGCCGCCCGGTCTGGGAGGCGGGTCGGCGGCGGCTGGTCTGGCCCAATGGTGCGACCGCGCAGCTCTATTCGGCGCATGAGCCCGAGGCGCTCCGCGGGCCGCAATTCGACGCGGCCTGGGTCGACGAGCTGGCGAAGTGGAAGAAGGCCGAGGAGACCTGGGACATGCTGCAATTCGCGCTGCGGCTGGGGCAGCATCCGCAGCAGGTGGTGACCACCACGCCGAAGAACGTCGCGGTGCTGAAGCGGATCCTGGGCAATGCCTCGACCGTGACCACCCATGCGCCGACCGAGGCGAACCGCGCCTATCTGGCCGAGAGCTTCCTGGCCGAGGTCGAGGCGCGCTATGCCGGCACCCGGCTGGGACGGCAGGAACTGGAGGGCTTGCTGCTCGAGGATGTCGAGGGGGCGCTGTGGACGACCTCGATGCTGGAGCGTTGCCGGGTGGAGGCGGCGCCGCGGCTGTCGCGCATCGTGGTGGCGGTCGATCCGGCGGTGAGCTCGGGCGCGGCCTCGGACGAATGCGGCATCGTGGTCGCCGGCGTGGTCAGCGAGGGGCCGGTCACGGAGTGGCGGGCCTATGTGCTGGAGGATGCCTCGGTCCGGGGCGGGCCGCTGGACTGGGCGCGGGCCGCCGTCGCCGCGATGCAGCGGCACGGCGCCGAGCGGCTGGTGGCCGAGGTCAACCAGGGCGGCGACCTGGTCGAGAGCGTGATCCGGCAGGTCGATCCGCTGGTGCCGTTCCGGGCCTTGCGGGCCGGGCGCGGCAAGGGGCTGCGGGCCGAGCCGGTGGCGGCGCTTTACGAGCAGGGGCGGGTGCATCACCTGCGCGGCCTGGGCGCGCTGGAGGATCAGATGTGCCGCATGTCCGTGGCGGGCTATGACGGGCGCGGCTCGCCCGACCGGCTGGATGCGCTGGTCTGGGCGATCCACGAGCTGGTGATCGAGCCGGCGGCGTCCTGGAGGCGGCCGGCGGTGCGGGGGCTGTAGCGCCGGACCGGGGCTCTGCCCCGGACCCCGGGATATTTACGCAAGAAAGAAGGGCCGTTGGGGGTCCGTGGAGGGTCGCGCGAGCGGCCCTTTTTCATTGGAGATTCAGGAGGGACCGATGGCATTTCCCTGGTTCGGGCGGGGGGCTGCGCCCGCGGAGGTCGAGAAGAAGGCAAGCGCCGCGGGCAAGGTGGTGGCGCTGGCGGCGGGTTCGGGGCGGGTGGTCTGGTCGCCGCGCGACACCGCTTCGCTGACGCGGACGGGCTTCGTCGGCAATCCGGTCGGGTTTCGCGCCGTGCGGCTGATCGCCGAGGCGGCCGCCGCCGTGCCGCTGGTCTGCCAGGATCGCGAGCGGCGCTATGACCTGCATCCGGTGCTGGACCTGCTGCGCCGGCCCAATCCGGGCCAGGGCCGGGCCGAGCTGTTCGAGGCGCTGTTCGGGCAGATCCTGCTGAGCGGCAACGGCTATCTGGAGGCGGTGGGCGAGGGCGCCGGGGGACTGCCGGGCGAGTTGCATGTGCTGCGCTCGGACCGGATGGCGGTGGTGCCGGGGCCGGATGGCTGGCCCGTCGCCTATGAATATGGCGTGGGCGGGCGCAAGATGCGCTTCGACATGGCGGGCAGTCCCGATCCGATCTGCCACATCCGCAGCTTCCATCCGCTGGACGACCATTACGGGCTGTCGCCGATGCAGGCGGCGGCGGTGGCGGTGGATGTGCACAACAGTGCATCCGGCTGGTCGAAGGCGCTGCTGGACAATGCGGCGAGGCCGAGCGGCGCCATCGTCTACAAGGGCGCGGACGGGCAGGGCAGCCTGTCGCCGGACCAGTACGACCGGCTGGTGACCGAGATGGAGATGCACCACCAGGGCGCGAGGAATGCCGGGCGGCCGATGCTGCTGGAGGGCGGGCTCGACTGGAAGCCGATGGGGTTCTCGCCCGCCGACATGGAGTTTCACGAGACGAAGCTGGCGGCGGCGCGGGAGATTGCGCAGGCCTTCGGGGTGCCGCCGATGCTGATCGGCATTCCGGGCGAGGCGACCTATGCCAATTACGCCGAGGCGCACCGGGCCTTCTACCGGCTGACGGTGCTGCCGCTGGTCTCGCGCGTGGCCAGCGCCGTGGCCTGGTGGCTTTCCGAGCATCTGGGGGCCGAGATCGACCTGCGCGCCGATCCCGACCAGGCGCCGGCGCTGGCCGAGGAGCGCGACAGCCATTGGCGGCGCATCGGCGATGCCGCTTTCCTGACCGAGGCCGAGAAGCGCGCCGCGCTGGGGCTGCCGCCGCTGGCGGAGGAATGAGATGGAGGGCTCGCGTTTCGTGAAGGAGCCCTTCGACTGGCACGACCAGCGTTTCGACACGCAGGAGCGGATCATGGCGCTGCAATTCGGCCAGGTGGAGCGGCGGCTGGAGCGGATCGAGGCGCTGATCGAGGGGCTGGAGCGGCGCCTGTGGATGACGGTCTATGGCGTCGTCGCGGTGATCCTGACCCAGGCGGTGCAGTCGATCCTGGAATATGCGCCGAAAGGAGGTTGACGTGAATTCAAAGGATTACGGGCTGGAGTTGAAATATGCGCAAGGCGGCTCTCTGGTCGCCGATGGCACGCGGATCGAGGGCTATGCCAGCCTGTTCGGCCTGGCCGACCAGGGCGGCGATATCGTGGTGCGGGGCGCCTATGCGGCCAGCCTGAAGCGGCTGGCGGCGCGGGGGGACAAGGTGCGGATGCTGTGGCAGCACGATCCCGCCAAGCCCATCGGCGTCTGGGACGAGATCCGCGAGGACGAGAAGGGGCTTTGGGTCAAGGGGCGGCTTCTGCCCGAGATCGCCCAGGCGAGGGAGGCGGCGGCGCTGGTCGAGGCCGGGGCCATCGACGGGCTGTCGATCGGCTATCGCACCGTGAGCGCCGAGCGTGACGGCAAGGGCCGGCGGCTTCTGTCCGAGGTCGAGCTGTGGGAGGTGTCTCTGGTCACCTTCCCGATGCTGGCCGAGGCCAAGGTGGGCCGCAAGTCCGATGGCGCATTGGAACTGGCGGCGGCCTTCCGGGCCGCGACGCGGGCGCTGCGCGCCGAGTGAATTTCACCAGATGGAGGGGACCATGACCGAGGTGAAAGCCGCGGCCGGGGCGGACATGCCCGGCGAGCTGGGGGTCGAGATGCTGGGGTTCGTTAATGAGCTCAAGGCATTCCGCGCCGATATTCAGAAACGACTGGAAGCACAGGAAGAACGCATGACCATGCTGGACCGCAAGACCATTTCCCGCGCCCGCGCCCCTCTGTCGGCCGAGGCCGATCAGGGCGCACCGCATCAGAAGGCCTTCGACGCCTATATCCGCCACGGCGACGACGGCGCGCTGCGCGGGCTGCCGCTGGAGGGCAAGGCGATGACCACCACCAGCGACGGCGGCTTCCTGGCGGCGCCGACCGTGGCCTTGCAGGTGCAGGAGGCGCTGAACGTCACCGCCTCGCTGCGCCGGGTCGCCAATGTGGTGACGGTGGAATCGGCGACCTACGAGGTGCTGGTCGATATGGGCGATATCGCCCATGGCTGGTCCACCGAGGCCGGCACCCAGGCCGAGACAGGAACCTCGACCGTGCAGCGGGTGGTGATCCCGGTGCACGAGCTTTCGGCCATGCCCAAGGCCAGCCAGCGGCTGCTGGACGACAGCGCCTTCGACGTCGAGACCTGGCTGGCCGGCCGTATCGCCGAGAAATTCGCCCGCGCCGAGGCCACGGCCTTCGTCAATGGCGACGGGGTCAACAAGCCCAAGGGCTTCCTGACCCATGCCAAGGCGCCGAACGGCACGGCGACCAATGTGCAGATCGGCACCATTCCTTCGGGCGGGGACGGCGATTTTGCCGCCAACAACCCGGCCAATGCGCTGATCGACCTGGTCTATGCGCTGGGTGCGCAATACCGGGCCAATGCCAGCTTCCTGATGAACTCGAAGACCGCCGCGGCGGTGCGCAAGATGCGCGACGCGGACGGCCGCTTCCTGTGGGCGGACAGCCTGGCCATGGGGCAGCCGGCGCAGCTGCTGGGCTATCCGGTTCTGGTCTGCGAGGACATGCCGGACATCGCTCGCGGCTCGTTCTCGATCGCCTTCGGCGATTTCCGCTCGGCCTATACCATCGTCGAGCGCCCGGACCTGCGCGTGTTGCGCGATCCCTTCTCGGCCAAGCCGCATGTGCTGTTCTATGCCACCAAGCGCGTCGGGGGCGGCGTCACCGATGCCCGCGCCGTCAAGCTGATGGTCTTCGGCTGATCCAGGGCCGAAGCGGGGGCCGCGCGGGCAATGTCCGCCGGACCGGCAAGCCACTGTCCGCGCGCGCGAGGGCGGATATGCGCGGCCCCCTTTTCGTCCAGAGGATGCGGCACCCCTGCGAGTGGGAGAGACGAAGATGATGCTTGTGGAAGTGACAGCGCCCGCAACCGAGGCGCTGCCCGTCGCGGGGTTGCGGGACCATCTGCGGCTGGGAACGGGTTTCGGCATGACCGAGGACGCGGCCGAGACCGCGGCGCTGGCGGGTTTCCTGCGCGCGGCCATCGCCACCATCGAGGCGCGCACCGGCAAGGTGCTGCTGGCCCGGCAGTTCCGGCTGCGGCTGGAGGAATGGCGCGACCCCATGGGCCAGCCGCTGCCGCTGGCCCCGGTCGAGGCCGTCGAGCGGGTCGAGATCGCCGACGCGGCGGGTGCGGTGACGCTGGTCGATCCGGCGCGTTACCGGCTGGTGCCGGATGTGCAGCGGCCGATGCTGAGGCCGGTGGGGGCCTTCCTGCCCTCGGTGCCTTCGGGCGGTTCTGTTTCCATCACCTTCCTGGCCGGCTTCGGGACCGCATGGTCGCGGGTGCCTGCGGATCTGGCGCAGGCGGTGCTGCTGCTTGCCGCGCGCTATCACGAGGACCGAAGCTTCGAGGGCACGCAGGGCGCGATGCCCTTCGGGGTCAGCGCGCTGATCGAACGCTGGCGCCTGGTCCGGGTGTTGGGGGGGCGCGGCACTCCGCGCGGCCGGGCATGAGCGCGCCGCGGCTGACGGTGCCGCTGGTCCTCGAATCTCCGGTCCGCGAGCCGGACGGGATGGGCGGCTTTGCCCTCTCCTGGCAGGAGGTCGGGCGGATCTGGGCCGAGATGCGGTCGGGCGCGGGGGCTGAGCGTTTCGCCGAGGTGGGGGCGCAGAGCGTCGTGACCTGGCGGATCACCGTCCGGGCGGCGCCTGGCGGCGATGCGCGCCGCCCGCGCCCCGAGCAGCGGCTGCGGCTGGGCGAGGGGGCGGATGCCCGGCGCTTCCGCATCGAGGCTGTGGCCGAAAGCGACCCGCAAGGGCGCTGGCTGGTCTGCGTCGCGAAAGAGGAGGCGCTGGCATGAGCTATCTGGGAACGGCCGCGCTGCAGGCGGCGGTCTATCGGGTGCTGCGCGAGGATGCGGCGCTGCACGAACTGGTGGGCGACGCGATCTATGATGCGATGCCGGTGGCGGCGCCGGCGGGCCCCTATGTCTCGCTGGGCCCCGAGGAGGTGCGGGACGCGGGCGACATGACGGCGGCGGGGGCGGTGCATGATTTCGTCGTCTCGGTGCTGTCGGGGGCCGAGGCGGCGGGCGGCTTCGGCGCGGTCAAGGCGGCGGCGGTCGCGGTCAGCGAGGCGCTGGAGACGGCCGAGCTGGCGCTGATGCTGGGCGTCGAGCCGGGGCGCGGGGGCGCGATGACCCGCGACCGGCTGGCCGAGCTGGTCGCGCGCTATCCCGACCGGCCCGCGACATGAACATCTGAAAGAGGAGGCGCCGTCGTGGCGAACAAGGACGGATTCGACCGGCTGGACGAGGACGGGCCCGCCCTGGGCAAGGGCCTGGACCAGAGCGCGCGGATGGCGGCGGCGTTCGACGCCGAGCTGGCGCGGCTGCGCGAGTCGATGATCTATACCAATCGCGAGGTCGGCACGCTGACATCGGGCATCGGCAGCGGGCTGCGCCGGGCCTTCTCGGGGCTGGTCTTCGACGGCATGAAGCTGTCGGACGCCCTGAAGGGCATCGCGCGCAGCATGGCGGATACCGCCTTCGCCGTGGCGATGAAGCCGGTCGAGCAGGCGCTGGCCGGGGCCATCGCGCAGGGGGTGAACGGCATGGTCTCGGCGGCGTTGCCCTTTGGCCAGGGGGCGGCGTTCTCGCAGGGGCGGGTGCTGCCCTTTGCCAAGGGCGGCGTGGTCAGCCAGCCGACCTATTTCCCGATGCGCGGCGCGACCGGGCTGATGGGCGAGGCCGGGGCCGAGGCGATCATGCCCCTGCGCCGCGGCGCCGACGGGCGGCTGGGGGTGGCGGCGGCAGGCGGGGGGCGGCCGGTCAATGTGACCTTCAACGTCTCGACCCCCGATGTGGCGGGGTTCCAGCGCAGCCAGAGCCAGATCGCCGCGCAGATGGGCCGGCTTCTGGCGCGCGGGGAAAGGAACGGCTGAGATGGCATTTCACGAGATCAGGTTCCCGGCGAACCTGTCCTTCGGCTCGGTCGGCGGGCCCGAGCGGCGGACCGAGATCGTCGCGCTGACCAACGGCCACGAGGAGCGGCGCACGCCTTGGGCGCATTCGCGGCGGCGCTATGACGCCGGGCTGGGGCTGCGCTCGCTGGACGATGTGGCGGCGCTAATCGCCTTTTTCGAGGCGCGGGCCGGGCAGATGCACGGCTTTCGCTGGAAGGACTGGGCGGATTGCAAGTCCTGCGCCCCAAGCGCGGCGGTGAGTTTCCTGGATCAGGAGATCGGCATGGGCGACGGGGTGCGGCGGGAATTTGCGCTGCGCAAGGCCTATGCCTCGGGGCCGGCGCGCTATTGGCGGCCGGTGGCGAAGCCGGTCGAGGACACGGTGCTGGCCGGGGTCGGCAATGTCGAACTGCGCGCCGGGGTGGATTTCGCGGTGAATATCGCCACGGGAGTGGTCAGTTTCGCCGCGCCGCCCGAGGCCGGGGCCATGGTCACGGCGGGGTTCGAGTTCGACGTGCCGGTGCGCTTCGACACCGACCGCATCGCGGTCTCGGTCGCGTCGTTCCAGGCCGGCGACCTGCCGCAGGTGCCGGTGGTGGAGGTGCGGCTATGAGCGAGACGATTGCGCGGGCCTGGGCGGTCCGGCGGCGGGACGGGGTGGTTCTGGGATTCACCGATCACGACCGGCCGCTGTCCTTCGAGGGCATCGCCTTCCGCCCCGACAGCGGGCTGAGCGCGCGGGCGGTGGTGCAGGGGCTGGGCCTGTCGGTCGACAACAGCGAGGCGGTGGGTGCGCTGTCGGATGCGGCGATCACCGAGCGCGACCTGATGGCGGGCCGCTGGGACGCGGCCGATGTGCGGCTGTGGGAGGTGGACTGGGCCGATACCGCCAACCGGCGGCTGCTCTTTCGCGGTCATCTGGGCGAGGTGGTGCGCAGCGGCGCGGCCTTCCGGGCCGAGCTGCGCGGGCTGTCCGAGCCCCTGAACAAGGCGCAGGGGCGGGTCTATCATCCCCGCTGCTCGGCGGCGCTGGGCGATGGACAGTGCCGCTTCGACCTGACGCGGCCGGGCTATTCGGCCGAGGGGGCGGTGGCCTCGGAGGAGGGCGGACGGCTTACGCTGTCGGGCGTGGCCGGGCATGATGCGCGCTGGTTCGAGCATGGCCAGCTGGTGGTGCTGACGGGCGCGGCGGCGGGGCTGTCGGGTCTGGTCAAGGCGGATGCCGTCCTGCCGGGCGCCCGGCGCGAGGTCGAACTTTGGACGGCGCTGGGCATCCGGCCGGCGGCGGGGGACCGGGTGCGGCTGGTCGCGGGCTGCGACAAGCGGGGCGAGACCTGCCGGATGAAGTTCCTGAACTACCTGAACTTCCGCGGCTTTCCGCATCTGCCGCCCGAGGACTGGCTGATCGCGCCCAAGGTGAACCGATGAGTGCGGCGGCAGAAGCGGCGGTGGTGGCGGCGGCGCGGGCCTGGATCGGCACGCCCTATGTGCATCAGGGCTCGGTTCGGGGGGCGGGGACGGATTGCCTGGGGCTGGTGCGCGGCATCTGGCGCGAGTTCTTCGGCGCCGAGCCCGAGGCCATGCCGGCCTATACGCCGGACTGGGGCGAGGTCGGCGGGGTCGAGCTGCTGCTGGGCGGCGCGGCGCGGTTCCTGCTGCCTGCGCCCGCCGAGCGACCGGGCGACGTGCTGGTCTTTCGCATGCGGGCCGGGGCGGTCGCCAAGCATATGGGAATAGTGGCGGAAACCGGCGAACGGGCGAGCTTTGTCCATGCCTATGACCGGCATGGCGTGGTCGAAAGCCCGCTCTCGGCGCCCTGGCGGGCGCGGATTGCGGGACGGTTCCGGTTTCCGCCGGTTTGAGGGAAAGGTGAGGGCGCAATGGCGACGATTCTGCTGGCGGCGGTGGGCGCATCGCTGGGTGCGGGCTTTGGCGGCACGGTTCTGGGGCTTTCAGGCGCCGTCATCGGCCGGGCCGTGGGCGCGACACTGGGGCGGGTCATCGACCAGCGCCTGCTGGGCGGCGGCTCGAAGGCGGTCGAGACGGGGCGGGTGGACCGGCTGCGCATCCAGACCGCGGGCGAGGGCACGCCGATTCCGCGGCTTTGGGGACAGATGCGGGTGCCGGGCCATGCGATCTGGGCGGGCCCTCTGGTCGAGACGCGGCGCAGGCATGGCGGCGGCAAGGGCGCGGGGCCCAGCGTGACCGAGATCGGCTATCGGCTGAGCTTTGCGCTGGCGCTGTGCGAGGGGCCGATCCTGGGCGTGGGCCGCATCTGGGCGGATGGCGAGGAGATCCCGGCCGACGAGCTGAACATGCGCGTCTATCCGGGCGACGAGGACCAGCTGCCCGACCCGGCCATCGCCGCGCAGGAGGGCGAGGCGGCTCCGGCCTATCGCGGCATCGCCTATGTCGTCTTCGAGAACCTGGCGCTGGAGCGTTGGGGCAACCGGGTGCCGCAGCTGTCCTTCGAGGTGACGCGGGCGGCGAAGCAGGGACGGGGTCTGTCGCGCGAGGTGCGGGCCGTCGCCATGATTCCCGGCACGGGGGAATATTCGCTGGCGACCACGGCGGTCAGCTATGACCTGGGTCTGGGCGAGACGCAGGTGGTCAATCACAACACAGCCGTGGCGCCGACCGATTTCCTGGCCTCGATGCGGATCTTGGGCCGGGAATTGCCGAATGTCGGCTCGGTCTCGCTGGTGGTGTCCTGGTTTGGCGACGACCTGCGGGTCGGTGAGTGCTCGGTACGGCCCAAGGTCGAGGACCTGTCGCGCGACGGGCGCGAGATGGCCTGGCGCGCGGGCGGCATCGGTCGCGAGGGCGCGTCCGAGGTGGCGCGGGTGGAGGGCAGGCCGATCTATGGCGGCACCCCGGCCGACGGCTCGGTGATCGAGGCGCTGCGGGCGATCGCCGAGAGCGGACGCAGGGCGGTGTTCTATCCCTTCATCCTGATGGAGCAGCTGGCGGGCAACGGCCGGCCCGATCCGTGGAGCGGCGCGGCGCATCAGCCGGTCATGCCCTGGCGCGGGCGGATCACCACCAGCATCGCGCCCGGTCGCCCGGGCAGTCCCGCCGGCACGGCAGCGGCCGAGGCAGAGGTGGCGCGGTTCTTCGGCGCGGCCGAGGCGGGGGATTTTTCGCGCGATGGCCGGACGATCACCTATAGCGGACCGGAGGAATGGTCCTATCGCCGCTTCATCCTGCATTATGCGCATCTCTGCGCGGCGGCAGGCGGCATCGACGCCTTCCTGATCGGCTCCGAGATGATCGGGCTGACGACGATCATGGGGGCCGGCCATTCCTTTCCGGCCGTCGCACAGCTCAAGCGGCTGGCGGCGGATGTGCGCGGCATTCTGGGCGAAGGGGTCAGGATCGGCTATGCCGCCGACTGGTCGGAATATTTCGGCCATCAGCCCGGCAATGGCGACGTGCATTTCCACCTCGATCCGCTCTGGGCGGATGAAAATATCGACTTCATCGGCATCGACAATTACATGCCGCTGTCGGACTGGCGCGAGGGCGAGGAGCATCTGGATGCCCATTGGGGGCGCATAGACGATCCGGCCTATCTGCGCGCCAATGTCGCGGGGGGCGAGGGCTACGACTGGTATTACGCCAGCGAGGCCGACCGGCAGGCGCAGCGGCGCACCGAGATTCGCGACGGCGCGCATCACGAGCATTGGGTCTGGCGCTACAAGGATATCCGCGGCTGGTGGCAGAACCGGCACCACGACCGCATCGGCGGGGTGCGGCTGGCGCAGCCGACGGCATGGGTGCCGCGCTCGAAACCGGTCTGGTTCACCGAGATGGGCTGCGCGGCGCTGGACAAGGGCACGAACCAGCCCAACAAGTTCCTGGACGCGATGAGCTCGGAATCGATGCTGCCCTATTTTTCGGACGGGCGGCGCGACGACGTGATCCAGGCGGCCTATGTGCGGGCGATGACCGAGTTCTGGTCGGACCCGGCGAACAACCCGGCCCGCGGGGCCTTCGGCCGGACTGGGGCGGGGCGGATGATCGACATGGGCCGCGCGCATGTCTGGTGCTGGGATGCGCGGCCCTATCCGGCCTTCCCGGCGCGCATCGACCTGTGGTCGGACGGCCCCGCATGGGAGCGCGGGCATTGGCTGAACGGCCGCGCGGGCGCCGTGCCGCTGGCCGATGTCGTGGCGGAAATCTGCCGAGAGGCGGGCGTGCGCGCCTTTGACGCCGAGGGGTTGCGGGGGTTGGTGCGCGGCTATGCGCTGTCGGGGGCCGAGAGCGGCCGCGCGGCCTTGCAACCGCTGATGCTGGCGCATGGTTTCGATGCGGTCGAGCGCGACGGTGTTCTGCGCTTCGTCATGCGCGGCGCGCAGATCGACGCCGAGCTGGGCCCCGACGACATGGCGCTGGCCGAGGAGGTCGATGCGGTCGAGGTCTCGCGCGCCGCCGATGCCGAGATGGTGGGCCGCATCCGGCTGACCCATGTCGAGGCGGGCGGCGACTATGCCGCGCGCACGGCCGAGACGATGATGCCGGGGGCGGAGTTCCTGGCGGTCTCGGACAGCGAATTGGCGATGGCGCTGACGCGCGGCGAGGGGCGGGCGCTGGCGGAACGCTGGCTGTCGGAAACGGCGGTGGCACGGGACGGGGTGCGCTTTGCCCTGCCGCCCTCGCTGGGGCATCTGGGGCCGGGCGATGTGGTGCGGCTGGCGGAGCCGGGTGCCGGGGCGCGGCGCTGGCGCATCGACCGGGTCGAGCGGGCAGGCGCGATCACTGTGGACGCGGTGCGGGTCGAGCCGGGGGTCTATCGGCCGGCCCGCGTGGTCGAGGGCGAGGCCGCGCTGCGGCCCTTCGTGCCGCCGATCCCGGTCTGGCCGGTGTTTCTGGACCTGCCGCTCTTGCGCGGAGACGAGGCGCCGCATGCCCCGCATCTGGCGGTGACGGCGACGCCCTGGCCGGGGGCGGCGGCGGTCTGGGTCTCGACCGAGCAGGCGGGAGGATACGGGCTGAACATGACGCTGGCCGAACCGGCGATCATGGGGCGGACCGAAGGTCCGCTTTCGGCGGCGCGGCCCGGGGTCTGGGATCGCGGGCCGGCGCTGCGGGTCCGGATGAAGGGCGGCACCTTGGAATCCGCCTCGCCCGAGGCGCTGATGGCGGGCGCCAACCTGCTGGCGATCGGCGACGGTTCGGCCGAGGGCTGGGAGCTTTTGCAGTTCGCAGAGGCGCGGCTGGTCTCGGCCGGGCTGTGGGAGATATCGACCCGGCTGCGCGGGCAGGCGGGGACGGATGCCTTCATGCCGGCGGTCTGGCCCTCGGGCAGCGTGGTGGTGCTGCTGGACGGCGCGGCGCGTCAGGTGGAGCTGGCGCCCTCGGCCCGCAACCAGCTGCGGCATTGGCGCATCGGGCCGGCCACGCGCGCGCCGGACGACCCGAGCTATCGCCATGTCGCCGCGGCGTTCCGGGGTGCCGGGCTGCGGCCGCTGTCGCCCTGTCACCTGGAAGTCCGCGGCCGGGTCGTGACCTGGATCCGCCGCACGCGGGTGCAGGGCGACGGCTGGGACGGGCCGGACGTACCGCTGGGCGAAGCGGAGGAGCGTTACTCGGCCCGGCTGGTCCGCGACGGGCTGGTGCTTGCCGAGGCTGTGGTGGCGGAGCCGCGCTGGGTGGTGCCGGCGAACAGCTGGTCCCAGGCCATCGCCGGGGGCGGCTTTGCCATCGAGGTCGCCCAGCTTTCAGACACGTTCGGGGCCGGGCCCCATGCAAGGAGGATGATCGATGCCTGAGAACACGACCGCCAATTGCGCCCTGCCGCTGCTGATGCCGGCGCAGGCGCAGAAACATGTCACGGTGAACGAGGCGCTGCTGCGGCTGGACGGGCAGGTCGATCTGGTGCTGCAGAGCCTGACCCGCATCGCCCCGCCCGAGACGGTGGTGGACGGCATGTGCTGGGCCGTGCCGCCGGGTGCGGTCAATGCCTGGGAGGGGCAGGGCGGCAAGGTGGCCATCGGCGCGAATGGCGGCTGGATCTTTGTCCAGCCTGCCTATGGCCGGCGCGCGGTTATCGCCGATCAGGGGGTGGTGGCGATCCATGACGGCACGGTCTGGGTGCCGGGTGCGGTCACGCTGGGCCAGCACGGCTCGGGCCTGCTGGCGCGGCAATTGTCCGAGGACGTGACGCTGGGCAGCGGTGCCTGGTTCGAGACCGCGATGGTCATTCCGCCGGGCGGGCTGGTCATCGGGGCGACGGCGCGGGTGCTGCAGGCGATCACCGGCAGCGCAGCCTCGTGGTCGCTGGGCACGGCGGGCGATGCCCAGAGTCTTGGCCGGTTCGGGCAGGGGCTGGGCAAGGCGCAGGGTTCCTGGGCGCGGGGGGTGCTGTCGCCTCCGACCGCCTTCTGGGAGCCGGTGCCGCTGCGGCTGACCGCCACGGGCGGGCAGTTCACCGGCGGCAGGGTGCGCGTCGTGCTGCATTGGTGGGAGTTGCGGCTGCCGGACTGACGGTCTTTTCGCGCCCGTCGGTTTCCGCTAGACTCGAGGGATGAAACTGACGGGCGCGCCTGAATGAACCTGCAGAAAGACATGATCGAGCCGCTTTCCGATGCTCGGGACGCCCCCCGCGATTCGGTCTGGGGGCGCATCCAGCGCGAGGCGCGGATCGCCGTGCGCGACGAGCCGCTGCTGGGCGCGCTGATCCATGCCGGGCTGCTGCACCATGCGACCTTCGAGGCGGCGCTGGCCTATCGCTTTTCGCTGAAGCTCGCCTCGCGCGAGATGAGCGAGCAGATCCTGCGCGAGATCGCCGACGATGCCTTTGCCCGTGCGCCGGAACTGTCGGCGGCGGCGCAGGCCGACCTGCTGGCCGTCTATGACCGTGACCCGGCCACGCATCGGCTGATGCAGCCGATCCTGTTCTTCAAGGGCTACCAGGCGCTGCAGGCCTATCGCATAGGTCATTGGCTGTGGCAGCAGGGCCGCCGCGACATGGCCTATTTCGTGCAGATGCGCTGTTCGGAAGTGTTCGGGGTGGATATCCATCCGGCCGCCCGCATCGGGACCGGGGTGATGATCGACCATGCCCATTCCATCGTCATCGGCGAGACGGCAGTGGTGGGCAACGACGTGTCCATGCTGCATTCGGTGACGCTGGGCGGCACCGGCAAGGAAGACGGCGACCGCCATCCCAAGATCGGCAACGGCGTGATGATCGGCGCCGGTGCCAAGGTGCTGGGCAATATCCGCGTCGGGCATCACTCGCGCATCGCCGCCGGTTCGGTGGTGTTGGCCGAGGTGCCGCCCTGCAAGACCGTGGCCGGGGTGCCGGCGCGGATCGTGGGCGATGCCGGCTGCTCGGAGCCGTCGAACACCATGAACCAGCTTCTGGGTCACGAGGACCTGTTCTAGGGCCAGTCCGCGTTGCCGCTGCCGGTGAGTTCGGCCAGCGTGACATTCTCGCGCGCGAGCCGTTCGTCGAGGTCGTGGGCGATCCGCGCGGCGAGCGAGAATCCCTGATAGATCAGCGCGGAATAGATCTGGACGGCCGAGGCGCCGGCACGCAGCTTCTGCCAGGCCTGCTCGGCCGAGCCGATGCCGCCGACGCCGATCAGAGGCAGGCGGCCCTGCGTCTCGCGGTAGAGCCGGGCGAGGATGCGGGTGGCGCGGTCGAAGAGCGGCGCGCCGGAAAGGCCGCCGGCTTCCCCGGCATGGGGCGAATCGAGCCCGTCGCGCGAAAGCGTGGTGTTGGTGGCGATGATCGCATCGACCGGGGCGGAGAGGGCCACGGCGGCGATGTCCGCCAGGGCGGCGTCATCGAGATCGGGAGCGATCTTGATGAACACGGGCGGGCGGTTCGGCAGCGCGTCGCGCGCGGCCAGAACCCCTTGCAGAAGTGCTGACAGGGCCTCGGGTCCCTGAAGATCGCGCAGCTTCTCGGTATTCGGCGAGGAGACGTTGACGGTCAGGAAATCGGCATGGGCACCGGCAAGGCGCACGACCTGCGCGAAATCGGCGCTGCGGTCGGCGCTGTCCTTGTTCGCGCCGATGTTCAGCCCGACCGGGATGCCCGCCGGGCGCCGGGCAAGCCGGTCTGCGATGGCCGGCGCGCCTTCGTTGTTGAAGCCGAAGCGGTTGATGATGGCGCGGTCCTCGGTCAGGCGGAACAGGCGCGGCCTGGGGTTGCCGGGTTGCGGGCGCGGGGTGGCGGCGCCCACCTCGACGAAGCCGAAGCCGGCACGCATCAGCGCGGGCAGGGCGCGGGCGTTCTTGTCGTAGCCGGCGGCAAGGCCGACCGGGTTCGGCAGGTCGAGCCCGGCCAGGCGGCTGCGCAGCCGGTCCGAGGTGACGGGCTTGCCGGGCAGCGGCACGAGCCCGCGTTGCAGCGCGAGGATCGAGAGATCATGCGCGCGTTCCGGGTTGAGGCGATGCAGCGCGGCGAGGCCCAGCCGCTCGATGGGGCTCATGCAAGGTCTCCGGTGTCGTGGCCGTCGGGTCCGAGGGGCAGGGGGCGGCTCCAGAGCACATCTCCGGCGCGCAACTCCCGATAGAGATGCGGGAAGAGGTCGCCGCCGCGCGAGGGTTCCCAGCGCAGCTCGGCCAGCGTTTCGGCGTCGAGCGCCAGCAGGTGCAGCCCGTCCTGTCCGGCGAAATGGCGCGCGAGCGTGCCGGGCAGCTGTGCGGCGGTGGAGAGATGGATATAGCCGTCCTGCAGGTCCACCGGCGCACCGGCGCTGCGGCCCTGCCGTTGGAAGGCCTGGAACTCGGCCGCGCGAAAGATCTTGTAAACCAGCATGGCCGGTTCATGCGCCGCGCTGTGCGGGCCGTCAAGCCACGGCTTCGTCAATTGACGGCGTCACTGCCATCCCGCAATCTGCCCCTCGTTCAGACATTCGGGGTGAGAGGGATGGAGATGAAGGGCTGGCTTCTGGTTTCGGCGGCTGCCGTCGCGCTGTCTGCGGGCGCGGCGCAGGCGGATTACACGCTGCATGTGCTGCATATCAACGATTTCCACAGCCGGATCGAGCCGATCAACGCCTATGACAGCACCTGCGATGCCGAGGCCGAGGCGAAGGACGAATGTTTTGGCGGCGTGGCGCGTCTGGCCACCAAGATCCGCGAGTTGCGCGACGGGCTGAAGGCCGAGGGGCAGAACGTGATCGTGCTGGACGCCGGGGACCAGTATCAGGGCAGCCTGTTCTATACCACCTACAAGGGCAAGGAGACGGTCGAGTTCATGAACGCCATCGGCTTCGACGCCATGGCGGTGGGCAATCACGAATTCGACGACGGGCCGCAGGGGCTGCAAATCCTGGCCGAGGGGGCGAAGTTCCCCATCGTCTCGGGCAATCTGGACCTGTCGCAATCGCCCGAGCTGAAGGACAAGATCGACGACGTGCTGGTGCTGGAGGTCGGCGGCGAGAAGATCGGCATCGTCTCGGCCCTGGCGATGGACACGCCCGATACCGCCTCGCCGGGCGAGAAGGTGATCTTCCTGGACGACATGGACAGCCTGAAGGCCGATGTTCAGGAGCTGACCGAGGAAGGCGTGAACAAGATCATTGCCCTGACCCATTCCGGCTACAAGCGCGACCAGGAATTCGCCGCCGAGGTGGCCGGTCTGGACGCGGTCATCGGCGGGCACAGCCATACGCTGCTGGGACAGTTCGAGGGGGCCGCCGGGCCTTATCCGACCATGGTCAAGGGCGCCGACGGCGCCGAGGTGCCGGTGGCGACCGCCTATGCCTATGGCAAGTATCTGGGCCATCTGGTGCTGACCTGGGACGACGACGGCAAGCTGATCAAGGCCGAGGGCCAGCCGATCCTGCTGGACGGCTCGGTCGTGCCGGACGAGAAGCTGGCGGCGCGGGTCAAGGAGATGGGCGCGCCCATCGAGCAGCTCAAGCAGAAGCGCGTGGCCGAGATCGCGGCGCCGATCGACGGCAGCCGGGAATCGTGCCGCGCCCGGGAATGCGAGATGGGAAGCCTGGTCGCCGACGCCATGCTGGCGCGCGTCAAGGACCAGGGCATCACCATCGCGATCCAGAACGGCGGCGGCTTGCGCGCCTCGATTCCGGCAGGGGAGGTCACGATGGGCGACGTGCTCTCGGTCCTGCCTTTCCAGAACACCCTGTCCACCTTCCAGCTGAAGGGCGAGGACGTGGTGGCGGCGCTGGAGAACGGCGCGAGCCAGATCGAGGAGGGCGCAGGGCGCTTCGCCCAGGTGGCGGGGCTGAAATACACGCTGGACGCCTCGGCCCCGGCCGGCAGCCGGATTAGCGACGTGCAGGTGCGCGACGGGTCGGACTGGGTGCCGATCGACCCCGCAGCGGTCTATGGCGTCGTGTCGCAGAATTACATGCGCGCGGGAGGGGACGGCTACCGGGTCTTTGCCGAGAAGGCGATGAACGCCTATGATTTCGGGCCCGATCTGGCGGATGTGCTGGCGGAATACCTGGCCAGGCAGGGGCCGGGCTTCACGCCGAAGCTGGACGGTCGCATCACCGTGAAATGAAGACGGCGCCGGGCCTTGTGCCCGGCGCTTCTTGCGTTTTCCGGGATCAGGCCGGCAGGAAGGCGCGGCTGTTCTTCAGGTGGCGCTGGATCTGCCTGCGGCCCTCGCGCCCGGTCGCCAGGACGCGCGCGGGCGTGGGCGCGCCGTCGGGAAGCCCGGGGAACAGCGCGAAGATCTCTCGGCGCGCGGCGGATGAGAGGCCGATCAGCGCCTGCGGGCCGGTCAGCAGCGACTCGGTCCAGCAGCCGTTCGACAGCACCAGCTCGTGCCGGTCGAAGAGCAGGTGCAGGTAGGTCACGCCCCCGGCGGGATGGAGCGGGCGGATGCCGGGCAGGGCGGTCAGCTGCCGGGCGGCGACCAGAATTTCCTCGGTGCCGAACATGCGCCGGGCGATGGCCGAGCGCAGCAGGATGCGATGCTGGGGCGAGACGACCAGGTCGCGCGCCGGCAGGCCCGGCCCCAGCGCGCCGCCTGCGATCAGGATCGGGCGGAGGTTCGGCTGCAGGTCCAGCCGTGCGGGGTCGAGCTGCGGGCCGCCGATCCAGCGCAGCGGCCGGAGCCCGTGGTCGCGGGTCAGCACCAGATCGCCCGCCGCCAGCGTCTCGACCGGGCGGGGGCCCAGGCCGGTCTCGATCAGCGTGCCCGGGGTGAAGCAGGGCGGTGCCTTGACGGTCTGGTCGTAGGGGAGGGAGGTCTGGCCGATGCCGATCTTGTAGCTGCCGACGAACTGGTAAAGCGCGTCCTGTCGGAATTGCGGCCAATGGCTCTGCCCGTCGGCATCCTGGCGCTGCCTGGGGATGATCAGGACGGTATGGCGGTCGCCGATCTCGATCGGATAGCCGGTGATGTCGTAATCGACATAGGTGGGGAAGGTGACGTAGAATTCGTTGCCCTCGGCATCGCGCAGGATGGCGGCGTCCTGGAGCGAGATGCGCTGGCCGGCGGCCAGCATCTGCGCGCCCGCGCCATGGCCGAAACTGGCGCTTTCGGCCAGGGACTGCCCGCCCTCGCTGCCCGGATCGTCATAGAAGCTGCCCGAGCCGCCGCGCGAGAGATAGCCGAAGGCCGGGTCGTCGTCCTCGATCCGGATCTCGGCCATGTCGGCCTGCGAGAAGTCGATGTCGCGCCGGTTCAGGAAGGGCAGGTATTTGTCCGACCCGGTGGCCCCGGGATCGTTGGGGACCTGGGTTCCAAAGGTCGCCGTGATGATCCGGTATTCCATGGATCCCCCTTTGGCAATTCAAGGTTGTGCATATTGGTTTAAATGCAACCTTGCATTTATCAACAAAAGCACGATTTGTCTTTGAACATGCGGGCGATATGTGGCGATTGCGCAACTTTTGTCGCTATTGTGCGGGCAATCGGGGTCAGGCCTTGGCTTCTTCGCCATCCGTCAGCGCCAGGGATTGGCGCAGGAACCGCTCGAAATCGTCCAGATCCACGGGTTCGAACTGGCCGAAACCCTGCATCCACACCGACGCGCTGCGCAGCCCGTCGGGTTCCAGCTTGCACCAGATGATCCGTCCGCGCCGCTCTTGCCGGATCAGCCCGGCGGCCGCCAGCACGGCGAGATGCTTGGAGATCGCCGCCAGGCTGACCTCGAACGGCGCCGCCACGTCGGTCACCGCCATGTCGTCCTCGAGCAGCATGCCGAGGATCGCCCGCCGCGTGGGGTCGGCGAGGGCGGAGAAAATGGCGTCGAGGCTGGGTTGCTGAGCGGACATCGGCTTTGCTTAACTTGCCGGTTGAATATGCGGCGGATGCGCCCCGGACCGCAAGACCGGGTTTTCCGTCGCGCCGGGCTTTTCACGTATTCAATCTTTTCAATAGCTTGACTGATCCGGTCGCTTGCTTGACTCGGGGGGCGCGAGTCCCTATCACCGCGCCAACCGATAACGGGGGTGTGAGCCGTGGCCGAGGACGACCATGACGCCGCGCGGACCCGGGACGCGGAGCGGCTGCGCGCGCTGGAGGCCCGGCTGGGCAAGAAGGCGGCGGACAAGGCCCCGTCGCGCGGGGAAGAGCATTTCAGCCAGGCCAATATGGCCTGGCGCATGGTGACCGAGCTGGTGGCGGGACTGGCCATCGGCTTCGGGATCGGGTTCGGGCTGGACTATCTGACCGGCCTGCGGCCGGTCTTCATGGTGGTTTTCGTGCTGCTGGGCCTGGTGGCCGGCATCAAGACCATGATGCGGACCGCGAACGAGATAGGCAAGACACCGGGGCGTCCCGGCGACGACAAGGGTGAATGACGATGGCAGAAGAAGAAGCAGGTGGTCTGGTTTTCCATCCGATGGACCAGTTCGTCGTCAAACCGCTGTTTGGCGAAGGGCCGGTGAACTGGTATACGCCGACCAACGCGACGCTGTGGATGGCGCTGGCTGCGCTGGCGATCACCGCGCTGCTGGTCTTTGGCACCCGCGGCCGGGCCATCGTGCCGAACCGGGTCCAGTCCATCGCCGAGCTGCTCTACGGCATGGTCCGCAAGATGGTCGAGGACGTGACCGGCAAGGACGGGCTGAAATACTTCCCCTATGTGATGACGCTGTTCTGCTTCATCCTGTTCGCCAACTTCCTGGCGCTGCTGCCGAAAAGCTTCTCGCCGACCTCGCATATCGCGGTCACGGCGGTTCTGGCGGTTCTGGTCTTCCTTGGCGTCACCGTGCTGGGCTTCGTCAAGAACGGCGCGCATTTCCTGGGCCTGTTCTGGGTCAGCTCGGCGCCGCTGGCGCTGCGCCCGATCCTGGCGGTGATCGAGCTGATCTCGTATTTCGTGCGGCCGGTCAGCCATTCGATCCGTCTTGCCGGCAACATCATGGCGGGCCATGCGGTGATCAAGGTCTTTGCCGCCTTCGCCGCCATCACCGCCATCGCGCCGGTTTCGGTCGTCGCCATCACCGCCATGTATGGGCTCGAGGTGCTGGTCGCGCTGATCCAGGCCTATGTCTTCACCATCCTGACCTGCGTCTATCTGAAGGACGCGCTGCATCCGGCGCACTGAGCCGGGCTCGCAAGGTCTGAAAACGAAAACCCTTTCCAAAGCCTCAAGGAGCATGAACATGGAAAATCTGGGTCAACTGGGACAGTATCTCGGCGCCGGTCTGGCTTGCGTCGGCATGGCCGGTGCGGCCATGGGGGTGGGCAATGTTGCCGGCAACTACCTGGCGGGCGCCCTGCGCAACCCGTCGGCTGCCGCTTCGCAGACCGCCACGCTGTTCATCGGCATGGCCTTCGCGGAAGCCCTGGGCATCTTCTCGTTCCTGGTCGCGCTGCTGCTGCTGTTCGCAGTCTGATCCTTTTGCCATCCTTGCGGTTGGGTGGGGGCGTCACGCGCCCACCCGATTGTGAAACGACCGGCATGGGGTAGGATATGTTCAGCCTGTTGCAACAGACCGCGCCCGTCGTGGTCGAAGAATCTGAAACGGTGGTCATCACCGAATCCGCCGAAGCGGCGGGCCATGGCGCCGATGCGGCCCATGCCGCGGCCGGTGCAGCGGATGCAGCCCATGGCGCGGCTGGCCATGCCGCCAGCGCCCCCGGCATGCCGCAACTGGATTTCACGACCTTCGGCAACCAGATCTTCTGGCTGCTGGTCATCCTGGCCGTGATCTACTGGGTGCTGTCGCGGATCGCGCTGCCGCGCATCGGCGGCGTCATCTCGGACCGCCAGGGCGCCATCACCGGCGACCTGATGGCCGCCGAGGAGTTCAAGCAGAAGGCCAAAGAGGCCGAGGCCGCCTATGACAAGGCGCTGGCCGATGCCCGGGGCGAGGCCCAGAAGATCATCGCCGCCAACAAGGCCGAGATCCAGAAGGAGCTCGACGCCGCAATCGCCCATGCCGATGCGGAGATCGCCGCCCGCGCGGCGGAATCCGAAAAGCGCATCGGCGAGATCCGCGCCTCGGCCGTCGAGGATGCGCGCATGGTCGCCCGCGAGGTGACCGCGGCGCTGGTGGAGAATTTCGGCGGCAAGGTCGATCAGGGTCTGGTCGATACGGCGGTCGATCAGCGGCTGAAGGGGGCGCTGCAATGAAACGTCTGAGCGTTCTCTTCGCCCTGATGGCGAGCCCGGCCCTGGCGGCCTCGGGTCCGTTCTTCTCGCTGCGCAATACCGACTTCATCGTCACGCTGGCCTTCCTGCTGTTCGTCGGCATTCTGGTCTATTTCCGCGTGCCGCAGATCGTCGGCGGCCTTCTGGACAAGCGCGCCGAAGGCATCCGCAACGATCTGGCCGAAGCCCGCCGCCTGCGCGAGGAAGCGCAGGAGATCTATGCGAGCTACGAGCGCCGCCAGCGCGAGGTGAAGTCGCAGGCCGACGACATCGTCGCCAATGCCCGGCGCGAGGCGGTTTCGGAAGCCGAGAAGGCCAAGAAGGCGCTGCAGCTTTCGATCGAGCGGCGCCTGAAGGCGGCCGAGGAACAGATCGCCAGCGCCGAGGCCGAGGCGGTGCGCGCCGTGCGCGACCGGGCCATCCAGACCGCGGTCACCGCCGCGGCCGAGATCCTGGGCAAGCAGGCGACCGCCGAGCAGCGTGCCGCAGGCATCGACAAGGCCATCGACGAAGTGGCCCGCCGGCTGAACTGAGGCCGCGAGGGTTGAACGAAGAAGGGTGCGGTCGAGCATCCTCACGGGACAGTGATCGGACCCCCGGGGCGGAGACGCTTCGGGGGTCCTTGCTTTTTCACCCGAAGCTTTTTCCGTTCGCCGCCTTTTCCGTCCGTCGCGGGCGCAAAGCAAAAGGCCGACAGCCTTGCGGCTGCCGGCCCGCGCCTCGTCTTCCCGGCCGCGATCAGTTGGTCGGGACGATCAGGATTTCCACGCGGCGGTTCTGCGCCCGCCCGGCCGCGGTGTCGTTCGAGGCCACCGGCTGGGTGGCGCCGCGCCCGGCGGTGGTCACGCGGTTCTGCGAGACGCCGCCAGCGGTCAGGATGCCGGCGACCGAACGCGCACGGCGTTCGGACAGGTCCTGGTTATAGGCGGCCGAGCCGGTGCTGTCGGTATGGCCGATCACCTGGATGCGGCTGTTCGGATATTGGTTCAGGTTGCGGGCGATGGTGTAGAGGTCGTTCTGCCCCTGCGCGCCCACGGCCGCCGAATCGGTGGCGAAAAGCGTCGTCTCGGGCATGATGACCGACAGGTGCGTGCCGTGGTTCACCACCCGGATGTTGGGATTGTTCAGCGACTGCTGCAGCGCGCGCTGCTGCTGGTCGAGGATCGAGCCGCCGACGGCCCCCGCCGTGGCGCCGATGATCGCGCCCTTGACGGCGTTCGAGCGGCTTTCGCCCGCGCCGATCAGGCCGCCCACCACCGCGCCCGCGACGGCGCCCTGCTGGGTGCGGCTCATCTGCTGGGGCTGGCCGGAAGGATCGGTCGGCGCGCAGGCGCTGATGGCAATCACGCCGGCAGAGGCGAGAAGCAGCGAAATACGGGTCTTCATTCTTTCACCTTTCTTTTGAGGGCGATCCACCGCCGCCTGTCCTTGCGACGCGGCCGGCCCTGCCGTTTCCGGAAGGCCGGCGACTGATGCCCAAACGCGGCCACATTGGCATGGGTTCCGGGCCAACTCCACCGGAATAGACGGAAAATTCCCCGCCTCGGCTCACAAAGCGGCGATGGCGAGCGGCGCGATGCTCGCGCCTTCGCGCGCCAGCAGCGCGCGCTTGACCGCCTCGCCCCAGTGATAGCCGCCGATGGCGCCGCCGGTGCGGGTGACGCGGTGGCAGGGGATCGCCCAGGAGACCGGGTTCTGCCCGACCGCCGTGCCGACGGCGCGCAGGGCCCTCGGCCGGCCGATGCGCTCGGCCAGCATGGCATAGCTGATCACCTGCCCGGCCGGCACCTGGGCCAGCGCCCGCCAGACCTGCAGCTGGAACGCGGTGCCGGTCAGCCGCACCGCGATCTCGCCCCGCCCGCTCAGCAGCGCCTGGATGGCCGGGGCCAGCGCCTCGGGCGCCTCGACCGTCCGGGCGCGGGGAAAGCGGGCGGTCAGGTCGGCCTCGACCTGATCCTCGGTCATCGGTCCGGCGAAGCCCAGGGCCCAGAGCGCGCCGCCCGCGCCATAGGCGACGACCGTGCCGAGCGGCGTCGGGAAGCGACCGCGGCACAGCACCGTGCCAAGATCGTCGGCCGGCTGGCTGCTGATCGCGACCCGCAGCCCGTGCTCGGCCGGGGCGAAGGAGAAGAGCGTCCGTGTCATCTTTGCCTCGCAACTGCTTTCCGTGGCAGAGTAGCGCGGTCTCGCGGCAAATCCACGCGGGAATGCTTGCGCAGGACCGCCGGGCAGGGCATCTGGGCGCCATGGCACGCAGCATCTCCCTTCGTCTTCCGCCGGCCTTGCCCTATGCGGCGCAGGTCGAGATCTTTTCCCGGTTCCGCGAGGTGAATCCGCAGCCGGTGACCGAGCTGGAATACACCAACGCCTTCACCCTGCTGGTGGCGGTGGCGCTGTCGGCGCAGGCGACCGATGTCGGGGTGAACAAGGCGACGAAATCGCTGTTCCGGCGCGTCGGCACCCCGCAGCAGATGCTGGATCTGGGCCTTGAGGCGCTGACCGAGGAGATCCGGACCATCGGGCTTTACCGGCAGAAGGCGAAGAATGTCATCGCGCTGTCGCGCCGGCTGGTCGAGGAATATGGCGGCGAGGTGCCGCAGTCGCGCGCCGCGCTGATGACCCTGCCCGGCGTCGGGCGCAAGACCGCGAATGTGGTGCTGAACAGCGTGTTCCATTTCCCGGCGCAGGCGGTCGACACGCATATCTTCCGGGTCGGCAACCGCACCCGCATCGCGCCGGGCCGCGACGTCGCCGAGGTCGAGCGCGCCATCGAGGACAACGTCCCCGTCCCTTTCCAGCAGAACGCGCATCACTGGCTGATCCTGCACGGCCGCTATATCTGCCAGGCGCGGCGCCCGCGCTGCCGGATCTGCCCCATCGAAGACCTGTGCCCCTATGAGGAGAAGACCGAATGACCACCCCCTATGTGATCGGCATCGGCAATGCCGTCATGGACGTGATCGCCCCGACCTCGGATGCGACGCTGGCGCGGCTGGAGGTGGAAAAGGGCATCATGCAGCTGATCGACCGCGAGCGGTCCGAATTCCTGATGGCGGCGCAATCGGCCGATCCGCAGGCGGGCAAGGCGCGGCTGGTGCCCGGCGGCTCGGTCGCCAATACGCTGGCGGGGCTGGGGATGCTGGGGCTGCGCACCGCCTTCATCGGCAAGGTGGCCGGCGATCCCCTGGGGCTGAGCTATGCCGAGCAGACCGAGGCGCAGGGCACGGTCTTCGTCAATCCGCCGGTGGCGGGGGAGGTGGCGCCGACCTCGCGCTCGATCATCTTCGTGACGCCGGACGGCGAGCGGTCGATGAACACCTATCTGGGCATCTCGGCCGAGCTGGGGGCCGATGACGTGAACCCCGCGACCTTCAGCGGCGCCGGCTGGCTGTTCCTGGAAGGCTATCTGTTCGACAAGGATGCCGGCAAGGCGGCCTTCCTCAAGGCGGCCGAGGCTTGCCACAAGGCGGGCGGACAGGCGGGGATCGCGCTGTCCGACCCGTTCTGCGTCGACCGCCACCGCGCCGATTTCCGCCGGCTGGTGGCCGGGCCGATGGATTACGTCATCGGCAATGTCCACGAATGGCAATCGCTCTATCAGGTCGAGGATCTGGAGGAGGCGCTGCGGCTGGCCGCGGCGGATTGCGGCACGGTGATCTGCACCCGCTCGGGCGAGGATGCGATCCTGATCCGCGGGGGCGAGCGGGTGACGGCGCCGGTGCATCGCGTAGTGCCGGTGGATGCGACCGGGGCGGGCGACCAGTTCGCCGCCGGGCTGATCTACGGGCTGGCCGTGGGCGCCGATCTGGCGGCGGCGGGGCGCATGGGCTGCATCGCGGCAGCCGAGGTGATCAGCCATGTCGGCGCCCGGCCGGAAAGCGATCTGTTGGCGGCCTTTCGGAACGAAGGGCTGATCTAGCCGCCAGTGGTGCGGGCAGCATGGGTATTTGGGAAACAGAGAAAGCCCGAGCGGTCGAGGTGATCGGCGTCTCTCGGCATGCGCCTTCTCTGTTTTCCAAATACCCATGCGACGTTTCGGACAAGGCCGGGGGTGGCGGCCTTGTCCGGTGGTTCCGGGCTAGGCCGCCTTGCGGGCGGTCTTGCCGTAGAAGCTTTCGCCTTTTGCCGCCATATCCGCCAGAAGCTGCGGCGGGGCGAAGCGCGGGCCGAATTTCTGGGTGAGATCTTCGGCGATCTCGACCGCGCGCGGGGCGCCCAGCATGTCGAGCCAGCCGAAGGGGCCGCCCGACCAGGGCGCGAAGCCCCAGCCGAGGATGGCGCCGACATCGCCTTCGCGGATGTCCTCGAGCACGCCTTCCTCGAGCGCCCGGACCGCTTCCAGAGATTGCGCGAACATCAGCCGGTGCTGGATCTCGGTCAGTTCCGGCTGGCTGTCCGCTTCCGGCCATTCGGTCGCGAGGCCGGACCAGAAGCCCTGGCGCTTGGTCCCCTCGTCATAGTCGTAGAAGCCGGCCCTGGTCTTGCGGCCCAGCCGGCCCTGGTCGGCGAGCTTGAAGATCACCGCATCCACCGCTTCGTCCGGATAGGCGTCGCCCATGGCGGCCTTCGTCGCCTTGGCGATCTTGACGCCGAGGTCGATCGAGGTCTCGTCCACCAGCTGCAGCGGACCCAGCGGCATGCCCATCATCTTGGCGGCGTTCTCGATCAGCACCGGGCTGACCCCTTCGGCCACCATGCGGATGCCCTCGTTGATATAGGGGATGATGCAGCGGTTGGCGTAGAAGAAGCGCGCGTCGTTGACCACGATGGGGGTCTTGCGGATCTGGCGCACGAAATCCAGCGCCTTGGCCACGGCGCGCGGGCCGGTCTGTTTGCCCTTGATGATCTCGACCAGCAGCATCTTGTCCACGGGGCTGAAGAAGTGGATGCCGATGAACTGGTCGGGGCGGGCGCTGGCGCGGGCCAACTCGCTGATCGGCAGGGTCGAGGTGTTGGTGGCGAAGATCGCCTCCGGCGGAAGCACCGCCTCGGCCTTCTTGGTCACCTCGGCCTTGACGGCGGGATCCTCGAACACCGCCTCGACCACCAGGTCGCAGCCTTGCAAGGCGGCGTAATCGGTGGTGGGCGTGATGCGGGAAAGCACCTCGGCCTTCTTCTCCTCGGTGGATTTCCTGCGGCTGATCGCCTTGTCCAGCAGGCCGGTGGAATAGGACTTGCCGCGCTCGGCCGCCTCTGGCGTCGAATCGATCAGCACCACCTCGATCCCGGCCATGGCCGAGACATAGGCGATGCCGGCGCCCATCATGCCGGCGCCGAGGATGCCGATCTTCCTCACGCTTTGATCGGGGGCTTCGGGGCGGTTCGCGCCCTTTTCCAGCGCCTCCTTGTTGATGAAGAGGCTGCGGATCATCGCGGTCGAGCTGGGGTTCATCAGCACCTTGGTGAACCAGCGCGCCTCGATCTTCAGTGCCGTGTCGAAAGGCACCATGGCGCCCTCGTAGACGGCGCTCAGCAGGGCCTTCGCCGCCGGATAGACGCCCAGCGTCTTGCCGTGCACCATGGCGCTGGCGCCGACGAAGGTCATGAAGCCGGCCGGGTGATAGGGCTCGCCGCCCGGCATCTTGTAGCCCTTGGCGTCCCAGGGCTTGACCAGGTCGGCGTCGCTGGCCTTCAGCACCCAGTCGCGGGCCGCGGCGAGCGGATCGGCCACCACCTCGTCGATCAGCCCGGCGCTCTTGGCCCTGGCCGGGTCGCTGAGCTTGCCTTCCAGGAGGAAGGGCGCCGCGCCCATCGCGCCCAGCTTGCGCACCAGACGGGTGGTGCCGCCGGCGCCGGGAAAGATGCCGACCATGATCTCGGGCAGGCCGATCTTGGCCTTTGGGTTCTCGGCGGCAAAGATGCGATGCGTGGCCAGCGGCAGTTCCAGCCCGATCCCCAGCGCGGTGCCGGGCAGGGCGGCCGCGATGGGCTTGCCGCCCTTTTTCGTCTTGGGGTCCATCCCGGCCAGTTCGATCTTGCGCAGCAGATGATGCAGCGTCATCACGCCGTCGAAGACCGCCTGCGCGCCGCCCTGCTTCATGCCGGCGATGACGTTCAGGTCCATGCCGGCGGCGAAATCCTTCTTGCCGCTGGTGATGATGATGCCCTTCACGGCCGCGTCGGCCAGGGCGTCGTCGATCAACCCGTTCAGCTCGGCGGCGCCGTCCAGCGACAGCACGTTCATCGACTTGCCCGGCACGTCCCAGGTGATGATGGCGACGCCGTCGGCGCCCTTATCCATGGTGAAATCGGTCATCTTCCCCTCCCTCAGACGCGCTCGATGATGGTGGCCGCGCCCATGCCGGACGCGATGCAGAGCGTGGCAAGGCCCACGGTCTTGTCCTGCCGCTCCAGCTCGTCGAGCAGCGTGCCGATGATGATGGCGCCGGTTGCGCCCAGCGGGTGACCCAGCGCGATGGCGCCGCCGTTGACGTTGACCACGCCGGGATCGACCTGGAAGGCCTGCATGAAGCGCAGCACGACCGAGGCGAAGGCCTCGTTCACCTCGAAGAGGTCGATGTCGGAAATCGCCATTCCCGAATCGCGCAGGATCTTTTCCGTCACCGGCACCGGGCCGGTCAGCATGATCGTCGGATCGGTGCCGATCTTGGCGGTGGCGCGGATGCGGGCGCGGGGTTTCAGCCCGTGGGCCTTGCCGAATTCCGCATTGCCGATCAGCACGGCGGCGGCGCCGTCCACGATGCCCGAGCTGTTGCCGGCATGGTGGATATGCTCGATGCGGTCCAGATGCGGGTATTTCAGCATCGCCACCTTGTCGAAGCCGGGCATGGTCTCGCCCATCTCCTTGAAGCTGGCCTTCAGCTTGGCCAGATCCTCCAGCGTGGTGCCGGGCCGCATGTATTCGTCGCGGTCGAGGATGGTCAGGCCGTTCTGGTCCCTGACCGGCACGATGGACCTGGCGAAGCGACCTTCCTCCCAGGCGATGGCGGCGCGGCGCTGGCTCTCGACGGCCAGGGCATCGGCCTCTTCGCGCGAAAAGCCGTATTCGGTGGCGATGATGTCGGCGCTGATGCCCTGCGGCACGAAATAGGTCTTGAAGGTCAGGCTGGGATCGACCGCGATGGCGGCGCCGTCGCTGCCCATGGCGACGCGGCCCATCATCTCGACGCCCCCGGCGATATAGGCCTGGCCGGCGCCGCCCCGGACCTGGTTCGCGGCCAGGTTCACCGCCTCCATGCCCGAGGCGCAGAAGCGGTTGATGGCGAGGCCGGGGATCGACTCGTCCAGATCGGATTCCAGCACCGCCGAGCGGGCGAGGCAGCCGCCCTGTTCCTTGACCTGAGTGACATTGCCCCAGATCACGTCCTCGACCGCATGGCCGGTCAGCCCGTTGCGTTCCTTGACGGCGTTCAGCAGCCGGGCGGAAAGCGCGACAGAGGTGACTTCGTGCAGGCTGCCGTCGGGGCGGCCCTTGCCGCGCGGGGTGCGGGCGGCGTCATAGATATAGGCTTCGGTCATGCGTCCTCCTTCGCGGCCCGGTCCGCGGGGTTGCCGGGCATCAGGTCATAGGGGTGTTTCCAGCCGGGCAGCGCCTGAATGCGGCCCAGCCAGGCGTCGATATGGGGCCATTCGGCGCGGTCGAAGCCGAAGGGCTCCGGGTAATAGAGATAGCTGCAGCAGGACAGGTCGGCGATGCTCGGTCCCTCGCCCGCCAGCCAGGCGCGGCCGGCCAGGTGCCCGTCCAGCGTCTTCAGCGCCGCCCTGCAGCGCCCCTGCAGCCAGGCGATGACCTCGGCCGGGCGCTTCTCGGGCGGCAGGAAGTTCATCAGGAAGCGCAGCGCGCCGAATTGCGCCGAGCCCTTGTGATTGTCCCAGAACAGCCAGCGCAGGATCTCGTCGCGATCGCCATCCAGGAAGCGCCCGGTCCTCTCGGCCAGATGCAGCAGGATGACGCCCGACTGGGTCAGTCTGCGGCCGTCCTCGACGAAGACCGGCGCCTCGCCCATCTCGTTGAGCGCCCGGTATTCGGCGCCGCGGGTGGCGCCGCCGAAGAAATCCACGAAGACCGGGTGCCAGGGATAGCCCGTCAGCTGCATCATCAGGGCCACCTTGTAGGAATGGCCGGATTCTCCGAAACAATGAAGCTGGGCGGTCATCTGGGCTTCCTTTTCTGCTCGGGACGGGCTGTTGAACACTTGGGAATGGGTATTTGTGAAACAAAGAAGGCTTTAGGGCTTTCTTAACGCTTCCGTCCTAGTATCGGTCTCGCGGTACAGGCTGGGGAGCCGATGACCGCAAACAGAGAAGGCGCTTCGAGTTCCCCGCTTCTCTCCTGTCTCTCAGGCGGAGCCGGGTCCTCGAAGCCCACCTTCGGCTTTCTCTGTTTTTCAAATACCCATGCGGCCTTGCCTCCTGGCGTTCCCGCCGTTGATTTCAGAACTGCGTTGCATCCAGCGCCATCACCGGCTCGGCCCCCGAACGGATGCGGGCGAGATGCATCCCGGTCGCCGACAGTTGCCGGGCCATGTAATAGCGGCCCGTCGCCAGCTTGGTCTCGTGGAAGGCGGCGTCCTGCGTGCCTTCGCTCAGCGCCTTGCGCGATGCGGCGGCCATGCGGGTCCACATCAGACCCAGCGCCACATGGCCGAAGAGATGCATGAAGTCGTAGGAACCGGCCAGCGCCGCGTTCGGGCTTTTCATGCCCTGCTCCATGAAGAACATCGCTGCCGCCTGCAGGTCCTTCGAGGCGGCCTTCAGCGGTTCGCAGAAACCCGCTTTCAGCGTCTCGTCGGCTTCATGCGCCTTGATCTCGGCCTTGACCAGCTCGAAGAAGGCCATGATCGGCTTGCCGCCCTCGGCCGCCAGCTTGCGGCCCACGAGGTCCAGCGCCTGCACGCCGTTCGCGCCCTCGTAGATCATGGCGATGCGCGCGTCGCGGACGAATTGCGACATGCCCTGTTCCTCGATATAGCCGTGGCCGCCGAAGACCTGCTGGGCCTGCACCGCCGATTCGAAACCCTTGTCGGTCAGGAAGCCCTTGATCACCGGCGTCAGCAGCGAGACGAGGTCGTGCGCCTCCTTGTCCTCGGCCAGCACCGCGCGGTCGATCAGATGCGCGCCCCAGAAGGCCAGCGCGCGCGCGCCTTCCAGGAAGCTTTTCTGGTCCATCAGGTTGCGGCGGATGTCGGGATGCACGATCAGCGGGTCGGCCGGTCCCGCGGGGTTCTTGTCCCCGGTCACGGCGCGGCCCTGCAGCCGGTCGCGGGCATAGGCGGCGGCGTTCTGATAGGCGGCCTCGGCCACCGAATAGCCCTGCAGGCCGACGCCGATCCGGGCTTCGTTCATCATGGTGAACATGGCGCGCATGCCCTTGTGCAGCTCTCCCAGCAGCCAGCCTTTCGCGCCGTCATAGTTCATCACGCAGGTGGCATTGCCGTGAATGCCCATCTTTTCCTCGAGATTGCCGACCGAGACGGCGTTGCGCTCGCCCAGGGAGCCGTCCTCGTTCACCAGGAATTTCGGCACGATGAAGAGCGAGATGCCCTTGGTGCCCTCGCCGCCGCCCGGCGCCTTGGCCAGCACCAGGTGGATCACGTTCTGCGCCATGTCGTGGTCGCCGGCCGAGATGAAGATCTTCTGTCCGGTGATCCGGTAGCTGCCGTCCTCCTGCGGCTCGGCCCTGGTGCGCAGCAGGCCCAGGTCGGTGCCGGCATGGGGTTCGGTCAGGTTCATGGTGCCGGTCCATTCGCAGCTGACCATCCGGGGCAGGTAGGTGGCCTTCTGCTGGTCCGTGCCATGGGCGTGGATGGCGGAATAGGCGCCATGGGTCAGGCCCTGATACATGGTGAAGGCCATGTTCGAGGCCGAGAACATCTCGCCCGCGGCCAGGCCGATCACATAGGGCATGCCCTGGCCGCCATAGTCCGGGTCGCAGTCGAGCGCGGTCCAGCCGCCCTCGCGCATCTGCCCGAAGGCTTCGAGAAAGCCCCTGGGCGTGTGCACCACCCCGTTTTCCAGCCTGCAGCCCTCGCGGTCGCCGACGGCGTTCAGCGGCGCCAGCACCTCGGAGGCCAGCTTGCCGGCCGCCTCCAGCACGGCCTGGGTGAAGTCGCGGTCGAGCTCGCCATAGCCCGGAAGATCCTGCTTCGAGATCTCGAGCACGTCATGCAGCACGAACTGCATGTCGCGGACAGGGGCGGAGTAGGTGGTCATCGGTCCCTCCCAGGGGATATGCCGTCAGGCATCGGATTTCAGTTTCTGCAGCGAGACCTCGCCCTCGGCAATCTGCTGGCGCAGTTCGGCGATGGCCTCGCCCAGTTCGAGATGCTGCCGCTCCATGTCGGCAAGCCGCTCGCGGGCGGTGGCCAGGACGGCCTCGGTCTGGGTGATGTTGCGTTCGGCCGGATCGTAAAGCTCCAGCAACTGGCGGATCTGTTCGAGCGAGAAGCCGAAGCGCTTGCCGCGCAGGATCAGCGTCAGGCGGGCGCGGTCCGAGCGGCCGTAAAGCCGGTGCTGGCCGCGCCGCTGCGGAAACAGCAATTCGCGGGACTCGTAAAAGCGCAGCGTGCGCGGCGTGACGTCGAAGGCGTCGCACATCTGGCGAATGGTCATCAACGCGTCGCTCATGGCCAATCCCTCCTGTTCGACACCGTCGCGTGACGGGGAATATAGGACAGGTTGACGTTCGCGTAAGGGGCGACGTGGCGTCAGTCCGCGGCTCGGTCGCCTTTCGCCGCCGCGGCGTTTTCGCCGGGTCCCATGCCGTCGAGAAGCGAGACCGTTTCGTTGCGCAGCGTCAGCAGCTCGGACATCGAGGCTTCGAGCTCGTCGCGCTGCTGGCGCAGCACCTGGAGCTGGCGGTCGGCCAGTTCGATCCAGACCCGGTATTGTTCGCGCGTGCCCTTCTCGCCATAGATCAGCAGCCATTGCCGGATGTCCTCGAGCGAGAAGCCGAAGCGGCGGCCGCGCAGGATCAGCTTCATCCGGGCGATCTCGCGCGGGCCGTAGAAGCGCGAGCGGCCTTCCTTGCGGGGGCTGAGCAGCTCGATATATTCGTAATAGCGCAGGGTCCGCGGCGTCACGTCGAAACGTGCGCACATTTCCTTGAAGCCAATGTATTCGTTATCGGACATCGGATGAACTCTATCCTCGGACGCGCTGCAGCCTAACCCGGCGCCGGTCCAAACTCAACCATCGGCGGCTTGCCTGCGTGCCGCGGGCTGCTACCATCCCGCAGCAAGCCAACGAGGGAGCCCGCGCCATGAGCAGAGCATCGGACGAGGACGAGCAGGAGCAGCGCCGGCGGATCGCCCGCCAGTTCATCGAGGTGATCCCACATGCCCGGGCGCTTGGCATGCATCTCGACCAGCTGACGGGCGAGGGGGCCGAGATCTCGCTGCCCTGGCGCGAGGACCTGGTCGGCGATCCGCGCAACGGGGTGATCCATGGCGGGGTGATCTCGGCGTTGATGGACACCTGCAGCGGCGCGGCGGTGATGGCGCATCCGACCGGGGCGCGCTCGACCGCGACCATCGACCTGCGCATCGACTACATGCGCGCCGCCACGCCCGGCCAGACCATCCGCGCCAAGGCGAGCTGCTATCACATCACCCGCTCGGTCGCCTTCGTGCGCGCCTGGGCGATGGATGACGACGAATCCCGTCCCGTGGCCTCGGCCACCGGGGCCTTCACCATCGAGCGTTGACATGGCCGGACGCAACGAACCCCTCGACGCCATCAAGACGCGGCGCAACAACACGCTGAACGCGCTGGTGACCAGCGTGCCCTATATCCGCTGGCTGGGCATCACCTTCGACCGGCGCGGCGACGAGCTGACCGCGGTGCTGCCCTTCGACCAGAAGCTGATCGGCAATCCGATGCTGCCCGCGATCCATGGCGGCGTGACCGCGGCCTTCCTGGAGGTCACCGCCATCGTCGAGCTGACCTGGACCGCGATCTGGGAGGACATGGAGCAGGGCCGCATCGCCCCCGACGCCGCGGTGCCCGAAAGCCTGCCGCGCCTGCCCAAGACCATCGATTTCACCGTGGACTATCTGCGGTCCGGCCTGCCGCGCGACGCCTATGCGCGGGCGCGGGTGGTGCGGTCCGGCCGGCGCTATGCCAGCGTGCATGTCGAGGCCTGGCAGGACCAGCGCCAGAAGCTTTTCGCGCAGGCGACCGGCCATTTCCTGATGCCGCAGGATGGTTGAGGCGCTGCCCGGCCAGCCCGGGGCGCGCGCGGCCGCCGAGATCTCGAACCGCCGCGTGCTGGCCATCGCCCTGCCGGTGGTGCTGTCGAACGCGACGATCCCGATCCTGGGCGCGGTGGATACCGGCGTCATCGGCCAGCTGGGCGAGGCGGCGCCCATCGGCGCGGTCGGCCTTGGCGCGGTGATCCTGGCCTCGCTCTACTGGATCTTCGGCTTCCTGCGCATGGGCACTTCGGGGCTGGTGGCGCAGGCGCATGGCGCCGGGGACGATGGCGAAGCCGGTGCGCATCTGCTGCGGGCGCTGGCCATCGGGCTTGCGGCCGGGCTGGTCTTCATCCTGCTGCAGGGGCTGCTTTTCGCGGGGGCCTTCCGGCTGGCCCCGGCCTCGGCCGAGGTCGAGGCGCTGGCCCGGCAATATCTGGGGCTGCGCATCTGGGGGGCGCCCGCCGCCATCTCGCTTTACGCCGTGACCGGCTGGCTGATCGCCATCGAGCGCACCCGCGCGGTGCTGGTGCTGCAGCTGGTGATGAACGGGCTGAACATCCTTCTGGACCTGTGGTTCGTGCTGGGGCTGGGCTGGGGGGTGCCCGGCGTCGCCGTGGCGACGCTGATCGCGGAATGGACCGGGCTGGCGCTGGGGCTGTGGTTCGCCCGCCATGCCCTGCGCGCCGCCGTGCAGCGTGCCGGGCTGCTGGCCCGCAACCGGATCGAGGAGCTGGCGCGGGTCAATGGCGACATCATGATCCGCTCGGTCCTGCTGCAGGGCTCGTTCACCACCTTCATGTTCCTGGCCGCGGGGCAGGGCGACGTGACCCTGGCCGCGAACCAGGTGCTGCTGCAATTCCTGGAGATCGTCGCCTACGGGCTGGACGGTTTCGCCTTTGCCGCCGAATCGCTGGTCGGCCAGGCGGTGGGGGCGCGGCGGCGCGACCGCCTGCGCCGGGCGGCACGGCTGGCCTCGGCCTGGGGCGTGGCGGGGGCGGGGCTGCTTTCGGCCGCGTTCCTGCTGGGCGGGCCGGCGATCATCGACCTGCTGACCACCTCGGCCGAGGTGCGGGCCGAGGCGCGGCGCTTCCTGCCCTGGCTGGTCGCGGCGCCGCTGATCGGCATCGCCTCGTGGATGCTGGACGGCATCTTCATCGGCGCCACCCGCACGCGCGAGATGCGCAATGCCATGCTGGTCTCGGTCGGGATCTATGCCGTTCTGGTGCTGCTGCTGCCGCCGGCCTTCGGCAATCACGGGCTCTGGGCGGCGCTGATGGCGCTCAACGCGCTGCGCGGCCTGACCATGTGGCGGCTTTATCCCCGGGTCGAGGCGGCCGCGGCCTGAAAGGGCGCCGCCCTCGGGGGCGGCGCGGCGGTCCCGGGCTTAAAGCTCGTCGACGATCTGCTGGCGGGCGGTGGCGCGCAGCTCGACCATCTTGGCGCGGATGGCTTCCTCGTCGGCCTTGCCTTCCAGGTCGGCCGCCAGCTTGCGGAACACGTCCTCGTCGCCGGGTTCGGTGAAATCCGAGGTGACCACGGTCAGCGCATAGGCGCGGGCCTCGTCGCCCGTCTTGCCCAGCAGGCCGGCGGCCCATTCGCCCAGCAGCCGATTGCGGCGCGCCTCGGCCTTGAAGTTCAGTTCCGCATCATGGGCGAATTTCGCCTCATGCGCGCGCTCGCGGTCGTCAAATGTGGTCATGGCGGCCTCCGGCTTGGGATTATCCCGTGGATATTGCGCAGGATATGCCCCTGCGCGCGCCCCATCGCAAGCCCGTATTGCCCCTGACCCCGTTTCTGGCCTATAGCCGCATAAAGATTGTCACCTTGCGGACGGGAGACGCGCAGCATGGCACCAAGGCGCAAGAAAATCTACGAAGGCAAGGCCAAGATCCTTTACGAAGGCACCGAGCCCGGCACGCTCATCCAGTATTTCAAGGATGACGCCACCGCCTTCAACGCCCAGAAGAAGGCCACCATCGAGGGCAAGGGCGTGCTGAACAACCGCCTGTCCGAGTTCTTCATGACCGGGCTGACCAATATCGGCGTGCCGAACCACTTCATCCGCCGCATCAACATGCGCGAGCAGCTGGTGCGCCAGGTCGAGATCATCCCGCTGGAAGTGATCGTGCGCAATTTCGCCGCCGGTTCCATCGCCAAGCGGCTGGGCATGGAGGAGGGCACGCCGCTGCCCCGCCCCATCGTCGAATACAGCTTCAAGAACGACGAGCTGGGCGATCCCTTCGTGTCCGAGGAATACATCATCGCCTTCGGCTGGGCCAGCCAGCAGGACCTGGACGACATCGTCAGCCTGGCGCTGCGGGTGAACGACTTCCTGTCGGGCGTGTTCTTCGGCGTCGGCATCAAGCTGATCGACTTCAAGATCGAGGTCGGCCGCATCTGGGACGGCGATTTCATGCGCCTGGTGGTCGCCGACGAGATCAGCCCCGACAGCTGCCGGCTCTGGGACGTCAAGACCGGGCAGAAGCTGGACAAGGACGTGTTCCGCCGCGACCTGGGCAGCCTGACCGATGCCTATACCGAGGTGGCGCGCCGGCTGGGCCTGATGCCCGCCAACACCACCTCGCTGACCAAACCCACCCTGATCAACTGAGAGGCCCGCAGATGAAAGCCCGTGTCACCATCATGCTGAAGGATGGCGTTCTGGACCCCCAGGGCGAGGCGATCCGGCACGCGCTTGGCGGGCTGGGCTTTGCCGGGGTCTCGGGCGTGCGCCAGGGCAAGGTGATCGAGCTGGACCTGGCGGCATCGGATGCCGAGGCGGCCAAGGCCGAGGTGGCGCGCATGTGCGAGGGCCTGCTGGCCAATACCGTGATCGAGAAATACGCGGTCGAAATCGTCTGATCCGCCGGATGATCCGCCGGGCCGGGGGCTTCGCGCCCCCGGACCCCCGCGGGGTATTTGGAAAACGGAGAAGGCCGGCCGGGCGGGGAGGGCGGGTCCGTGATCGACAAGCTTTCCATGTTCATGGCCCTGGCGCGCGAGAAGCATTTCGGCCGCGCCGCCGAATCGCTGGGCATCACCCAGCCGACGCTGTCATCCGCCATCCGGGCGCTGGAGGAGCAGCTGGGCGTGCAGCTGGTGCGGCGCGGCTCGCGCTTCCAGGGGCTGACGCCCGAGGGCGAGCGCGTGCTGGGCTGGGCGCGGCGCATCGTCGCCGATGCCCGCGCCATGCAGGCCGAGATGCAGGCCAGCCGCAAGGGCGTGTCGGGGCGGCTGCGCATCGGCGTGATCCCCACCGCCATGCCGCGCATCGCCGAGCTGACCGGGCCCTTCCTGCGCCGCCATCCCAATGCCGGGGTCTCGATCCTGTCGCGCAGCTCGGACGAGATCCGCGACCAGATCGAGGCGCTGGAGCTGGATGCCGGCGTGACCTATCTGGACAGCGAGCCCCTGGGCCGGGTGCAGAGCCTGCCGCTGTATCGCGAGACCTATTGCCTGATCGACCGCAGCGAGCTGGGCGATCCGGTGGACTGGGCCGAGACCGCCACCCGGCCGCTCTGCCTGCTGACCCCGGACATGCAGAACCGCCGCATCGTCACCCGCCACCTGGTCGAGGCCGGGGCGGATGCGCTGCCGCGGGTCGAGTCGACCTCGATGCTGGCGATCCTGTCGCATGTGGCGACCGGCGACTGGGCGGCGATCCTGCCGCGGGCGCTGGCGCGCGGCCTGCCGCTGCCCGAAGGGGTTCGCGCGCGCGACCTGACCGGCGAGGGGCATATGGTGGGGCTGGTCGTCGCCCGGCGCGAACCGCATCCGCCCCTGGTCGAGGCGCTGATCCGCATCGTCTCTTCGATTGATAGTTTCAATCGATAAACGATATATCACGATTGTTTCGTCTATCATCGGTCTCTAGTCTGGACAAAACAGCAGAGCCCGGACCACCTAGCCATGACCTCACCAGCGACCGACGCTGATTTCCTTCTGCGTCTCGACGAAATCATCGCCGCCCACAAGGGTCGCGAAGGGCCGCTTCTGCCCATCCTGCACGACATCCAGGCGGAATGGGGCCATGTTCCCGAGGAGGCGCAGCCGGTGCTGGCGGCCGCCCTGGGGATGACCCGCGCCGAGGTGCATGGCGTCGTCAGCTTCTATCACGATTTCCGCGACCATCCGCAGGGCCGGCATGTGCTGCGGCTGTGCCGGGCCGAGGCCTGCCAGTCGATGGGAGCCGATGCGCTGGCCGAGGAAGTGCGCGCCGCGCTGGGGATCGACTGGCACGAGACCACGCCGGACGGGCGGCTGACGCTGGAGCCGGTGTTCTGCCTGGGGCTTTGCGCCTGCGCGCCCTCGGCGCAGGTCGGCGACAGGCTGCTGGGCCGGGCGAATCTGGCCAAGGTGCGGCAACTGGTGGCGGAGGCGGGCGCATGAGGGTCTGGGTTCCCCTGGATGCCGCCGCAAGGGCGCTGGGTGCCGATGCGGTGGCCGAGACGCTGGGGCGCGAATTCGCCGTCACCCGCAACGGCACCCGTGGCATGATCTGGCTTGAGCCTCTGGTCGAGGTCGAGCGCGACGGCGTGCGCCACGGCTACGGGCCGGTCGGGCCCGAGGATGCGGCCTCGGTCGCCGAGGCGATCCGCACGGGCGGCGAGCATCCTCTGGCCCTGGGGCCGGTCGAGGAACTGCCCTGGATGAAAGCGCAGAGCCGGCTGACCTTCGCCCGCGTCGGCGTGATCGACCCGCTGTCGGTCGAGGAATACGAGGCGCATGGCGGGCTGGCCGGCCTGCGCCGCGCCATCGGCCTCGGGCCGGAGAAGATCGTCGAGGAGGTCACCGAATCCGGGCTGCGCGGCCGGGGCGGCGCCGGTTTCCCGACCGGGATCAAGTGGAAGACCGTGGCCGGCGCCAAGGCCCCGCGGAAATACATCGTCTGCAATGCCGACGAGGGCGATTCGGGCAGCTTTGCCGACCGCATGCTGATGGAAGGCGATCCGCTGGTCCTGATCGAGGGCATGGCGATCGCCGGCATCGCCGTGGGCGCGGTGCAGGGCTATGTCTATATCCGCAGCGAATATCCCGACGCGATCCGGCTGATGGAGGCCGCCATCGGCAAGGCGCGGCAGGCCGGTATCCTGGGCCAGTCGGTGCTGGGATCAGACCATGCCTATGACATGGAGGTGCGGGTCGGCGCCGGCGCCTATGTCTGCGGCGAGGAGACCAGCCTGCTCAACAGCCTGGAGGGCAAGCGCGGCGTGGTCCGCGCCAAGCCGCCGATCCCGGCGCTGGAGGGTTTCCTGGGCCGGCCGACGGTGGTGAACAACGTGATCTCGCTGGCCTCGGTGCCCTGGATCCTGACCCATGGCGGGGCGGAGTATGCCAAGCTGGGCATCGGGCGGTCCAAGGGCACGATCCCGATCCAGATCGCCGGCAACGTGAAATATGGCGGGTTGTTCGAGGCCGCCTTCGGCATGAGCCTGCGCCAGATCATCGAGGAGATCGGCGGCGGCACCGCCTCGGGCCGGCCGGTCAAGGCGGCGCAGGTGGGCGGGCCGCTTGGTTCCTACATCCCGCATTGGAATTTCGACGTGCCCTTCGGCTACGAGGAGCTGGCGACGAAAGAGGGCCTCTTGGGCCATGCCGGCATCACCGTCTTCGACGACACGGCCGACATGCTGAAGCTGGCGCGCTTCGCGATGGAGTTCTGCGCCGTGGAAAGCTGCGGCAAATGCACGCCCTGCCGCATCGGCTCGGTCCGGGGCGTCGAGACCATCGACCGGATCGCCCAGGGCGACGAGACGGGAATCCCGATCCTCACCGATCTGTGCAACACGATGAAATGGGGCTCGCTTTGTGCGCTGGGGGGCTTTGCGCCCTTCCCGGTCATGTCGGCGCTGACCCATTTCCCCGAAGATTTCAGCGGGCGGCGAGAGCCGCGCAAGGAGGCCGCAGAATGAAGGATTTCATCATTCCCGACCGCGACATGGGCACCCCGGCGGTCAAGTCCGACGTCACCGTGAACCTGCTGGTGGACGGGATTCCGGTTTCGGTCCCCGCCGGGACATCGGTGATGCGCGCCGCTGCCGTGGCCGGGATCTCGGTGCCCAAGCTCTGCGCTACCGATCATCTGGAAGCCTTCGGCTCCTGCCGGCTTTGCGTGGTGCAGATCGAGGGCATGCGCGGCCTGCCGGCATCCTGCACCACGCCGGTGGCCGAGGGCATGGTGGTCCATACCCAGACCGACGAGGTCGCGCAGATCCGCAAGGGGGTGATGGAGCTTTACATCAGCGACCACCCGCTGGACTGCCTGACCTGCGCCGCCAACGGCGATTGCGAGCTTCAGGACATGGCCGGCGCCGTGGGCCTGCGCGAGGTGCGCTATGAGCCGGGCGCGAACCATTTCGCCCGCCGCGACGCCGAGGGGCCGAATCCGGAATACCGGCCCAAGGACCAGTCGAACCCCTATTTCACCTTCGACCCGGCGAAATGCATCGTCTGCTCGCGCTGCGTCAGGGCCTGCGAGGAGGTGCAGGGCACCTTCGCGCTGACCATCGAGGGGCGGGGCTTCGACAGCCGCGTCTCGGCCGGGATGGAATCGGACAGCTTCCTCAGCTCGGATTGCGTCAGCTGCGGCGCCTGCGTGCAGGTCTGCCCGACCGCGACGCTGATCGAGAACAAGGTGATCGAGATCGGCACGCCCGAGCATATCGTCAAGACGACCTGCGCCTATTGCGGTGTCGGCTGTTCCTTCGACGCGCATATGCGCGGCGAGGAGGTGGTGCGCATGGTGCCCAGCAAGGACGGCAAGGCGAACCACGGCCACAGCTGCGTCAAGGGCCGCTTCGCCTGGGGCTATGCCACGCATCGCGAACGCCAGACCCAGCCCATGCTGCGCGAGCGGATCACCGATCCCTGGCGCGTGGTCAGCTGGGACGAGGCGCTGGATTTCGCCGCCACCCGGCTGCGCCAGGCGCAGGCGGATTTCGGACGCGATGCCATCGGCGTCATCACCTCGTCGCGCTGCACCAACGAGGAAACCTATCTGGTGCAGAAGCTGGCGCGCGCCGTCTTCCACAACAACAACACCGACACCTGCGCCCGGGTCTGCCATTCGCCGACCGGCTACGGGCTGAAGACCACCTTCGGCACCTCGGCGGGCACGCATGACTTCGATTCGGTCGACGATACCGATCTGGCGCTGATCATCGGCGCCAACCCGACCGACGGCCATCCGGTCTTTGCCAGCCGGCTGCGCAAGCGGCTGCGCGAGGGGGCCGGGCTGATCGTCCTCGATCCGCGCCAGATCGACCTGCTCAAGACCCCGCATATGGCCGAGGGGCTGCACCTGCCCCTGCGGCCCGGCACCAACGTCGCCGTGCTGACCGCCATGGCGCAGGTGATCGTGGCCGAGAAGCTCTATGACGAGGCCTTCATTCGCGAACGCTGCGACTGGGACGAGTTCCTGGCCTATGCCGAGTTCCTGATGGACCCGCGCCATGCGCCGGAAGAGGTCGAGAAACTGTCCAAGGTCCCGGCCGAGCTGATCCGCAAGGCCGCCCGCGCCTATGCGGCCGCGCCGCGCGCCAGCATCTATTACGGCTTGGGCGTGACCGAGCATTCGCAGGGCTCGACCACGGTGATGGCCATCGCCAACCTGGCGATGATGACCGGCAATATCGGCCGGACTGGCACCGGCGTGAACCCGCTGCGCGGCCAGAACAACGTGCAGGGCTCCTGCGACATGGGCAGCTTCCCGCATGAATATCCGGGCTATCGCCATGTCTCGGACCCCGAGGCGCGGGCGATCTACGAACGCGCCTGGGGCGTCGAGCTGTCGCCCGAGCCGGGCCTGCGCATCCCCAACATGTTCGACGAGGCGCTGGCCGGCCGCTTCAAGGGGCTTTACTGCCAGGGCGAGGACATCGTGCAATCCGACCCCGACACCCGGCATGTCACTTCGGCGCTGTCGGCGATGGACATCGTCATCGTGCAGGACCTGTTCCTGAACGAGACCGCGAACTATGCGCATGTCTTCCTGCCCGGCTCCAGCTTCCTGGAAAAGAACGGCACCTTCACCAATGCCGAGCGGCGCATCAACATGGTCCGCCGCGCCATGACGCCGAAGAACGGCTACGAGGACTGGGAGGTCACGCAGCTGCTGGCCAACCGCATGGGCGCGGCCTGGTCCTATACCCACCCGCGCGAGATCATGGCCGAGATCGCGCTGACCACGCCCAGCTTCGCCGGGGTCAGCTACGACCTGCTGGACCGCGAGGGTTCGGTGCAATGGCCCTGCAACGACAAGGCGCCGCTGGGCACGCCGGTCATGCATATCGACGGCTTCGTGCGCGGCAAGGGCAAGTTCGTCCATACCGAATATGTCGCGACCGAGGAACGCACCGGGGCGCGCTTCCCGCTCTTGCTGACCACGGGGCGGATCCTGTCGCAATACAATGTCGGCGCGCAGACCCGGCGGACCGACAACAGCGTCTGGCACCCCGAGGACATCCTGGAGATCCATCCCTCGGACGCCGAGAACCGCGGCATCCGCGAGGGCGACTGGGTGCGTGTGGCCTCGCGTTCGGGCGACACCTCGCTTCGGGCGCATATCACCGAGCGGGTGGCGCCGGGGGTGGTCTATACGACCTTCCATCACCCGACGACTCAGGCCAATGTGGTGACCACGGACAATTCCGACTGGGCCACCAACTGCCCCGAGTTCAAGGTGACGGCCGTGCAGGTCAGCCCCTCGAACGGCCCCTCGGAATGGCAAGAGGAGTATCGCCATCATTCCGACCTCGCCCGCCGCATCCTGCCCACCGCTGCCGAGTGACGGCATGCGGGACGTGACGGCCGGCGTGCTGCGCTGGGACGGCGAAGGCCGGGGCGGCGGGGGCTGGCATCCGGTCGAGCCGCCGCCCGCGCCGCAGGAATGCCCGGTGGCCATCGTCATCGACGGCATGAGCCAGGCGGTGCTGATGGCGACGCCGCATGACCTGCGCGACTTCGCGCTGGGATTCGCGCTGACCGAGGGGCTGATCGCCGCGCCCGGCGATGTCGAGGGCTTCGAGGAGGCCGAGGTCGAGGCCGGCGGCTTCCCGGCGCGCGAGGCGCGGCTATGGCTGCGCCCCGGCCTTGCCGCCCGGCTGGCCGAGCGGCGGCGCAGCATGGTCGGCCCGGTGGGCTGCGGGCTTTGCGGCGTGGACAGCATCGAGGCGGCGCTGCCCCGGATCGTGCCGGTCGCCTCGGACTGGTCGATGCCGCCCGAGGACGTGGCCCGCGCCATGGCCGCGCTGTCCGAGGGCCAGGTCCTGCGCCGCCGGACCCCGGCCATCCACGGCGCCGCCTTCTGGGACGGCGCCCGCGCCGTGACGCGCGAGGATGTCGGCCGCCACAATGCGCTGGACAAGCTGGCCGGGGCTCTGGCCCAGGCCGGGCTGGCGGCGGGGCAGGGCGCCGTGATCATGTCCTCGCGCCTGTCGGTCGATCTGGTCCAGAAGGCCGCCCGCATCGGCGCGCCGATCCTGATCGGTGCCAGCGCGCCGACGGCGCTGGCGCTCGGCTGGGCCGAGCGCGCCGGCATCACCCTGATCGCCCGCGCCCGGCAGGCGAGCTTCGATCTTTACACCCACCCCCGGCGCATTGCCGGAAGCTGAGGCGACATGTCCCACGACCATTCCAAGCTGATCCGCATGGCCACGCAGATGGCGCAGTTCTTCACCAGCCAGCCCGACCGGCCGGCGCCCGAGGCGGTGGCCGCGCATATCAACGATTCCTGGTCGCCGCGGATGCGGCAGGATTTCGTGGACCAGATCCGCGCCGGGGCCGAGGCCGACCCGGTGGTGCGCGAGGCCGCGGCCTTCGTCCGCCTGCCCGCCGCCTGATTTTGCCCCTGCCGCCCCGTCCGGCAGCATGCTAGCGTGACGGCATGGCACAGCTACCTTCCCGTCAAGAGATTCTCGACTGGGTGTCCGCCCATCCGGACGCCACCGCCAAGCGCGACATCGCGAAAGCCTTCGGCATCAAGGGCGCCGAGCGCATCGAGCTGAAGCGGCTTCTGAAAGAGCTGGAGGCCGAGGGCCTGCTGGAACGCCGCCGCCGCCATTACCACGATGCCGAGCGGCTGCCGCCGGTGACGGTGCTGCAATTGTTGCCGCCCGACCGCGACGGCGACATCTTCGCCAGGCCCTTGGAATGGCAGGGCGAGGGGCCGATGCCGCGCATCCTTTACGCGGCGCTGAAATCCGATCCCGCCGTGGCGCCGGGCGAGCGCATCCTGGCCCGGCTGATCGAGACCCGGGGCGAGGATCACGACTATCAGGCCCGGCTGATCCGCCGCATCGGCACGGTGCAGCACCGCATCGTCGGCATCTTCCGCGCGGCCACCGGCGGGCCCGAGGCGGGCGGCCGCATCCTGCCCATCGACAAGGGCCAGGACAAGGAATGGCAGGTGCGCCCCGGCGATGCCCATGGCGCGAAAAGCGGCGAGCTGGTCGAGGCCGAGCAGGTCGGCCCGCGCGGCCGCCTGGGCCTGCCGCTGGCGCGGATCGTCGAGCGGCTGGGCGACCCCTCGGCGCCCAGGGCCGTCAGCCTGATCGCCATCCACCAGCACGGCATTCCCGACGATTTCCCCGATGAGGCGATCGCCGAGGCCGATGCCGCCCGTCCCGCGACGATGAAGAACCGCGAGGACCTGCGCCACCTGCCCTTCATCACCATCGACCCCTCGGATGCCCGCGACCGCGACGATGCCGTCGCCGCCGAGACGCATGAGGATGGCGGCGCCACGGTCTGGGTCGCCATCGCCGATGTGGCGCATTACGTCCGCCCCGGCTCGGCCCTGGACCGCGAGGCGCGCAATCGCGGCAATTCCACCTATTTCCCCGACCGGGTGGTGCCGATGCTGCCCGACATCCTGTCGAGCGACCTGTGCTCGCTGCATCAGGGCGTGGACCGGCCGGTGATCGCGGTCAGGATGCGGCTGGACGCGCAGGGCAACAAGACCGGCCACAGCTTCCATCGCGGCATGATCCGCTCGGCCGCGAGCCTGGCCTATGAACAGGCGCAGGCGGCGGCGGACGGCAATCCCGACGAGCAGACCGCGCCGCTGGTCGAGCCGGCGATCCGGCCGCTCTGGCATGCCTACGGGCTGCTGAGGGCCGCGCGAGCGCGCCGCCAGCCGCTAGAGCTGGACCTGCCCGAGCGCAGGATCGTACTGACCGCCGACGGAAGGGTGAAATCGGTCAACTTCCGCGAACGCTACGATGCGCACCGGCTGATCGAGGAATTCATGGTGCTGGCCAATGTCGCCGCCGCCGAGGAACTGGAACGGCTGCGCCGGCCGCTGCTCTATCGCGTACACGAGGAGCCGACGGTGGAAAAGCTCGACGCGCTGCGCGAAGTGGCCGAGGCTTCGGGATTCACGCTCGCCAAGGGCCAGGTCTTGCAGACGCGCCACCTGAACCGGCTGCTGGAACAGGCCGAGGGCTCGGAGTTCGACGAGCTGATCAACATGACGGCGCTGCGCTCGATGCAGCAGGCCTATTACAACCCCGAGAATTTCGGCCATTTCGGGCTGGCCCTGCGCTCCTATGCGCATTTCACCTCGCCGATCCGGCGCTATTCCGACCTGATCGTGCATCGCGCGCTGGTCATGGGCCATAAATGGGGCGATGACGGGCTGTCGGCGCAGGATATCGAGATGCTCTCGGATACCGCGCAGCATATATCCGAGACCGAGCGGCGCTCGATGGCGGCGGAACGCGACACCACCGACCGCTATCTCGCCGCCTATCTGGCCGACCGGGTGGGGGCCGAGTTCACCGGCCGCATCAGCGGCGTGCAGAAATTCGGCGCCTTCGTGCGGCTGGACGAGACCGGGGCGGACGGGCTGTTGCCGATCCGAGAGATCGGCCGGGAATATTTCCATTACGACCCGGATGCGCAGGTGCTGATGGGCTCCGAGACCGGCCTGGAAATCGGCATCGGCCAGCGCGTGACCGTGCGGCTGACCGAGGCGGTGCCGCTGACCGGCGGGCTGATGCTGGAGCTGCTGGAAGTCGAGGGCCGGCCGCTGCCGCAAGGGTCGGGCGGCGGGCGCGGCAAGGGACCGATGCGCAAGCGCGCCACCCAGGCGCGGCTGGCCGAGATCAAGCGCGCGCAGAAGCGCCGGCGGGTACGACGGCAACATTGATAAGAGGGGGCTTTGCCCCCGCGCGTTCCGCGCTCCCCCAGGGTATTTGGAGAACAGAGAAAGCCGCGAGGGATGCAGGGCTTCTTTCTTGCCCAAATATCCTGCGGGGGAGTCGGCCGCAGGCCGGCGGGGGCGCAAAGCCCCCTCGGGCGGTGCCGAAAGCGAAAGGGGCGGCCCCGTGGACCGCCCCTCGCATCATCTCTCCGTCAGGCTTCAGCCGATGGCGGCGGCGCGGACGTCGTCGTCGATCTTGTCGGCATATTGCGCGAAATTGTCGCTGAACATGCCGACCAGCTTGCGGGCCTGGGCGTCATAGGCGGCACCATCCGCCCAGGTCTGGCGCGGGTCGAGCAGCCGGTCCTCGACGCGGGGCACCGAGACCGGGACCTCGAAGCCGAAATTCGGGTCCTTGCGGAACTGGGCGTTGTTCAGCGAGCCGTCCAGCGCCGCGGTCAGCAGGGCGCGGGTGGCCTTGATCGGCATGCGCTTGCCGGTGCCGAAGGCGCCGCCGGTCCAGCCGGTATTGACCAGCCAGCAGGCCGCGCCGGTCTTGGCGATCTTTTCCTGCAGCAGCTTGCCATAGACTTCCGGGCGGCGCGGCATGAAGGGGGCGCCGAAGCAGGTCGAGAAGGTCGGCGTCGGCTCGGTCACGCCGACCTCGGTGCCGGGCGTCTTCGAGGTGAAGCCCGACAGGAAGTGATACATCGCCTGCGCCGGGGTCAGCCGCGCGATCGGCGGCAGAACGCCATAGGCGTCGCAGGTCAGCATGATGACGTTCTTCGGCTGGCCGCCCAGCGAGGTCGGCGAGGCGTTCGAGATCTGCTCCAGCGGATAGGCGCAGCGCATGTTGTCGGTCAGCGAGTTGTCCTCGAAGTCCAGCTCCAGCGTGTCGGGGTCGTAAACCATGTTCTCGATCACCGTGCCGAACTTGTAGCAGGTGGCGTAGATCTCCGGCTCGGCCTCGGCCGAGAGGTTGATGGTCTTGGCGTAGCAGCCGCCCTCGAAGTTGAAGATGCCGGTGTCGGACCAGCCATGCTCGTCATCGCCGACCAGCGTGCGCGAGGGATCGGCCGAGAGCGTGGTCTTGCCGGTGCCGGAGAGGCCGAAGAAGATGGCGCTGTCGTCCGGGTTGCCGAGCGCGTGGTTGGCCGAGCAATGCATCGGCATCACGCCCTTTTCCGGCAGGATGTAGTTCAAGAGCGTGAAGACCGATTTCTTGTTCTCGCCGGCATAGGCGGTATTGCCGATCAGGATCAGCTTCTTGTCGAAATTCAGCGCGATCACGGTTTCCGAGCGGCAGCCGTGGCGGGCCGGATCGGCCTTGAACGAGGGGCAGTTGATGATGGTGAATTCCGGCGCGAAGCTGGCCAGCTCGGCCGCTTCGGGACGGCGCAGCAGGTTGCGGATGAACAGCCCGTGCCAGGCCAGTTCGGTCACGACCCGGACGTCGAGGCGCAGGGCAGGATCCGCGCCGCCGTAGAGGTCCTGAACGAAATAGTCCTTGCCCTTCATGTGTTCCAGCATGTCGGCATGCAGCCGGTCGAAGGCCTCCGGCTCCATCGGGCGGTTGTTTTCCCACCAGATGCTGTCCTCGACCGCGGGGGTGCGCACGACATGTTTGTCCTTGGGCGAGCGGCCGGTATGGGCGCCGGTCGAGACCAGGAAGGTGCCGCCAAGGCCCAGCTTGCCTTCGCCGCGCTGGATGGCCGCCTCGATCAGCGCCGGTTCGAGCAGGTTGTAGTGGACATTGCCGAGCCCCGTGATCCCCTGGTCTTCGAGACGGCAATTCGGATTGACGCGCGGTTCGCTCATGGCACCTGTGCTCCTGCTTGAATTCCGGGCCGGCAACCGGCCGTTGCGCGTCCTATAGCACGGCATTTCCCGGGCGAAAGCGCACTTATGGACAGGGTTAGCGCAATCAGACACGGTTAGCGCTATCATTTGCCGAAGCGTGGCCTTGCCCGCAAGAATCCGCCACAAGGACAGCCGGCCCGGCATCGCGGATCGGGGCGATTCGGCCGGGGGTGAAACGGAGGCGCGCGCGATGATCCTGCATGCATCCTGCATTGCCCATCGGGGCAGGGGACTGCTGATCCTGGGGCCCTCGGGATCGGGGAAATCCGGCCTGGCGCTTGAAATGATGGCCCTGGGCGCGGCGCTGGTGGCGGACGACCGCACCGTGCTGCGCCGCGAGGGCGCCGCCGTCATTGCCGATGCGCCCGATTCGATTCGCGGCCGCATCGAGGCGCGCGGCGTCGGCATCCTGCATGCCGTGCCGCACGGGCCGGTCGAACTGGCGCTGGCGGTCGATCTGGAGCGCACCGAGCCGGACCGCCTGCCGCCCGACCGCCGCCTTGACCTTATGGGCAGGTCCTTGCCCCTTGTCCTTGGCGCGGGCCGTGTTCATCTTGCGTCAACATTGTTGCAATATCTTGTGGCCGGACGGGCGGACACGGATTTGCGCGAGAGGTAGGCCGAACCATGCCGGAGGCGAGAACCCCCTTGGGCAGTCAGGACGAGCAGGCCCAGCGGCTGGTGCTGATCACCGGGCCGTCCGGGGCCGGGCGCTCGACGGCCATCAACGTGCTCGAGGATCTGGGCTACGAGGCCATCGACAACCTGCCGCTGTCGCTGGTGCCGCGGCTGCTGGACGGGCCCGCCCGGCCGGTGCCGCTGGCGCTGGGTCTGGATGTCCGCAACCGCGACTTTTCCGTCGCCAACCTGACCGAGCTGATCGACAAGCTGACCCGGCTGCCCGAATACGCGCCCGAGGTGCTGTTCCTGGACTGCACGACCGAACAGCTTCTGCGACGGTTCAATGAAACCCGCCGTCGCCATCCGCTGCGGGCCGAGGGCTCGCCGCTGGACGCCATCCGGGCCGAGCGCGACATGCTCGCCCCCATCCGGGCCCGGGCCGACGTGCTGGTCGACACCTCGGACCTGTCGCCGCATGACCTGAAGGCGGAACTGGCCCGCTGGTTCGAGACCGAGCCGGGGCGGCGGCTGACCGTCTCGGTGCAGTCCTATTCCTACAAGCGCGGGGTGCCGCGCGGCGTGGACATGATGTTCGACTGCCGATTCCTCGCCAACCCGCATTGGCGGGCGGAGCTGCGGCCGCTGGACGGCCGCGACCCGCCGGTTCAGCAATATGTGATGGCCGATTCGCGGTTCGACGAGTTCTTCCGCAAGGTGCTGGATCTTGTGCTTTTCGCCCTGCCTGCCCATCTGGAAGAGGGAAAGGCCCACCTGGCGATCGGCTTCGGCTGCACCGGGGGGCGACACCGTTCTGTCACAATGGCGGAAAAAATGGCAGATGCGCTTGCGAAAGCAGGCTGGCAAGTGTCAATTAGACATCGGGAACTTGAACGCCGTGAAAAGGCGCCGGCACCTGGGGATGAGGGTCCTGTTCGGGCCTCTCGCACAGCTTTGGCGCAAGGGTGAACGGCTGGTGCGTGGTGAGGCGAATTGATCGGAATTGTCATCGTGGCGCATGGTGGGCTGGCCAGGGAATATCTCTCGGCGGTCGAGCATGTCGTGGGGCCGCAGACCGGGATCAAGGCCGTGACGATCGAGGAAAACCATGATCGCGGCGAGAAGCAGGCCGAAATCTGCGCCGCCGCCGATGCGGTGGATGCGGGCGACGGCGTGGTGGTGGTGACGGATCTGTTCGGCGGCTCGCCCTCGAACCTGTCGCTGATGGCCTGCGCGATGCGGAATCGCTCGATTCTCTACGGGGCGAACCTGCCGATGCTGGTCAAGCTGGCCAAATCGCGCAAACTGCCGGTTGCGGATGCGGTATCGCTGGCCAAGGATGCGGGACGCAAGTACATCAACAGCTATGACGTTCTGCCTGCCGATGTGCTTCCCATCCCGAACCGTGCCGCTTCATGAATGACATGACCAACGGGGCCGTCACCCGCGAATTGGCGATCATCAACGAAAAGGGCCTGCACGCGCGGGCCAGCGCGAAATTCGTCGAGACGGTCGAGCGTTTCGACGCCCAGGCCACCGTCGAGAAGGACGGGATGAGCGTCTCGGGCGATTCGATCATGGGCCTGCTGATGCTGACCGCGCCGCGCGGCAGCACCATCCGCGTCACCACGCGCGGCGCGCAGGCGGCCGAGCTGGCCGATGCGCTGAGCGCGCTGGTCGGGGACTATTTCGGCGAAGGCATGTAAGGGCCGGACATGGCCCGATCCTCCTATCACCATGGCAACCTGCGCCAGGCCCTTGTCGAGGCCACGGTGCGGCTGATCGAGGAGAACGGCCCGCAGGCCTTCACCCTGGCCGAGGCCGCGCGGCTGGCCGGGGTCAGCGCCGCCGCGCCCTATCGCCATTTCACCGGCCGCGAGGACCTGCTGGAAGAGGTCGCCCGGCAAGGGTTCGAGGAATTCGCCGAGAGGCTGGAGACCGCCTTCGACGAGGGGCGCCCGCGGCCGCTGACCGCCTTCCTGCGCATGGGACAGGAATACCTGAGCTTCGCGGCCGAGCGGCGCGGCTTCTACATCGCCATGTTCGAATCCGGCATCTCGATCGCCGGCAATGCCGGGCTGTCGCAGGCCTCGGAACGGGCGCGCGGCATCCTGGTGCGCGGCGCCGAGGCGCTGTTCGCGCAGCTGCCCGCGGGGCGCCGCCCGCCGCCCGGCATGGTCGCGGACCACATCTGGGCGCTGAGCCACGGCGTGGTCGAGCTGTTCGGCCGCGGCAAGCCCGGATCGCGCTCGCCCATCTCGCCGGCCGACATGCTGGAAAGCGGCGCGCTGATCTATCTGCGCGGCCTGGGCGTGATCCCCGACTGAACGCGGCCCGACCGGCGAACCCGCCACCCGAAAACGGCGAACCCGCCACCTGAAAATCCGGCAGAAAATTTTCGCCGCTTCCCTTGAACCCGGCGGGCTCGGCTCCATCTATGTAAATGTGATTAACATTCACATCGGAAAGGGACCGCAATGAACACTGACATCGCCCCGCGCCCCTCCGCCTTCGACCGGATCGGCGCAGCACTGGCCGGCATCCGGGACTGGCTGGACGAACGCGGGAAGGGCGCCTGGATCGCCGCCATGATCCTGGCCTTCATCGCCTGCTGGCCCTTGGGCCTTGCCATCCTGGGTTACATGATCTGGAGCAAACGCATGTTTTCCTGTCGCCACCGCCATCATCACCACGGCCGCCATTATCGCCACGGTTTCGGCGCGCCGACCGGCAACAGCGCCTTTGACGCCTATCGCGAGGAAACGCTGAAGCGGCTGGAGGACGAGCATCGCGAATTCCTCGACTTCCTGCAGAAGCTGCGCGAAGCCAAGGACAAGGCCGAGTTCGACCAGTTCATGCAGGGCCGCAGCCAGCCGCAGCCCCCCGCGCCGCAGGCGTGAACCGGCGCAGGCGTGATGCGAACGTGATGCGAAAAGGGCCGGGGATCACCCGGCCCTTGGTCAATAGGAATACTCGGCGTAGATGCGGCTGAGATCGCCCGCCCATTCGCCGTGATATTTCTCCAGCAACTCGTCGGCGGGCACCTTGCCCGTCTCGACGCTTTCCTTGAGCGCGTTCAGGAAATGCGTCTCGTCCGGCACCAGCCCGCCCGAGCCGGTGCGGGCCCGCGCCTTCAGCCCGGCTTCCGAGATCGCCAGCACCTCGCGCGCCAGGTCGCGCATCTTCACGCCGTTCACCTCGGCATCCAGCGCCTTGAGCCCGGCGCCGCGCCGCCAGGCCTCGCGCGTCTCGGCATCCCAGCCCTTGACCAGGTCCCAGGCCGCGTCCAGCGCCGACTGGTCATAGACCAGCCCCACCCAGAGCGCCGGCAGGGCGCAAAGCCGCCGCCAGGGACCGCCGTCGGCGCCGCGCATCTCGATGAATTTCTTGACCCGCGCCTCGGGGAAGACCGTGGTCAGGTGGTCGGCCCAGTCCGACAGCGTCGGGATCTCGCCCGGCAGCGCCGGCAGCTTGCCCTGCAGGAAATCGCGGAAGCTCTGCCCCAGCGCGTCGATGTATTTGCCGTCGCGATAGACGAAATACATCGGCACATCGAGCACGTAATCGACCCAGGCCTCATAGCCGAACCCGTCTTCGAAGGCGAAGGGCAGCATGCCGGTGCGCGCCGCGTCGAGATTTTGCCAGATATGCGCGCGCCAGCTTTTCCAGCCGTTCGGCTGGCCGTCGAGGAAGGGCGAATTGGCGAACAGCGCATTCGCCACCGGCTGCAGGGCCAGCGCCACGCGCAGCTTCTGCACCATGTCGGCTTCGCTGGCGAAGTCGAGGTTCACCTGCACGGTGCAGGTGCGATACATCATCTGCGTGCCCAGCGTGCCGACCCGGCCCATGTAATCGGTCATCAGCCGGTAGCGCCCCTTGGGCATCATCGGCATCTGCTCCTGCGTCCAGATCGGCGCGGCGCCCAGGCCGATGAAGCCGGCGCCCAGTTCGTCGGCGACGGTCTTGACCTCGGCCAGGTGGCTGTTCACCTCGTCGCAAGTCTGGTGGATGGTCTCCAGCGGCGCGCCCGAGAGTTCCAGCTGCCCGCCCGGCTCCAGGCTGACATTGGCGCCGTCGCGCTCCAGCCCGATGATGTTGCCGGCCTCCAGAACCGGGGTCCAGCCGAAGCGGCTCTGCAACCCCTCCAGCATGGCCTTGACCGAGGGCTGGCCGGGCGCGGCCTCATAGGGCAGGGGCATCAGGTCGGCATGGCGATAGCCGAATTTCTCGTGCTCGGTGCCGATGCGCCAGGCGTCGCGCGGTTTTTCGCCCGCGGCGAGATACTCGGCCAGTTGTTCGGGACGCTCGATCGGGCCGCCGCCCTGTTGGGGAATGGACATCGGTGGCCTTTCGTTTGCCTTGCGTGCCACAGGTGGCAAGCAAGGCGCGTCAAGTCAAGCGGGCGCGAACCGGCCTCGTCCAAACGGTCTGGATCGCGGGCGCATCCGGCGCCAGCGCCGAGGCGAGGCGCCCCATCTCGATCCCCGGCAGCGTGGCGAAGGCGCCGGCCAGATGCTCGGCCCCCGCCGCATCGACGGGGATCAGCAGCGCCTGGCCGTCGCCGCTTTTCAGCCGCCAGTGCCGGCGGCCGTTCAGCCGCATCAGCCGGATCTCGGCCAGCTCGCGCAGCGCGATCTCGCCGCCCAGCAGCCGGTTGGGCGACAGGTAGCGGATCGCGCCCTCGTCCAGCTCGACCATGCCGGGGCCGAGCGTGTCGTGGCGGAAGCGCATCCGCCGCCGTGCGTCCAGCGCCCAAAGCGCCGAGGCCGCGGCAATGACCGCGCCGATGGGCCACAGGATCCAGCCGCCCAGCGAAAACACCCACAGCCCGAACCCGGTCGCGGCCAGCGCGGCGCCGGTTTCGGCCCAGGGGCGCAGCTTCTCGGCCAGTTCCGGGCGGATCATCAAAGCTCCAGCGCCATGTCGCGATGCGGGATGCCGGCGTCGTCGTATTCGGGGCCGTAGGCGGCGAAGCCCAGCTTCTCGTAAAAGCCGATGGCATGGGTCTGGGCGCCCAGCTTGGCGCGGGTGACGCCGGGCAGGGCGCGCAGCTCGTCCAGCGCCGCGCGGATCAGCGCCGCGCCGGTCCCGGTGCCGCGCGCCGGTTTCAGCACCGCGACGCGGCCGATCTTGCCGGTCGCGCCCTCGACCAGGATGCGGGCGGTGCCCAGGGCCCGGCCGCTGTCATCCCGCGCCAGCAGGTGGATCGCCGCGCCGTCGCGGCCGTCCCATTCCTCGGCCTCGGGGACGTTCTGCTCGACGATGAAGACCTCGCGGCGGATGGCGCGGCAGGTGTCGAGGTCGGTGGTCTTCTCGATCATGCGAAATAACGCTCCAGGATGCGGCGATAGATGCGGGCAAGCTGGCGGACCTGATCGGCCGGCACGCGCTCGTCCACCTGATGCATGAAATGCCCGACCAGCCCGAATTCAAGCACCGGGCAATGATCCTTGACGAAACGCGCATCCGAGGTGCCGCCCGAGGTCGAGAGCACGGGGATCAGCCCGGTCTCCTCCTGCACCACCTCGGCGACCAGATCGACGAAGGGGCCGGGCCGGGTCAGGAAGCTTTCGCCCGACACATCGGTCGAGATGGCGAAATCCACCCTGGTCTCGGCCGAGATCGCCGCCGCGCGGGCGCGGATCATCCGGTCGAGGCTCTCCGAGCTATGGGCGTCGTTGAAGCGGATGTTGATCACCGCCCGCGCCCGTTCCGGGATCACGTTCGAGGCCGGGTTGCCGCAATCCACCGTCGTCACCTGCAGGCCCGAAGGGTCGAAATGCTCGGTCCCTTCGTCCAGCGGCGTCTCGGTCAGCTCGTTCAGCAGCCGCACCAGCGCATGCAGCGGGTTGCGGGCGCGATGCGGATAGGCGGCGTGGCCCTGGATGCCATGCGCCTCGATCTGCAGGGTCATCGAGCCGCGCCGGCCGATCTTGATCATCTCGCCCATGCGGTCGGGATTCGAGGGCTCGCCGACGATGCAGACATCCATCCGCTCGCCCCGCGCCGCCATCCAGTCGAGCAGCGCGCGGGTGCCGTGCTTGCCGGGGCCCTCCTCGTCGCCGGTGATGGCCAGGATCACCGCGCCGTCCGGCGGCGGCGTCTCGGTCACGAAACCGATGGCGGCGGCGGCGAAGGCGGCGACGCCGGATTTCATGTCGGTGGCGCCCCGGCCCCAGATCCAGCCGTCCTGCTCGTGCCCGGAAAAGGGCGGATGCGTCCAGCTGGCCGGATCGCCGGGCGGCACCACGTCGGTATGGCCGTTGAAGCCGAAGCTGCGCGCGCCCCTTGCCCCCCAGCGCGCGAACAGGTTCGGCACCCCCTCGCGGTCGACGCGGTGGCATTCGAAACCCGCCGCGCCCAGCACGGTCATCAGCAGGCTCAATGCGCCGCCCTCGTCGGGCGTGACCGAGGCGCAGCGGATCAGCCTTGCGGTCAGTTGGGCGGGGTCGGGGATCAGGGTCATGGCGGGCCTTTCGCTTTTGGCCTGTGGTTACACCGCCGGACCCGCAAGCTCCAGCGCGCGGCGCAGCAGGTTGGCGCCGGTCAGCGCCAGTAGGATCAGCGTCCAGCGCCGGAACCGCGCCGCGTCCAGCCGGTCATGCGCCAGATAGCCCAGCCCCATGCCGACCAGCGCCGGGACGACGAGGATCGCCGAAAACGGCAGGGTCTGGGCGTTTAGCAGCCCCGATTGCAGATGCGAGACGGTCAGCACCGCCGCGCCCAGGAAGAACACCACCCCCTGCACCCGCATCTGTTCCTGCTTGGGCGCGTGCAGCGACAGCAGCAGCGCCAGCAGCGGCGGCCCCCAGATGCCCGAGATGCCGCCGATCAGCCCGCCGACGACCCCGGTCGCGATCTCCATGCGCCGGCGGTGATGCACCGGCAGGACCAGGCTGCGGCCCAGGATCTGCCACAGCGCGAAACCCGAGATCGGCAGGCCGATGATGGCATACATCAGCCATTGCGGCACCCGCGGGGCGAAGAAGGCGCTGACCGGGATGAACAGCACCACCATGCCGATATGCCAGCGATAGGCCCAGCTTGCCTGCCAGGCCGGCCGCCAGCCGCCGCGCAGCGCCTGGCGGATATTGGTGACCAGCACCGGCAGGATTACCGCCGCCACCGCCTGCTGCGCGGTCAGGAAGGACCCCAGCGCCGCCAGCATGATCATCGGCATGGCAAAGCCGATGGCGCCCTTCACGAAGCCGGAAAACAGCGTGATCGCGATGGCGGTCCAGAAATGGAAGGGATCGAGGCCGAACATGGCCGCAGGTTGCTGCGCCGCGCTGCCCGCCGCAAGGGCCGTTCTTGCGCAATCTGCGGGACATTTTAGTTCGCGTTTCGTCTAGATTGCGCATGATAGTTGCGCTGCGGTTGCGAAACGGCTAGTCATGCTGCAACGCCGCACAAGGAGTCTGCCATGAAGGACATGCCCCCGATGCCCCCGATGCCAGCCGATACGCCCTCCGCCCTGCTGGCGCTTGCCGCCGCGGCCCTGCCGGAGCTTGAAACCCTGCAATCGCGCGCCACCGAGGCGCTGCGCGCGCTGGTCGCCCCCTCGGGCAAGCCACAGCCGGCCTTGCTGGAACAGCATCAGCATGCCGCCCATGCGCTGTCCTGGCTTGCCACCTATGTCGAATCGATTCGCCAGCTGACCGGCTGGGCGGCGCGGCTGGCCGAGGCGGGCAGCCTGGGCCGGACCGAGGCGCTGATCCTGCAGATCGGCCTGGGCGAATACCTGACCCAGATCGCCGGCGGCATCCCGATGAGCCAGACGGAATTCGCCCGGCTTGCGGACCTTGGGATCGACTGGCAGCCGGGCGAGGCGGCGGCGGGGCTGATGCGCGGCAACACCGCGCCGGCACGGGCCGAGCTGGCGCGGCTGATGCAGGACAACCAAGGCCGCGCCACCTTCGGGGCCACCGGGCTGGACGAGGATCTGGAGATGATCCGCGACCAGTTCCGCCGCTATGCCGAGGAGCGGGTGATCCCCAACGCCCATGAATGGCACCTGAAGGACCAGCTGATCCCGATGGAGATCATCGAGGAACTGGCCGAGCTCGGCGTCTTCGGCCTGACCATCCCCGAGGAATTCGGGGGCTTGGGCCTCTCGAAAGCCTCGATGGTGGTGGTGACCGAAGAGCTGTCGCGCGGCTATATCGGCGTGGGCAGCCTTGGAACCCGCAGCGAGATCGCGGCCGAGCTGATCCTCTGCGGCGGCACCGAGGAGCAGAAGGCGAAATGGCTGCCGGGCCTCGCCTCGGGTCAGATCCTGTCGACGGCGGTCTTCACCGAGCCGAATACCGGCAGCGACCTCGGGTCCCTGCGCACGCGGGCGGTCAGGGACGGCGACGACTGGGTGATCACCGGCAACAAGACCTGGATCACCCATGCGCAGCGCACGCATGTCATGACGCTCCTGGCCCGCACCGACCCCGAGACCACCGACTGGCGCGGGTTGTCGATGTTCCTGGCCGAAAAGACCCCGGGCACCGACGACGATCCCTTCCCGACCCCCGGCATGACCGGCGGCGAGATCGAGGTCCTGGGCTATCGCGGCATGAAGGAATACGAGCTCGGCTTCGACGGCTTCCGCGTCAAGGGCGAAAACCTGTTGGGCGGCGAGCCGGGGCGCGGCTTCAAGCAGCTGATGGAGACCTTCGAATCGGCGCGCATCCAGACCGCCGCCCGCGCCGTGGGCGTGGCGCAATCGGCGGCCGAGATCGGCATGCGCTATGCCATCGACCGCAAGCAGTTCGGCAAGTCGCTGATCGAATTCCCGCGCGTTGCCGACAAGCTCGCCATGATGGCGGTCGAGATCATGGTCGCCCGGCAGCTGACCTATTTCAGCGCCTGGGAAAAGGACCACGGCCGGCGCTGCGACCTGGAGGCCGGGATGGCCAAGCTTCTGGGCGCCCGCGTCGCATGGGCGGCGGCGGACAATGCCTTGCAGATCCACGGCGGCAACGGTTTCGCGCTGGAATACGCCATCAGCCGCGTGCTGTGCGATGCGCGCATCCTCAACATCTTCGAGGGCGCGGCCGAGATCCAGGCCCAGGTGATCGCGCGCAGGCTGCTGGACTGACCGCAGGCGCGCTGCCGGCGCGCGGGTTCAGGACCGGCCGCTGCCGCGGTCGTCCCGCCGTCCCCGGCGCCAGGCCCAGAAAAGCCAGCCGGCCCATAGCGCCGCCAGCGAGAACCAGGTCAGCGCATAGCCCAGATGGCTGTTGCGGAAACGGATCACGGTCAGCCCGCCGATCGGCTGCGCGCCGTCGCCCTGGGCATCGGCGTCGAGGAACCAGGGTGCCACCGGGCCCAGCCCCTGCGCCGCGGCGATGGCGGCCGTGTCGCGGGAATACCAGCGCCCGGCCCCGGGGTCGTTGCCGCGCAGGAAGGCGCCGCCGGGCTGGCTCATGCGCAGAAGGCCCGTCACCGTCACCTCGCCGCCCGGCAGGGGGCGGTCGTCGCGGGCGGCATCCGCGACGAAGCCGCGATTGACCAGCACGGTCCAGCCCTGCGCGGTCTGCATCGGTGTCATCACCCAGAAACCCGGGCCGCGTTCCGTCACCGCCTTGACCAGCGTGTCGCTGTCCGCGCGATAGGTTCCCGTCACCGCGATGCGGCGATATTCCGCATCGCGCGCGTCCATTCCCGCCCATTCGGCAGGGGCGGGGGCGGGCGGCTCGGCCAGACGCGCCTCGACCCGGGCGATCAGGTCGGTCTTCCAGGCCAGCCGCTGCACCTGCCAGACCCCCAGCGCCATCAGCGCCAGGAACACCGCCAGCGCCCCGGCCGGCGCCGCCAGCCGGCGCAGGGTCACGAACCGAAGCCCTGCATCAGCTCATGGTCCATCTGCGGCATCATGTTGGTGTTCATGTGATACATGACCCAGAGCGAGCCGGCCAGCAGGATGACCACCACCACCACGGTGAAGATGGTGGAGAGCATGGTCCAGCCCTCTTCCTGCCTGCCGTTCATGTGCAGGAAATAGACCATGTGGACCAGGATCTGCACCACGGCGAAGCCGATCACCGTGACAGCGGTCAGCGCCCGGCTTTCGAAGCCGCCGGCCATGACCAGGCCGAAGGGGATCGCGGTCAGGATCACCGAGAGCAGGAACCCCTTGAGGTAAGAGGCATGGCTGCCATGGTCGTGGCCGTGATCGTCGTGATGCGCATGAGCGTGTTCGGCGGACATCAGATCATCCCCAGCAGATAGACGAAGGTGAAGACGCCGATCCAGATGACGTCGAGGAAGTGCCAGAACATCGACAGGCAGACCATGCGGCGCTGGTTCGCCGGGATCAGCCCGGTCCGGGCGATCTGCACCATCAGCGTCACCAGCCAGATCGAGCCGAAGGTGACGTGCAGCCCATGCGTGCCGACCAGCGTGAAGAAGGCCGACAGGAACCCGGACCGCTGCGGCCCGGCGCCGATATGGATCAGGTGGTGGAACTCGTAAAGCTCGATGCCCAGGAAGCACAGGCCGAAGAACAGCGTCACCGCCAGCCAGCGCAGCGTGCCGCGCTGGTCGCCCTTGCCCATGGCCAGCATGGCGAAGCCGAAGGTGATCGAGGACAGCAGCAGCATGGCGGTGTTGACCGCCACCAGCTCCAGGTCGAACAGGTCTTTCGGTCCCGGCCCGGCGGCGAAGCTGGTGCCCAGCACGCCATAGACCGCGAAGAGCACCGCGAACATCAGGCAGTCGCTCATCAGGTAGACCCAGAAGCCCAGGCTGGTCGAGGCGCCCTCGGGGTGGTGATGGGGCTCAAGCTCCCAGTATTGGCGCATGGTGTCGGTTGTCGCGTGGCTCATCTCTCAAACCCCCTGCGCAAGCTGGCGCGTTCGGGCATCCTCGGTCGCCTCGATCTCCGAGGCGGGGATGTAATAGTCGCGGTCGTAGTTGAAGGTATGGGCGATCCCGACGGCGATGATGCCCAGGAAGCTTGCCGCCGCCAGCCACCAGACATACCAGACCAGCGCCATGCCGCAGATGGTCGCCAGCGCGGCCAGGATCACGCCGGTGCCGGTGTTCTTCGGCATGTGGATCGGCATGAAGGCGGCGGTCGGGCGGGCGGCGCCCTGCTGCTTCATCTCCCACCAGGTATCCAGCCCGTGCGAGATCGGGCTGAAGGCGAAGTTATAGGCCGGGGGCGGCGAGGAGGTCGCCCATTCCAGCGTCCGCCCGTCCCAGGGATCGCCGCTGACGTCGCGATAGTCCGGCCGGTTGCGGCGCAGGATCGAGACGCCGAACTGCACGAACATGGCCGCGATGCCCGCCGCGATCAGCACCGCGCCGAAAGCGGCGATGGCGAACCAGATCCGCAGGTCCGGGTCGTCGAAGACGCGCAGCCGCCGGGTCACGCCCATCAGGCCCAGGATATAGAGCGGCATGAAGGCCACCCAGAAGCCCACGACCCAGAACCAGAACGAGACCTTGCCCCAGAACACGTCCAGCTTGAAGCCGAAGGCCTTCGGCCACCAGAAGTTGATCGCCGCGAACAGGCCGAACAGCACGCCGCCGATGATGACATTGTGGAAATGCGCGATCAGGAACAGCGAGTTGTGCAGCACGAAGTCGGCAGGCGGCACCGCCAGCAGCACGCCGGTCATGCCGCCCACGACGAAGGTCAGCATGAAGGCCACCGTCCACATCATCGGCAGCTCGTAGCGGATGCGGCCGCGATACATGGTGAAGAGCCAGTTGAAGAGCTTGGCCCCGGTCGGGATCGAGATGATCATCGTGGTGATCCCGAAGAACGAGTTCACCGAGGCGCCCGAGCCCATGGTGAAGAAATGGTGCAGCCAGACCAGATAGCTCAGCACCGTAATGCAGACGGTGGCATAGACCATCGAGGAATAGCCGAACAGCCGCTTGCCCGAGAAGGTCGAGGTGACTTCCGAGAAGACGCCGAACAGCGGCAGGATCAGGATATAGACCTCGGGGTGGCCCCAGATCCAGATGAGGTTGATATACATCATCGGATTGCCGCCAAGGTCGTTGGTGAAGAAGTTGGTGCCGACATAGCGGTCCAGCGTCAGCAGGATCAGCGTCATGGTCAGCACCGGGAACGAGGCGACGATCAGGATATTGGCGCAGAACGAGGTCCAGGTGAAGATCGGCATCCGCATCATGGTCATGCCCGGCGCCCGCATCTTCAGGATCGTCACCAGCAGGTTGATGCCCGACAGCGTGGTGCCGACGCCGGCGACCTGAAGCCCCCAGATGTAATAGTCCACCCCGACCCAGGGGCTGTAGCCGATGCCCGACAGCGGCGGAAAGGCCAGCCAGCCGGTCTGCGCGAACTCGCCCAGAAACAGCGAGGCCATGGTGATGACCGCGCCCCCCACCGTCATCCAGAACGAGAAATTGTTGAGGAAGGGGAAGGATACGTCGCGCGCGCCGATCTGCAAGGGCACGACATAGTTCATCAGCCCGGTGATGAAGGGCATCGCCACGAAGAAGATCATGATGACGCCATGCGCCGTGAAGATCTGGTCGTAGTGATGCGCGTTCAGGTAGCCCTCGGAGCCGCCGAAGGCCCAGACCTGCTGCAGCCGCATCATGACCGCATCGGCAAAGCCGCGCAGGAACATGATCAGCGCCAGGATGATATACATGATGCCGATCTTCTTGTGGTCGACCGAGGTGAACCACTCGCGCCAGAGCCAGCCCCAGAGCCGGTATCGCGTCAGCGCCGCAAGCAGCGCGATGCCGCCCAGGGCGACGACGACGAAGGTGGCCCAGACGATCGGCTCCTTCGGGATCGCGTCCCAGTTCAGCCGGCCGAGAAGAAAGGTGGTCTCGTTGGAAAAGGTAGCCATGCTTTGCGTCCGATCAGAAGTTCCGCGCCCGGCCCTCGGTCGGGTCCAGCAGCGTGACGGCATTGTCTTGCGAGGGGGCGAAGGGCCCTTTCGGCGGCACCAGCGCATGGCCGCGCAGCGGGGCCGTGTCCAGCGGCGCGCGGGCCAGCTCGGGCGATTGGCCGAACATCCGCGCCGAATCCTCGGACGTGCAGAACGAGGCGACCTGGAACGGCTCCCATCCCAGCACCGGCGCGCGGGTGCCGCGGCGCTGATGCTTGTCATAGGTCAGCCGGGTCACGTTCATCGTGCCGGCCAGCCCGGTGCCGCCCTGCGCGTCCAGCGCCATCATCTCGGCCATGCAGATCTTGCCCGGCTCGACGCACATGTTGACGATGCGCTGGAACAGCTGCGGATCGACTTCGGCGAAGGACATCGGCGGCACGTTCTCGCTGGGCGCCTCCAGTTCCAGGTAGCGCGGGCGGTCCAGCGAGCCGCCCGAGGCCCGCGCCTTCTCGACCCAGGCGTCGAATCCCGCCTCGTCGGTGGCCAGCGCCTTGAAATGCATGCCCGAAAAGCCGTGCCCCGAGTAATGCGAGGCGATGCCCTTGTATTCGCCGGGATGGTTGAAGACGCCGTTCAGCTTGGTCTCCATCCCCGGCATGGCATAGATCATCCCGGCCATCGCCGGAATGTAGAAGGCGTTCATCACCGAGGTCGAGGTCAGGGTGAACGCGACCGGGCGATCCACCGGCACCGCCATCTCGTTGACCGAGGCGATGCCCTGCTCGGGATAGATGAACAGCCATTTCCAGTCCATCGCCACCACCTGCACCGGCAGGGGCCTGTGCTCTTCGGTCACCGGCCGGTCAGAGGCGATGCGGTCCAGCGGCCGGTAGGGGTCCAGAAGATGCGTGCCGACCCAGGTCAGCGCGCCCAGGGTGATGATGATCAGCAGCGGCGCCGCCCAGATGACGAATTCCAGCTTGGTCGAATGGTCCCAGTCCGGGCGGTAGACCGCGTCCCTGTTCCTTTCGCGGTAGCGGCGGGCGAAGACCACGGTCAGCACCATCACCGGCACGATGATCAGCAGCATCAGCAGGGTCGAGATCACCAGAAGGTCGCGCTGGCGCGCGGCGATGTCGCCGGCCGGGGCCAGGACCTCGGCCTTGCAGGCGGCAAGGGGAAGCAGAAGGGCAAGCCATGGCAGGCGGGCGAATGTTCGTTTATGGGTCATGGAACGATCCGAGGTCCGTGAAGCGTCGAGGCAGACGGCGGGAAAGGGGGCCGAGTCGCGGATGCGCGGCACGATATCAGGTTAGTTACCTTGACCTGGATCAAATCGGTATGCGACGATTTGCCGTATGCTTTTTGCCCCCCGCTTGCGGCAGCAATAGGGACGGAAACGCCGCGGCGGGCTTGGTCCATGCGCGGTGCGGATCTGGATCGGATCGGATTCTTCGGGAACATGAGCACAACCTCCTCCATGCCCGCCGGGCAAGCCGCGCAATCGCCCGCCTCGCCGGGGCGTCACAAGGTCTCGCCTTCGGATATCGCCGTGGGCGTCATCATCGGGCGCACCTCGGAATTCTTCGATTTCTTCGTCTTCGCCATCGCCTCGGTGATCGTCTTTCCGCAGCGGATCTTTCCCTTCACCGATCCGCTGACCGGGACGCTCTTGTCCTTCGCGCTGCTGGCGCTGGCCTTCGTCGCCCGGCCGCTGGGCAGCGCGCTGTTCATGAGCATCGACCGCCGCCACGGCCGCGTCACCAAGCTGACCGCGGCGCTGTTCCTGATGGGGACCGCCACCGTGGCCATGGGCCTGATCCCCAGCTACGAGAATGTCGGCGGCTGGGCCGTGATCATCCTGGCCGTGCTGCGCATCGCGCAGGGCCTGGCACTGGGAGGGGCCTGGGACGGCATGCCCGCGCTTCTGGCGCTGACCGCGCCGCGCAGCCGCCGCGGCTTTTACGCCATGGTGCCGCAGCTGGGCGCGCCGATCGGGCTGATCGTCGCCACGCTGCTTTTCGCCTATCTGGCGGCCAACCTGACGGCGCAGGACTTCCTGGACTGGGGCTGGCGCTATCCGTTCTTCGTCGCCTTCTCGGTCAATGTCGTGGCGCTGTTCGCGCGGCTGCGCATCGTCGCCACCGAGGAATTCGCCGAGCTCTTCGAATCGCGCGAGCTGCAGCCGACCCGCATCGGCAGGACCCTGCGCGAGGATGGCGGCGCCATCCTGCTCGGCATCTTCGTGCCGCTGGCCAGCTTTGCCATGTTCCACATGGTCACGGTCTATCCGCTGTCCTGGATCTTTCTTTACACCAACGAGACGCTGCTGAGCTTCCTGATCATCGAGGCCGTGGCCGCGACCGGCGGCATCGCCGCCATCCTGCTGTCGGGCTGGCTGGCCGACCGCATCGGCCGGCGGCGCCTGCTGCTGATCGGGGCGCTGCTGATCGGCGGCTTCGCCGTGCTGGCGCCGCTGCTGCTGTCGGCGGGCAAGACCGGCGAGGTGGTCTACATGATCGTCGGCTTCTTCATCCTGGGCCTCAGCTTCGGGCAAAGCTCGGGCGCGGTCGCCTCGCTGTTCGAGGCGCGCAACCGCTATACCGGCTCGGCCATCGTCTCGGACCTGGCCTGGATGTTCGGCGCCGGCTTCGCGCCGCTGACGGCGCTGCTGCTCTCGACCTGGCTGGGCCTGCCGGCGGCGGGGCTGTATCTGCTGTCGGGCGCGGTCTGCTCGACCATCGCCATCCTGCTGTCGGGCCGGCTGGATTTCCGCGACGCCGGAACCTGAGATCCGGCGGGCGGAGCCGGCGCCCCCCTATCCCGCCATCTCGCGCAGCGCATCGCCGATGCGGCGGATGCCCTCGGGGATGCGCTCGGCCGAGATCGAGGAATAGGCGAGGCGATAGAAGCCGCTGCCGCGACCGGGAGAGGCGAAGAACGGCGCCCCCGGCTCGATCAGCACCTCGCGCGTCTTGAGCCGGGCCGCAAGCGCGGCCGAATCCACCCCCTCGGGCGTCGCCAGCCAGAAACTCGACCCGCCGGTCGCCCCGGGCGAGGCAAGCCGCAGCCCTTCGCGCGCGATGGCGGCCAGCATCACCTCGCGCCGCCGGGCATAGGCGCGGCGCATGCGGTTGGCCTGCGCGTCGTAATGGCCCAGCGACAGGAAATGCGCCAGCGTGCGCTGCATGTGGCCGGGCGGGTGGCGCAGCACCATGCCGCGCAGCGCCCGCGCCTCGGCGATGAAACGGGGATCGGCCACGACATAGCCCAGCCGCACGCCTGGAAAGACCGATTTCGAGAAGGAGCCGATATAGATCACCGCCCCGGCCCGGTCGATGGCCTTGAGCGCGGGCGAAGGCGCGCCGGCGAAAGACATCTCGAATTCGTAATCGTCCTCGACCACCGCGAAGCCCTGCGCCTGGGCGCGGGCCAGCAGTTCCTTGCGCCGGGCCAGCGGCATGGTGGAATTGGTCGGGCATTGGTGGCTGGCGGTGGTGAAGACCGCGGCGATGCCGGGCGGGATGGCGTCGGGCGGCAGGCCGCGCGCATCGACCGGGACCGGCAGGATGCGGGCGCGGCTGGCCAGCAGGATCTCGCGCTGGCCGGGATAGGAAGGGTCCTCGACCGCGCAGGAGGTGCCGGGGCGCAAGAGCAGCTGCGCCACCAGCCACAGCGCGTTCTGCGCCCCCATGGTCAGCAGGATCTCGTCGCGCCCGGCGCTGATGCCGCGCCGGGGCAGGATCTGGCGGGCGATGTGATCGACCAGCTCCGGGTCGTCGGCATCGTAGAGATCGCCGGTGACGGAATCGAATTCGCGCCGGCCCAAGGTGCGCATGGCGCAGTCGCGCCAGGCGGCATGGTCGACCAGCGCCGGATCGGCCTGGCCATAGACGAAGGGATAGGCGAAGCGGCGCCAGTCGCGCTCGCGATCCGTGCGGGCCGCGCGGGCGAAACGGCCTTCCAGCTGGCTGTCCCAGTCGAAGCGCGGCGTGTCCGGGGCGGGGGGCTCGGCCTCCAGCCGCCGCTCGATGCCGTCCGAGATGTAATGGCCCGAACGGTCGCGGCTGGCCAGGTAATCGGTCGAGACGAGTTCCGCGAAGGCCTGCGCCACCGTCACCCGCGCCACGCCCAGATGCCGGGCCAGCGCCCGGGTCGAGGGCAGTTTCTCGCCCGCGCGGAAGCGGCCGGCGGTTACCGCGGCGATGATCTGGCGGCGCAGCTGCACCTGCAGGGGCAGGCCGGCGGCATGGTCCAGGAAGAAGGCGTCGGGGGGAATCGGCATGGGGTGATCCGCGGCGGCTGACGGGGTCCATCAGTTCCCCGAATGCCGCCGCGGATCAAGGGTCAGGCAAAGACCTTGGTCAGGGCGTTGTCGATGGCATCGGTGATGCGGTCGATGTCGTCGGCCGTGGCGATCAGCGCCGGCGACAGGCAAAGCGTGTTGTTGAAGCCGGGCAGCGAGCGGTTGGTCGCGCCGATGATGACGCCCTGCGCAAGGCAGTCAGCCACGACGGCCTGCACCTTCTTCTCGTCCATCGGCTCTTTCGTGGCGCGGTCCGCGACCAGCTCGGCGCCGCAGAACAGGCCCTTGCCGCGCACGTCGCCGATGACCTTGTGCTTTTCCATCAGCGCGTTGAGGTTCGCCAGCGTGCGCTCGCCCATGGCGACGGTGTTGGCCAGCAGGCCCTCGTCCTCGATGATGCGCATGTTCTCGATCGCCGCCACCGGCCCCGAGGTGCAGCCGCCGAAGGTCGAGATGTCGCGGAAGAAGCTCATGCCGTCCTCGGGCGCGTCCTTGAACATCTCGAAGACGCGTTCGGTGGTGACGGTGCAGGAGATCGCCGCATAGCCCGAGGCGACGCCCTTGGCCATGGTGACGAAATCCGGCTCGATCCCGTATTGCTGATAGCCGAACCAGGTGCCGGTGCGGCCAAGCCCGCAGACCACCTCGTCGATATGCAGCAGGATGTCGTATTTGCGGCAGATCTCCTGCACGCGCTGCCAATAGCCCTCGGGCGGGGTGATGACGCCGCCGCCCGCCGTCACCGGCTCCAGCACGAGGCAACCCACGGTATCGGGGCCTTCGCGCAGGATCACCTCCTCGATGGCGTCGGCGGCGCGCTCGCCATAGTTTTCCACGTCCCATTGCTTGCGGTATTCAAGGCAATGCGGCACGCGCACGAAGCCGTCGGGGAAGGGGCCGTAGGCGATGGCGCGCTGGTCCTGGCCGCTGGTCGCCAGCGTGCCGATGGTGGTGCCGTGATAGTCGCGGTCGCGGTAGAGGATCTTCCATTTCTTGCCGCCATGGTGGCGCGCCGCGATCTGGCGCACCATCTTGTAGACCTTCTCGTTCGCCTCGGAGCCCGAGTTCGAGTAATAGACCCGGGTCATGCCCGGCATCTTCTCGATCAGCTTTCGGGCGAAGACGGCGCCCGGCACGGTGCCCGCCGCGCCTGCGTAATAGTTCAGCTTGACCAGCTGGTCGCGGATCGCATCGGCGATGCTTTCGCGGCCATAGCCCACGTTCACGGTCCAGACGCCGCCCGAGACGGCATCGAGGAACTCGCGCCCGGTGGCGTCCCACAGCCGCATGCCCTTGCCCTCGACAAAGACGCGCGGGTCGATGGTCTCATACTGCTTGTGCTGGCTCAGGTGGTGCCAGACATGGGCGCGGTCGGCGGCGACCACATGCGACATGTCGTTGGGGTTCAGATCGAGCGTCATGGCCGGACTCCTGCGCAAAGGGGTTTTCTCCTGACTGCGCCCGAACGCGGCAAAGCGATAGAGCCAGATTGTGCCAATATATGGGGCCAGTTTGGCGAGCCTGGGCCGAATCGGATCCGGTGGCATGCCCTTGTCGCGCATTTCCACGCGGCCGCTTTTGCGGATGCGAAAGTATTGCTGCGTCGCAGAAACAGTTAACAGATTGATTTAAAACTGAAATATTTGGAGCGCAAGGCGAGACCGCTTATAGACAGATAATCATATCTATACGTATAGTTTTGAAAGTTGCCTCCCAAGAACCAATGCAACGCCAACAACAGGGTTTGCTCATGCTCAATCGTCGCCGTTTCCTGACCACATCCACGCTGGCCGCGGCCTCGCTCGCCGCGCCGGGGCTTGTCACCCGCGCCCTTGCCCAGGGCGAGGCGCTGAAGATCGGCGTGCCGGTGCCGATCTCGGGCGCCTTCGCCGCCAACGGCAAATTCGCCACCATCGGCGCGGTGATGGCCGCCGAAGAGGTCGCGGCCGCGCATGGCGTGCAGGTCTCGACCCTCGACCTCGATACCGAGGGCAAGCCCGCGACCGCAGTGCGCAAGGTGCAGGATGCGCTGGCACAGGACGGGGTGAAGCTGTTCGCGGGCGGCATCCTCTCGTCGGAATCGCTGGCCATGGGCAAGGAGGTCGAGCGCGGCGGCGGCGCCTTCATGACCACCGCCGGCGCCGACGAGATCACCGGCGTCGATTGCAACAAGGCCACTTTCCGCTGGTCGGTGCCGACCTATGGCGCCATCAACGAAACCGTGCGCCCGATCATCGACGCGCTGCCCGATGCCAAGAAATGGTATACGATCACCCCGCAATATGTCTTTGGCGACGGGCTGCTGAACGCCGCCAAGGATGTGTTCGCGGAAAAGGGCATCGAGCATGTCGGCAACAGCTACCATTCGCTGACCGACAAGGAATTTTCCGGCTACCTGACCAATGCCATCGCCGCGCAGCCCGACGTGCTCTTGCTGCTGAACTTCGGCGCGCAAAGCTCGGACACGCTGCGGCAGGCGGTCAGCTTTGGCCTCAAGCAACGCATGACCATCGTCGTCGCCTGGGCCTCGGGGCTGGAGCAGTTCGAGGCGCTGGGGCCGGATATCTGCGAAGGCGTCTATTTCGGCGCGCAATACTGGCACGGCGCCGATTCGGCGCTGAACCGCGAGCTGGTCGCCAAGGTGCAGGAAAAGCACGGCTTCAACCCGAACTATTCCTTTGCCGGTTCCTATATCTGCGCGAAACTGCTGCTGGAGGCGGCGGTCAAGGCCGGCTCGCCGGATGGGGCGGGCGTCGCCGCGGCGCTGAACGGGCTGAAATATCAGGGCCTGACCGGCGAGGAAGAGATCCGCGCCGCCGACCATCAGGTCATCAAGGACTACTACCTGCTCAAGGGCAAGGCCAAGGCCGACATGGCCGACAAGGACGATTACGCCGAGATCATCAGCGCCGGCAAATCCTTCCTTGCGCCCGAGGATGCCGGCTGCGCCATGCCCGCGTGATCCCCCGCCTCCCCGCGCGATTGCGGTCGCGCGGGGCCTTTTCGCCCGGTTTCAGGGAGAAGCCCGTGATCTACCTTTTCCAGGTTCTGAACGGCATCGGTCTGGGGATGCTGTATTTCCTCCTCGCCGTCGGCCTCAGCGTCATCTTCGGCCTGTTGCAGTTCGTGAACTTCGCCCATGGCGCCTTCTACCTGCTGGGCGCCTATCTGACCTATGACCTGACCATGCGCGGCTTCAGCTTCTGGGCCGCCATGCCGCTGGCCACGCTGATCGTCGCCGGCCTTGCCGCGCTGATCGAGGCGGTGCTGCTGCATCGCATCTACAAGCTGCCGCATACCTTCCACATCCTGGTGACGGTCGGCCTGGCGCTGGTCGTGCAGGAACTGGTCATCATCGCCTGGGGGCCGCTGGGCGGCTCGGTGCCGGCGCCCGAGGGGCTGCAGGGCGTCGTGATCCTGGGCGATTTCATCTATCCGCAATACCGGCTGTTCACCATCGGCCTCACCGTCGTGCTGGCCGGGCTGCTGTGGTGGCTGCTGGAGGGCACGCGGCTGGGCGCCATCGTGCGCGGCGGGTCCGAGTCGCCGGCGAACATGGCGCTGCTGGGCTACAACACGCTGCGCATCAACACCGCCGTCTTCGGTTTCGGCGCCGGGCTGGCGGGGCTTGCGGGCGCGCTGGCCGCGCCGATCCGCGGCGTCGAGCCCTTCATGGGGATCGAGGCGCTGTCGGTGGCCTTCGTCGTCGTCGTGATCGGCGGCATGGGCAGCTATACCGGCGCGCTGGTCGCGGGCCTGCTGGTCGGGGTGGTGCAAAGCGTCATGACCACGCTCTGGCCCGAGGGCGCGCGGCTGATGATCTATGTCGGCATGGCGCTGGTCATCGCGCTGATGCCCCGCGGCCTCTTGGGGAGGGCATGAGCATGAACCCGCTGGACAAACCCTATGCGCAGCTGGCGCTGGCGCTGCTGACCGTGCTGGTCCTGCCGCTGTTCCTGAAATCCGGCATCCTCGCGACCGAGATCCTGATCTTCGCCATGGTCGTCGCTGCCTGCAACCTGCTGCTGGGCTATACGGGCTTGCTGTCCTTCGGGCAGGGCATCTTCTTCGGCATCGGCACCTATGTCGCGGGCATCTGCCTGACGCGCTGGCAGGTCCCGGTGCCCCTGGTGCTGGCCGGCGCGGCGGTGCTGGGCGCGGCCACGGCCACGCTGGTCGGCTGGCTGTCGATCCGCCGGCAGGGGGTCTATTTCGTCATGCTGACGCTGGCCTTTTCGCAGCTGTTCTATTTCGTCGCCTATACGTTCAGCGGCGTGACCGGCGGCGACAACGGGCTGCTGGGCGTGCCGCGCCCCTCGGTCGGCGGCACGGCGCTGAACGCGCCCTGGTCCTATTACACCTTCGTCGCCATCTGCTTCGTGGCGGTCTTTGCGATCCTGGTCATGGTCACGCAATCGACCTTCGGCCGCACCCTGCTGGCGATCCGCGAGAACGAGGGGCGGGCGGCCGCCATCGGCTTCCCGACCAAGCTGTTCAAGCTTGAGGCTTTCGCCATCTCGGGCGCGGTCACGGCCTTCGGGGGCGCGCTGCACGCGATGCTGATCGGCGTCGCGCCCTTGTCGAACATCGAATACCACACCAGCGAGCTGATCCTGATCATGACCATCATCGGCGGCAGTTCCAGCCTGTTCGGCTCGGTGCTGGGGGCGGGGTTCTACCTGCTGCTGGCCGATGCGCTGTCCACCGTCTGGCCGCGCTGGCTGCTGCTTCTGGGCCTGGTGCTGGTCACGGTGGCGCTGTTCCTGCAACGCGGGCTCTGGGGGCTGGTCGAGCGGGGCTACGACCTGGCCTTCCGCCGCGAGCGCGCGCCCGAAACCCCGGCCGAGGAGCATTGAGATGACCGACATCGCCTTGCAGACCCGCGGCCTTGGGGTCAAATACGGCACCTTCCACGCGCTGGCCGAGGTGGACCTGCAGATCCGCCGCAACTCGGTCCATTCCATCATCGGGCCGAACGGGGCGGGAAAGACCACGCTGTTCCACGCGCTGACCGGGCGGGTGCGGGCATCCTCGGGCCGGATCGAGCTGGACGGGCGCGACATCACCGACACCTCGGACGACGACCGGGTGCGGCTTGGCATCGCGCGCTCGTTCCAGGTGACCAGCCTGTTTCCGAACCTGGCCCTGCGCGAGAACCTGCGCCTTGCCGCCCAGGGCCGCACGCCCTGGCAGGCGCTGGCGCCCTGGCGGCGGGCGGAAGCCAATGCCGAGGCGCTGGCCATCGCCGACGAGGTGATCGAGCGTCTGGCGCTTGCCCCCGTGGCAGGCCGGCTGGCGGGCGAGCTGTCGCATGGCCAGCAGCGCCGGCTGGAGGTGGGCATGGCCATGGCCGCGCGGCCGCGCGTCATCCTGCTGGACGAACCGACCTCCGGCATGGGCATCGACGATATCGAGGCGATGAAACAGCTGATCCGCGACCTCGGCCGCGACCATACCGTGCTGTTCATCGAGCATAACATGGGCATCGTGATGAACATCTCGGACATGGTCACGGTGATGCGGCTGGGCCGCAAGCTGGTCGAGGGTCCGCCCGCGCAGGTCCGCGACGACCCCGAGGTGCAGCGCGCCTATCTGGGCAACATGATCACGGGGGACATCGCATGACCGCCGCGCTGAAACTGACCGACCTGCACGCCTATTATGGCAAGAGCCACATCCTGCAGGGCGTCACGCTGGAGGTCGGGCCGGGCGAGATCGTCACCCTGCTGGGCCGCAACGGCGCCGGCAAAAGCACGACGCTGAAGACCGCCGTCGGCCTGATCGCGCCGCGTCAGGGCCGGGTCGAACTGGCCGGCCGCGACGTCACCGGCCAGCCGGCGCATCGCATCGCCGCGGCGGGGCTGTCGCTGGTGCCCGAGGATCGCGGCATCTTCCAGCTGCTGACCGTCGAGGAGAACCTGCGCATCGCCGCGCGCCGCGGCTCGCCTTGGGCTCTGGCCGACATCTATCGCATCTTCCCGCGGCTGGAGGAGCGCAGGAAGAACGGTGGCGGCCAGCTTTCGGGCGGCGAGCAGCAGATGCTCTCGATCGCCCGGGCGCTGCTCAATGGCCCCAAGGTGCTGATGCTGGACGAGCCGGTCGAGGGCCTCGCCCCGATCATCGTCGAGGAGATCGTCGCCCAGATCCGCCTGATCCGCGAGGCCGGCGTGCCGATCCTGCTGGTCGAGCAGAACCTTGCCGTCTGCAGCCAGCTTGCCGACCGGCATTACATCCTGGAACTGGGTCGCATCGTGCATTGCGCCACGGCCGGGCAGTTCCGCAGCGACCCCGAGACCATCGACCGCTATCTGGGCGTCAAGGCGTAAGGAAAACCCATGTCCAACCTGAATATAGACGCTGCCCGGCTGTGGGACAGCCTGATGGAGACAGCGCAGATCGGGGCCACGCCCGACGGCGGCATCGCCCGGCTGACGCTTTCGGACGAGGATCGCCGCGTGCGCGACTGGCTGCGCGCCCAATGCGACGCGCTGGGGCTGGAGATGGTGGTGGACGAGGCCGGCAACATGTTTGCCACCCGTCCCGGCGCCCGCGCGGACCTGCCCGCCATCGCCATGGGCAGCCATCTGGATACCCAGCCCACGGGCGGCAAGTTCGACGGCGTGCTGGGGGTGTTGGCCGGGCTTGAGGTGCTGCGCACGCTCGACGCCGCCGGCTACCAGACCGAGGCGCCGCTGATGCTGGTCAACTGGACCAATGAGGAGGGCTCGCGCTTTTCGCCGGCCATGCTCGGTTCGGGCATCTGGGCCGGGGTCTACAGCCGCGACTATGGCGACGGGCGGGTGGACGCCCGCGGCGACAGCTTCGGCGCCAGCCTCGACCGCATCGGCTATCGCGGCGAGGCCAAGGCAGGGTCGATCCGCTTCGGCGCCATGTTCGAGCTGCATATCGAGCAGGGTCCGATCCTCGAGGCCGAGGGCGCGCAGATCGGCGTGGTGCAGGGCATCCAGGGGATGCGCTGGTTCGAACTCACGCTGACCGGCACGGCGGCGCATACCGGCTCGACCCCCATGGCGATGCGCCGCAACGCGCTGCTGGGCATGGCGCGGGTGATCGAGGGCATCGACCGCATCGCCAAGGCGCATGAGAACGCGGTGGGCAGCATCGGCTTTCTGGAAATCGCCCCGAATTCGCATAACGTGATCCCCGGCCAGGTGCGCGCCACCATCGACCTGCGCCATCCTTCGGACGCGGTGCTGGATCGGATGCAGGCCGAGGTCGAGGAACTGGTGGGGGATGCCGCCCAAGCGGTCGGGCTGGAAAGCCGGCTGGAGCAGATCTCGCGCACCGCGCCGGTGGTCTTCGACGCCGAATGCATCGCCTCGGTCAGGGCGGGGGCGCAGGCGGCGGGCTATGCGACGCGCGACATCATCTCGGGCGCCGGCCATGACGCCGCCCATGCCGCGGCGGTGGCGCCGACGACGATGATCTTCGTGCCCTGCAAGGACGGGCTGAGCCACAATCCCGCGGAATCGACCCAGCCCGAGGAATGCGCCGCCGGCGCGCAGGTGCTGCTGGAGGCGGTTCTGGACTATGACCGCCGCATGGCCGAGGCCCGCAAGGAGGCCGCCGCATGACCCGCCTTGTCCTGGCCCGGCTGAACCACGAGACCAACAGCTTCTCGCCCGTCAAGACGCCGCTGGCCGCCTTCGCCCCGAAATGGGGCGAGGAGGCGCTGGCGGCGGCCGGGAACTATCCGGCCGCCATCGGCGCCTTCCACGCCTTCGCCCGCCGCATCGGCGCCGCGGTGGAGGTGCCGTTGATCGCCCATGCCATGCCCTCGGGGCCCGTCGAGGACGAGGCCTTCGAGGCCATGGCGCAGGCGATCCTCGCGGCGGTCGAGAAGGGCTGCGACGGCATCCTGCTGGACCTGCACGGCGCCATGGTCACCCGCAGCCATGACGATGGCGAGGGCGAGCTTCTGCGCCGGGTCCGCGCCGCCGCGCCGGGCGTGCCCATCGGCGTGGCGCTGGACCTGCATGGCAACATTACCCAAGCGATGCTGGAGCATTGCGACGTGATCGTCGGCTTCAAGACCTACCCGCATGTGGACATGGTCGAGACGGGCGAGCACGTGCTGCGCCTGTTCCAGCCGCTCCTCTCCGGCGCAGCGCGCCCGGCCATGGCGCTGTGCCATCCGCCGATGCTGGCGGCGACGCTGTGCATGAACACCACCACCGATTGCGCCATGACCGACCTGATCGCGCTGGCGCGGCAGGCCGAGGCGCGGCCGGGCGTGCAGGCGGTGACGGTCTTCGGCGGCTTTCCCATCGCCGACCTGGCCGAGACCGGCCTGTCCATCGTCACCGTCGCGGACACGCCCGAGCTTGCCCGCGAGGTCGCGCGGGAACTGGGCCGCGAGGCATGGCGGCGGCGCGCCGAATATGTCTATGCCGAGGAGCCCCTTGCGCAATCCATTGCCCGCGCCGCCGCACTGGCGGACGGTTCGGCGCCGGTGCTGCTGCTGGATCATGGCGACAATTGCATGTCGGGCGGCAGCTGCGACGTGATGGACGTGCTGGAGGCGCTGCTGGCCGCCGATCATGACGGGATCATGGTCGGCCCGATTGCCGATCCCGAGACCGTAGCCCGGCTTTTCGCGGCGGGCGAGGGGGCCGAGGCCGAGATCCGACTGGGCAACAAGACCCCGGCCGAGGGCCTGCCCGCGCCGCGCCCGCCGCTGCGGCTGACGGGCCGGGTCGCGGCGCTGTCGGACGGGCGCTATCGCGTCTCCGGGCCGATCTATCACGGGCAGGAGCTGTCGATGGGCCGCGCCGCCGCCTTCGATACCGGCGCCGCGCGCATCGTCATCTGCGAGCAGCCGCACGAGCCGCTGGACCTGGGCTGTTTTTCCTGTGTCGGCCTTGACGCCGCGCAGGCGCGCTTCCTGCACCTGAAATCGCGCATGTATTGCCGCCCGGTCTTCGAGCCGCTTGCGCAAGCCGTGGTGGAATGCGCAAGCTCGGGCGTAACCGCTTCGGATTACGATCTGTTCGCTTTCAAAAAACTCGCCCGGCCCATATATCCGCTGGACCCCGGGACAATCTGGCAAGGCTGAAGGACCGCATGGATCAGGACGCGCCGGCAGGCAAGGAACGCAGGCTTACCCGCATCAAGCTGTCGGACCAGGTGGCCGAGGACATCCGCCGCCGCATCGCCCGCGACGGGTTGCTGCCCGGCGACCGCCTGCCGCACGAGCGCGCGCTGATGGAGCATTACGGCTGCTCGAAAGGCACCATCCGCGAGGCGCTGAAGGCGCTGGAGGTCGAGGGGCTGGTGCGCATGCTCTCGGGTCCGAACGGCGGGCCCGAGATCCAGCCCGCCTCGATCGACATCGTCACCCAGCAGCTGCGGCAATACCTGCATTTCCAGAAGATCGACTTCGCCCAGGTCTACGAGCTGCGCCAGTCGCTGGAGGTCAGCCTGGCCCGCAACGTCATCGGCAAGCTGACCGAGGCGCATTTCCGCCGCCTGGAAGAGAACATCCGCATCTGCGAAGCGGCGAACGCGGCGCAGGACCGCGCCGTGGTGCGCCGGGCCGAGACCGAGTTCCACGACATTCTCTGCGAGGCCTCGGACAACGTGATCCTGGTCTTCATGTGCCGCTTCCTGAACAGCATGCTGCGCGATCTGGTCAGCTATCGCAGCGAAAGCATGCGCGAGCACGAGATCTTCGGCGAGGCGAATATCGAAAGCCACCGGCAGCTGCTGGCCGCCTTCCGCGCCGAGGACGGCGATGCCGCCGGCCGGATCATGCACGATCACATGTGCTGCGCCGAAAGCTACATGCGCCGGCTGGATGCCTCGTTCCGCTCGGACCTGCTGAGCCGGTTCTGAAACGGAAAATCCCGGCCGCGAGGGGCCGGGATTCTTGGGGCCGGATTTGGCATCCGCGATCAGAACGGGATGTCGTCGTCGAATTCGGGACGGTTCTGCGACTGCCCGCCGCCGGACGCGCTGCCGCCCGAGGAGGCGCCGCCGCCATAGCCGCCGCCCCCGTAGCTGCCGCCGCCATAGCCCTCGTCGCGGCCACCGCCGCCGGCGCCGCGGCCGTCAAGCATGTGCAGCTCGCTGCGGAAGGGGCGCAGGGCGACCTCGGTCGAATAGCGGTCGTTGCCGCTCTGGTCCTGCCATTTGCGGGTTTCCAGCTGGCCCTCGACATAAACCTTGGAGCCCTTTTTCAGATATTGCTCGGCCACGCGGACCAGCGGCTCGGAATAGATCGCCACCGTATGCCATTCGGTGCGCTCGCGCCGCTCGCCGGTATTGCGGTCCTTCCAGGTTTCGGACGTCGCGATGCGCAGGTTGGCAACCTTGCCGCCGCTGGGGAAGGTGCGGACTTCCGGGTCCTGACCCAGATTGCCGACCAGGATCACCTTGTTCACGCTGCCTGCCATGCTGCGGGTCCTTTTTGTTGGGGTTGTCTTGCGCGGAGGTGTAGCGCGGAGGCCCTGCTTAAGGTAGCGCGCCGGCGAGCGGAAGAGGATATCGGCGGAAATCCGCCGAAGATTCCGGCGTCGGCCGCGTCAAGGAATCCTCTTGCGGCGCCCGCCCGGCTTTGCGCTATAGTGCCGCACAAAAAAAGACGACGGCATGCATGAGGGACCAGAGATGCTTTCACGCAATCGGGCGATGCTGCGCCAGTTTGGCCGGGCCGCGATGGCCCTGACGATTTCGGCCGGGCTGGCCGTTCCCGCCGCGGCCGATGGGCTGCGGCTGCAGGCGAAAAGCGGCAAGTCGCGGCTGGCGCAGTTCGAGCGCCAGACCCGGCTGATGGATTCGCGCCTGGCCGGGCAATACCAGCAATCGGCGCGGCTGCGCCCCGGCGGCACCTCGACCAAGAGCGTGGTCGAGCTGGACTTGCCGACCGCAGTTCCCGCCTATAACGGCAACCGGCGCAGCCAGTATCTGCCCCATGCCCGCGCCATGGCCCGCAAGCACGGCATCCCCGAGGACCTGTTCCTGCGGCTGGTGCAGCAGGAATCGGGCTGGAACCCCTCGGCGCGCTCGCACAAGGGCGCGCGGGGGCTGGCGCAGCTGATGCCGGGCACCGCCGCCAAGCTGGGCGTCGATCCGAACGACCCGATCCAGAACCTGGAAGGCGGCGCGCGCTATCTGCGCATGATGTACAACACCTTCGGCAACTGGCGGCTGGCCCTGGCGGCCTATAACGCCGGGCCGGCGGCGGTGGCGAAATACGGCGGCGTGCCGCCCTATCGCGAGACGCGCAACTACGTGCGCATCATCCACGGCAGCTGAAGCACAAAAGGCCGGGCAGGGCGCCCGGCCTTTCCGGTTCCGGTCGCGGGGCCGCGGCCTCAGAAGGTCGAGGGGATGATGCGGGTGTATTTCGTCCCGGCGATCGAGGCGCCGGCCATCAGCCCGGACTGGCCGAAGACCATCGCCACCACCGGCTGCTGCGAGGTGATGGTGTCGGTGCCCATCGAGACGCCGCCGGCGGGCAGGGCGTAATAGGCCCCGGCCTCGGCCACCCAGCCGGGCGCCTTGCGGAAATCGGCCAGCGCCGCATCGGTCTGGAAGATCAGCACATGCGCATATTGCTGGGCGCCGATCTGCAGGCCGACGCTGGCCTGGGTCGCCGAATAATAGTCCACCGTCACGTTGTTGATGCGCAGCGCGCCCTGGCCGTAGGCGCCGCCGACGCCGAATCCCGCCTCGGTCATCAGCGGCATGTAAAGCACGCCCTTGGCGTTCTGCACCATGGGCGCGACATTGGGATAGCTGCGCAGCAGGAAGTCCCGCGTCGCATCCACCCGCGCGTCCAGCCGCGAGGGCGCGTCCTGCCCGACCGCGTTCGAGCAGCCCGCAAGCCCCAGCGCCGCGCCGCCCAGCAGCAGGCCGCCCCGCAGCACAAGGCGCCGGCTCATCCCTCTGGAATTCATCATCTTTCGCCCTCGTTCCTGTTCGGCGGCTGGCCCGCCTGTCAAGGCGGCGATGATAAAGGACCGCCCGCCCTCATGCCAGCCTTTCGGCGACCTGCGGCGCGTAATAGGTCAGGATGCCGTCGCAGCCGGCGCGGCGGAAGGCGAGCAGGCTTTCGGCCACCACATCGCGCGACAGCCAGCCGTTGCGGATCGCGCCCTCGATCATCGCGTATTCGCCGCTGACCTGATAGGCGAAGGTCGGCGCCGCGAACTGGTCCCTGACCATGCGGCAGATGTCCAGATAGGGCATGCCGGGCTTGACCATGACCATGTCGGCGCCCTCGGAGAGGTCGCGGGCGACGCAGCGCATCGCCTCCTCGCGGTTCGCCGGGTTCACCTGATAGGTCTTCTTGTCGCCCACCAGCCGCCCCGAGGCGCCCACCGCGTCGCGGAACGGGCCATAGAAGCCGCTGGCGAATTTCGCCGCATAGGACAGGATCGCCACGTCCTTGTGGCCGTTCGCCTCCAGCAGGCCGCGCAAGGCGCCGATGCGCCCGTCCATCATGTCCGAGGGACCCAGGATATCCGCCCCCGCCTCGGCCTGGACCAGCGCCATGCGGCCGAGCGCCTCGACCGTCTCGTCGTTCAGGATCACGCCGTCGCGCACCAGCCCGTCATGGCCGTTGGCGTTATAGGGGTCCAGCGCGATATCGGTCATCACCGCCAGCTCGGGCGCGACCTCCTTGATGGCGCGGATGGCGCGGTTGCCGATGTTCTCGGGGTCCCAGGCGCGCTCGCAGCTCTCGGTCTTCAGGTCCGGATCGGAATGCGGAAAGATGCAGATCGCCGGGATGCCCAGCCGCATCGCGGTTTCCGCGGCGCGTTTCGCGCCCTCCAGCGTCAGCCGCTCGACCCCGGGCATCGAGGGGATCTCGCCCTCGCCGCCGGCGATCTCGGTCACGAAGATCGGCCAGATCAGGTTGGCGGGGGTCAGGTTCACCTCGGTCACCATGGCGCGCAGCGCCGGCGTGCGGCGCAGCCGGCGCAGGCGGGCGGCGGGGAAGGGGGCGGCGATCGGGGTCGGGGACATGGCGGGGCCTGTGGCTGCGGGGATCTGGACCCGAAACTGCACCCTGGGCCGGCAGCGTGCAACCCCCGTGGCGCCGCCTTCTGCCGGCGGCGGAAAATCGTGGTTTTCCTTTGCGTCACGCCCGGTTAGTTTGCCTGTCGCAACCGATGCAAGGAGAAGACGTGCTCCGACCCGAGGGAATCCTCGCCCTGCTGGACAGCCGGTCCTTCGGCTCGATCTGGTTCTGGGTGATCCTGACTCTGGCCTGGACCATGGCGGGGCGACGCATTCTCGGCGTGCCCTCGGACGTGATCGCGGGGGCCATCGGGGCCGAGCCGGGCCCCGAGGACGACCCGGCGGCGCTGACGCTGCTCGACTGGCTGTCGCTGACCCTGCCGCGCTGGCGCGTCGACCGGCGCGAAGGCGCGATCCTGCTGGGGCTGGGCTCGTTCCTGCTGACGACGCTGGCCATCCTGGGCTTCGGCTACGGGCTTGAGATGGCGCAGGCGCTGGTGCTGCTGGTCCTGCCCTTCGCCCTGCTTTTCGCGCTGGAACTGCGGCTGGCGCGGCGGCTGCGCGCGGTGCTGGCCCGCGCCGAGGTCGGCCAGCCGGTGAACGAGGCCGGGGCCGAGGCCGCGCGGCTGATGCGCCGCCACAAGGCGGTGATCGTGGCGATGTCGATCCTGGCCGTGGCGCTGACCGCCTTCTACGGCGCGGTCTGGATGATCGCGCATCCCTTCGGGTTCTGAACCGGTCTTGACTTCGCCCGTGCCGGCTTTACCTCGGGGCGCATGGCACCGCATCCCGAACACCTGATCCTGTCCGGCGCGCCCGAAGGCATGGACGCCGCGCTGGTCGCGCGCGAACTGGCCCGCGGCAATCCCGTCATCCACATCGCCCGCGACGACCGGCGCATGGCCGCGATGCGGGCGGCGCTGGGATTCTTCGCGCCTACGGCCGCGGTGCTGGAGTTTCCGGCCTGGGACACCACGCCCTATGACCGGGTCTCGCCCGCCGCCGGGGTGATGGCGGCGCGCATGGCGGTGCTGACGGCGCTGGTGCATGGCGCGCTGAAGGGGCCCTTCGTGCTGCTGACCACGCTGTCGGCCGCGATGCAGCGCGTGCCCGCGCGCGAGGCGCTGCGCGACGCCGGCTTCTCGGCCGCCGTGGGCGACCGCATGGATGAGGCCGCGTTGCGCGCCTTCCTTGCCCGCATGGGATTTTCCCAGGCCCCGACCGTGACCGAGCCCGGCGATTTCGCGGTCCGGGGCGGCATCATCGACATCTTCCCGCCCGGCGAATCCGGGCCGATCCGGCTGGACATGTTCGGCGACGTGCTGGAGGGCGCGCGCAGATTCGACGCGGAAACACAGCGTTCCATCGAAAAGCTCGACCGGATCGAGCTTGCGCCCATGTCCGAGGTGATCCTGGACGAAGCCGCCATCACCCGTTTTCGCCAGAACTACCGCGTGGAATACGGCGCCGCCGCCAACGATCCGCTTTACGAAGGCATCAGCGCCGGCCGCAAGATGGCGGGCATGGAGCATTGGCTGCCCTGGTTCCATGCCCGGCTGGAAAGCCTGTTCGACTACCTTCCCGACGCCTCGGTGGTGGCCGACGACCATCTGGACCAGGTCCGCGACGCGCGCTGGCACACGATCTCGGAACAGTTCGAGGCCCGGCGCGAGGCGCTGGCCCGCAAGGGGGGCACCGACACGGTCTATCGCCCGGTCCCGCCCGCCGAGATGTTCCCGGACGAGGCCGAATGGTCGCGCTGGCTGGCCGCGCATCGGGTGCTGCGCCTGTCGGTGCTGCCGCAGCCCCCCGGCCCCGGGGTGCTGGATGCCGGCGGCCGGGTCGGCCGCAGCTTCGCGCCCGAGCGGCAGGCCGAGAAGGGAAACCTTTTCAAGGCGCTCGCCGATCATATTCGAAGCCTTCAAGCTTCGCGCCGGGTGGTGATCGCCAGTTTCTCGGAAGGCGCGCGCGAACGGCTTGCCGGGCTGATCGCGGACGAGGGCATCAAGGGCGCCAAGCCCATCGCCGACCTGCGCGACCTGCCCGGCCAGCCCGGCGCGCTGGGTCTGGCAGTCTGGCCGCTGGAGGAGGGCTTCACCTCGGACGGCGCGGCGACCGGCGCGCTTGCGGTGATCTCGGAACAGGACGTGCTGGGCGACCGGCTGATCCGGGGCGCGAAACGGCGCCGCAAGGCCGAGAATTTCCTGCGCGACACCACCACGCTGACCCCCGGCGACCTGGTCGTGCATGTCGAGCACGGCATCGGCCGCTATACCGGGCTGGAAACCGTCAAGGCGCTTGGCGTGCCGCATGATTGCGTGGCGCTGGAATATGCCGGCGGCGACCGGCTTTACCTGCCGGTCGAGAATATCGAGCTGCTCAGCCGCTACGGGCATGAGGAGGGGCTGCTCGACAAGCTGGGCGGCGGCGCCTGGCAGGCGCGCAAGGCGCGGCTGAAGGAACGGATCAAGCTGATCGCCGACCGGCTGATGCGCGTCGCGGCCGAGCGTCTGCTGCGGCCCGCCCCGGTGCTGGAACCCGAGCATCACGAGATCGAAAGCTTCGCCGCCCGCTTTCCCTATGCCGAGACCGAGGACCAGGCCAGCGCCATCGCCGACGTGGCCGAGGATCTGGCCGCCGGCCGGCCGATGGACCGGCTGGTGGTGGGCGACGTGGGCTTCGGCAAGACCGAGGTCGCCATGCGCGCCGCCTTCATCGCCGCCTCGCAGGGCCGGCAGGCCGCGGTGGTGGCGCCGACCACGCTGCTGGCGCGCCAGCATTTCCGCACCTTCGCCGAACGTTTCCGCGGCACCGCGATCAATGTCCGGCCGTTGTCGCGCTTCGTCTCGGCGAAAGACGCGGCCGAGACCCGCAAGGGCTTGGCCGAGGGCACGGTCGACATCGTCGTCGGCACCCATGCCGTGCTGTCGAAGCAGGTGCGGTTCAAGAATCTCGGGTTGCTGATCGTCGATGAGGAGCAGCATTTCGGCGTCGCCCACAAGGAGCGGCTGAAGGAGCTGCGCAGCGACATCCACGTCCTGACCCTGACCGCGACGCCGATCCCGCGCACCTTGCAACTGTCGCTGACCGGGGTGCGGGACCTGTCGATCATCGGCACGCCGCCGGTGGACCGGCTGTCGATCCGCACCTACGTATCGGAGTTCGACAGCGTGACCATCCGCGAGGCGCTGCTGCGCGAGAAATATCGCGGCGGGCAGAGCTTCTTCGTCGTCCCGCGCCTGGCTGACCTGCCCGAGGTCGAGGAGTGGCTGAAGGAACACGTCCCCGAGGTCAGCACCATCGTCGCCCATGGCCAGCTGGCGGCGGGCGACCTGGACCGGCGCATGAACGCCTTTTACGACCGGGGGGCGGATGTGCTGCTGGCGACGACCATCGTGGAATCGGGGCTGGATATTCCGACCGCGAACACCATGGTGGTCTGGCGCGCCGACATGTTCGGCCTGGCGCAGCTTTACCAGATCCGCGGCCGGGTGGGGCGTTCCAAGACCCGGGCCTATTGCTACCTGACCACCAAGCCGCGCGTGCCGCTGACGCCCCAGGCGATGCGGCGGCTGAAGTTCCTGGGTTCCATCGACAGCCTCGGCGCCGGCTTCAACCTCGCCTCGCAGGACCTGGACCTGCGCGGCGCCGGGAACCTGCTGGGCGAGGAACAGTCCGGCCATATCAAGGAGGTGGGCTTCGAGCTTTACCAGCAGATGCTGGAGGAGACCATCGCCAAGCTGAAATCCGGCGAGATCGAGGGCACGCCCGAGGACGAATGGGCGCCGCAGCTGAACCTGGGCGTGCCGGTGACGATTCCCGAAAGCTATGTGCCCGACCTGGACGTGCGGCTGGGCCTTTATCGCCGGCTGGCCGAACTGACCACAAAGGTGGAGCTGGAAGGCTTCGCCGCCGAACTGATCGACCGGTTCGGTCCCCTGCCGCGCGAGGTCAACACGCTTCTGCTGGTCATCCGCATCAAGGCCATGGCCAAGCGCGCGAACATCGCCAAGCTGGACGCGGGGCCGAAGGGCGCGACCATCCAGTTCCACGGCGACAAGTTCCCCAATCCGGCCGGGCTGGTCGAGTTCATCCACGACCAGCGCGGCCAGGCCAAGGTCACCGACAACCGGATCGTCGTCCTGCGCGACTGGCCGACGGATGCCGACCGCATCAAGGGCAGTTTCGCCATCGCCAAGGAACTGGCGGCGAAGATCAAGGAAGGCAAGGCGAAGGGCTGAGGCCGGCCTGGCTTTTGCGGACCGCGCGGGCTTTTTCCGCCGCACCGGGGGCGCCGCCCCCGGACCCCCGGGATATTTCGGCAAGAAAGAAGCAGGCGGTCGGCCGGGATGCGCAAGAAAAAGGCGGCGCGCGAGGCGCCGCCCCAAAGGCTTTGGGCGGTATCAGTCCGCCGTCAGCAGCGGCGGCTTGGAATTGCTGATCCTGGGCGTTTCGGGTCCGGTGATGTCGAAGACGGGCTTGTCGTCCTCGATCCTCACCCGGACCACGCCGCCCTTGGTCAGGCGGCCGAACAGCAGTTCCTCGGCCAGCGGTTTCTTGATCGATTCCTGGATCACCCGGCCCAGCGGGCGGGCGCCCATCTTCTCGTCATAGCCGCGTTCGGCCAGCCAGTCGGCGGCTTCCGGCGTCAGCTCGATATGCACGCCGCGGTCGATCAGCTGCGCCTCGAGCTGGAGGACGAACTTCTCGACCACCTGGACGATGATCTCGCGCGAGAGCGGCGCGAAGCTGATCACCGCATCCAGCCGGTTGCGGAATTCCGGCGTGAAGGTGCGCTCGATGGCGGCGGTATCCTCGCCCTCGCGGCGCTCGCGGCCGAAGCCGAAGGCGGCCTTGGCCTGGTCCGCCGCCCCCGCGTTCGAGGTCATGATCAGGATCACGTTGCGGAAATCCACTTGGCGGCCGTTATGGTCGGTGAGCTTGCCGTGGTCCATGACCTGCAGCAGGATGTTGTAGACATCCGGATGCGCCTTTTCGATCTCGTCCAGCAGCAGCACGCAATGCGGATGCTGGTCCACCCCGTCGGTCAGAAGCCCGCCCTGGTCGAAGCCCACATAGCCCGGAGGCGCGCCGATCAGCCGGCTGACCGCATGTTTCTCCATGTATTCGGACATGTCGAAACGCAGCAGCTCGACGCCGAGGGTCGCGGCCAGCTGCTTGGCGACCTCGGTCTTGCCGACGCCGGTGGGGCCGGCGAAGAGATAGTTGCCGATCGGCTTTTCCGGCTCGCGCAGTCCGGCCCGGGCCAGCTTGATCGCCGAGGACAACGCCTCGATCGCCGCATCCTGGCCGAAGACCAGGCGCTTGAGCGTCGCGTCGAGGTCCTTGAGCACCGCCGCATCGTCCTTGGAGACGCTTTTCGGCGGGATGCGGGCGATCTTGGCCACCACGGCCTCGATCTCCTTCGGGCCGATGGTCTTGCGGCGCTTGCTTTCGCTGACCAGATGCTGCGCCGCGCCGGCCTCGTCGATCACGTCGATGGCTTTGTCGGGCAGCTTGCGGTCGTGGATGTAGCGGGCCGAGAGCTCGACCGCCATCTTGATCGCGTCATTGGTATAGCGCAGATCGTGATGCTTTTCGAAGCTGGGCTTCAGCCCCATCAGGATCTTGATCGTGTCGGGCACGGTCGGCTCGTTCACGTCGATCTTCTGGAAGCGGCGCGACAGCGCGCGGTCCTTTTCGAAATGCTGGCGGAACTCCTTGTAGGTGGTCGAGCCCATGCAGCGCAGCTTGCCGCCGGCCAGCGCCGGCTTCAGCAGGTTCGAGGCGTCCATGGCGCCGCCCGAGGTGGCGCCGGCGCCGATCACGGTATGGATCTCGTCTATGAAGAGGATGGCGTCGGGATGCTCTTCCAGCTCCTTGACCACCGCTTTCAGCCGCTCCTCGAAATCGCCGCGATAGCGGGTGCCGGCCAGCAGCGCGCCCATGTCGAGCGAGAAGATGGTCGAGCCGGCCAGCACGTCCGGCGTCTCGCCGCGGGTGATCTTGAGCGCCAGGCCCTCGGCGATGGCGGTCTTGCCGACCCCCGGATCGCCGACCAGCAGCGGGTTGTTCTTGCGCCGGCGGCAGAGCACCTGGATGCAGCGCTCGACCTCGTCGGCGCGGCCGATCAGCGGATCGACATCGCCCTTGGAGGCCTTCTTGTTCAGGTTCACGCAATATTTCGCCAGCGCGGATTCGTCCTTGGCCTGCACCTGTTCGGCCTGGGCCTGTTCGCCCTGCTGCTCGGAGCCCTGCACCGGGCGGTTTTCCGAGAAGGACGGGTTCTTGGCGACGCCATGGGCGATGAAGTTCACCGCGTCGTAGCGGGTCATGTCCAGCTCTTGCAGGAAGAAGGCGGCGTTCGATTCCCGCTCGGCGAAGATGGCGACAAGGACATTGGCCCCCGTCACCTCGGTCCGGCCCGAGCTTTGGACATGGATCGCGGCGCGCTGGATCACGCGCTGGAATGCGGCGGTGGGGACGGCCTCGGAACCCTCGACATCGGTGATGAGGGTCGAAAGGTCGTCTTCGATGAACTCGACCAGCATCCGGCGCAACTCGTCCAGATCGACATTGCAGGCCCGCATTACCTTCACGGCATCGGGCTCCTCCGTCAGCGCGAGCAGCAGGTGCTCGAGCGTGGCAAGCTCATGGCGATGTTCGTTGGCCAGCGCAAGCGCGGCATGGATGGCCTGTTCCAACGAGGTCGAAAAGGACGGCACTTCAAGCTCCTGTCAGTCGGCTGGCGGTATGGGCCGCCAGATTTAGCGGTCCACCTGACCAGACTGTCACGATACAGTTAAGATTTGGTGGATTTGGCCGCAATTCAAGCGGTATTTGCTTTTACGCCTGCGGATTTTCCCGCGGTTGAGGCAGATGTGATATCCCCGTGGCCAGATTTCAAGCAGATGGTCCGGCGCAGGCGACCGGCCGCGCGCGGGGCCGGCCTGCCGCCGAATAATCTTGCCGCGTTGCAGAAATGGTTCAGAATCGGTCCTTCCTGGCGCGCAGCTCGGCAAAGACCCGGGCATCGGTTTCCCCGGACAATCCAAGGGAATCAGCAAGTTCCGCGACTCGCAGGAAGGGATTCGTCGCCCGTTCCTCGGCCAGGGTCGAGGGCGCGCAGGGCCGGGCGCCCGAGGCGGTTTCGGCCAGTCTTTTCTGCAGCGCGGCATTGTCGGGATCGACCGAAAGGGCGAAGGCGCCATTGCCGCGGCAATAATCGTGGCCCGAGCAGACCAGCGTCTCGGCCGGCAGCGCATTCAGCCGCGACAGCGAGGCCCACATCATTTCCGCATCGCCCTCGAACAGCCGGCCGCAGCCGAGCGCCATCAGGCTGTCGGCGGTGAAGACCATGGCCGAGCCCGGCAGGTGGAAGGCGACATGGCCGACGGTATGGCCGGAGACGTCGAGGACCTCGGCCGTCTCGCCGCACAGGGCGAAACGCTCGCCGGGGCGGACCGGGCGGTCCAGCGGCGGCAGGCGGGCGGCGTCATCGGCATTGCCGATCACCTGCGCGCCGGTTTTCCCGACCAGCTCGGGCACGGCCTGGATGTGGTCGGCATGGTGATGGGTCAGCGCGATCTGGTCCAGCGACCAGCCACGCGCCTGCAGCTCCTGCAGGATGGGCGCGGCCTCGGGCGCATCGACCAGCGCCGTCTGCCCGTTTCCGTGCAGCAGCCAGGCATAGTTGTCGGTCAGGCAGCGGACGGGAACCAGCTCCAGCGGCATTGGCAAACTCCTCTCTTTGCCGCAGTCTGGCCCCGGGAGGCCGGAGGCGCAATGCATCACGACGTGTTCGAGCTGCGGAAATTCTACTACACCCGCGCCCTGGGCCGGGTGGTGCAGCGCGTGCTGCGCGACCGGCTGACGGCGCTGTGGCCGCCGGAGCAGACGCAGGGCATGACGGTCGCCGGCTTCGGCTTCGCCGCGCCGCTGATGCGGCCCTATCTGGCGCGGGCGCGGCGGGTGGTTTCGCTGATGCCGGGGCCGCAGGGGGTGATGGCCTGGCCGGCCGGGATGTCGAACTGCTCGGTGCTGTGCGAGGAGACGGCCTGGCCGCTGGATACCGGCAGCGTCGACCGGCTGGTGCTGCTGCATGCGCTGGAGACGGCGGACCATCCGGCGGTGCTGCTGGACGAGGCCTGGCGTGTCTTGGGGCCGGGGGGGCGGATGCTGGCCATGGTGCCGAACCGGGCCGGGCTCTGGGCGCGGTCCGAGTCCACGCCCTTCGGCCTTGGCCGCAGCTATACGGCGGGCCAGCTCGAGGTGCAGGCCCGCGCCGCCGGCTTCGTCACCGAACGCACGGGCGCGGCGCTCTACATCCCGCCCTCGGACCGCCGCTTCTGGCTGAAAAGCGCGCAGATGTGGGAGCGGGCCGGCCTGCGCATCAGCCAGGTGCTGGTGGCGGGGGTGGTGCTGACCGAGTTTTCCAAGCAGGTGCAGGCGCCGGTCGGGCCCGGACGGCGTGTCAGCGTGCCGAGCCCGCTCGACGTTCTGGAGGGGATCGCCCGGCCGCGGCCGGCGGGGCAGGGCGCAGGACGCACGGCCCGGGATCCCGGCTGACGGGGCCGGCGCCGCTCGGGTTCCGGGCGAATCCCGGGGGTTGGGCAGGGGGCGGCGAATCCTGTTCGCGCGCCGGCCGGGCCGCGGGCTTGGTTCCGGCGGCTGCGGCGCGCCGAGGCGCAGCTGCGCGGGCCCGCCTCGGTGCCTTTCGGACACGACGGGATGGGAAAAAGGGAATCTGTTCGCGCGCGCGAAGGGCGGGGTGGGCCGCATGTTTGCGCAATCGGTCGCCGCGCCGCTCCGCCAAGGGTCGCAAAGCCTCATATTTCCGTGTTCAAGGCGGTTGCGGCAGGGAAAATCACCTGCTAGAGACGCCGCAGATTTCGGGAAGGCCTCAGCCCGATCCATGCCAGGGCCGACCCTTGACCCGCGCTCCGCGACAGACCGGCCCGCCAGCCGGCCCGCCAGCGGAGCTTGCGCTAACCGGAAGGATGACCGTGGCCAATTCCGCTTCGATTTCCGCTGATATCGCCGGGCGTTACGCGCAGGCCCTGTTCGATCTGGTTCGGGACTCGGGCGGCCTCGACGCCCTCTCCGCCCAGATCGACGATCTGGCCTCGGCCTTTGACGCCAGCGAGGATCTGCGCGCTCTGACCGTCTCGCCCCTTTACGACCGTCAGCAGCAGGAGGCCGCGATCGGCGCACTGGCCGGGCGCATGGGCCTGTCGGCCGAGCTGGCCAACACGCTGCGCCTGATGGCCCGGAACCGCCGGCTGTTCGCCCTGCCGCAGTTCGTGGCCAAGCTGCGCGGCCTGATCGCCGACGCCAAGGGCGAAGTCACCGCCGACGTGGTCAGCGCCCAGGCGCTGAGCGACGAACAGAAGACCCGCCTTGCGGACACGCTGGCCGCGAAATCGGGCAAGAAGGTCAAACTGAACGCGCGCGTCGATGAAAGCCTCATCGGCGGCATGATCGTCAAACTGGGCTCGCAGATGATCGACAGCTCGATCCGCTCGAAGCTCGCCTCCCTCCAGAATGCTATGAAAGAGGTCGGATAATGGGAATCCAGGCAGCCGAAATCTCGGCCATCCTCAAGGATCAGATCAAGAATTTCGGTCAGGACGCCGAGGTGGCCGAGGTCGGGCAGGTGCTGTCCGTCGGTGACGGCATCGCCCGCGTCTATGGCCTGGACAAGGTTCAGGCCGGCGAGATGGTCGAGTTCCCGGGCGGCATCCGCGGCATGGTGCTGAACCTTGAAACCGACAACGTCGGCGTCGTGATCTTCGGCGACGACCGCGACATCAAGGAAGGCGACACCGTCAAGCGGACCGGCGCCATCGTGGAGGTTCCCGCCGGCAAGGAGCTGCTGGGCCGCGTCGTGGACGCGCTCGGCAACCCGATCGACGGCAAGGGCCCGCTGAACGCCTCGGAGCGCCGCATCGCCGACGTCAAGGCCCCCGGCATCATGCCGCGCAAATCGGTGCACGAGCCGATGGCGACCGGCCTGAAATCGGTGGACGCCATGATCCCGGTCGGCCGCGGCCAGCGCGAGCTGATCATCGGCGACCGCCAGACCGGCAAGACCGCCATCGCGCTGGACACCATCCTGAACCAGGCGAACTACAACGGCCGCGAGGCCGATGGCATGAAGACCCTGCACTGCATCTATGTCGCCGTCGGCCAGAAGCGCTCGACCGTGGCCCAGCTGGTGAAGAAGCTGGAAGAGACCGGCGCCATGGCCTACACCACCGTCGTGGCCGCGACCGCCTCGGACCCGGCGCCGATGCAGTATCTGGCGCCCTATTCGGCCACCGCCATGGGCGAGTATTTCCGCGACAACGGCATGGATGCGCTGATCATCTATGACGACCTGTCGAAGCAGGCCGTGGCCTATCGCCAGATGTCGCTGCTGCTGCGCCGCCCGCCGGGGCGCGAGGCCTATCCGGGCGACGTGTTCTACCTGCATTCGCGCCTGCTGGAGCGTTCGGCCAAGCTGAACGAGGCCAATGGCGGCGGCTCGCTGACCGCGCTGCCGATCATCGAGACCCAGGCGGGCGACGTGTCGGCCTATATCCCGACCAACGTGATCTCGATCACCGACGGCCAGATCTTCCTGGAAACCGAGCTGTTCTTCCAGGGCATCCGCCCGGCCGTGAACACCGGCCTTTCGGTGTCGCGCGTCGGCTCGGCCGCCCAGACCAAGGCGATGAAATCCGTCGCCGGCCCGGTCAAGCTGGAACTGGCGCAGTATCGCGAGATGGCGGCCTTCGCGCAGTTCGGCTCGGACCTCGACGCCGCGACGCAGAAGCTCCTGAACCGCGGCGCCCGCCTGACCGAGCTGATGAAGCAGCCGCAATACTCGCCGCTGACCAATGCCGAGATCGTCATCGTCATCTATGCCGGCACCAAGGGCTATCTGGACGGCATCCCGGTCCGCGACGTGACCAAATGGGAGCAGGGGCTGATCCAGTATCTGCGCAACCAGAAGGCCGATCTGCTTGAGGACATGACCAGGAACGACCGCAAGGTGGCGGGCGAGCTTGAGGATGCGATCAAGGCAGCGCTGGACGGCTACGCCAAGACCTACGCCTGAGGGGAGGGATAGATGCCCAGCCTCAAGGATCTCAAGAACCGGATCGGCAGCGTCAAGAACACGCGCAAGATCACCAAGGCGATGCAGATGGTCGCCGCCGCGAAACTGCGCCGCGCGCAGGAAGCGGCGGAAGCCGCGCGCCCCTATGCCGACCGGATGGCCTCGGTGATGGCCGGGCTGACCGCTGCGGCGGTGGGCTCGGACCTGGCGCCGCGGCTGCTGGCGGGGACCGGCGAGGATCGCCGTCACCTGCTGGTGGTGATGACCTCGGAGCGCGGGCTTGCGGGCGGGTTCAACTCGTCCATCGTCAAGCTCGCCCGCCAGCGCCTGCAGGACCTGCAGGCGCAGGGCAAGCAGGTGTCGATCCTGACCGTCGGCAAGAAGGGCCGCGAGCAGCTCAAGCGCGAATATGGCGAGCTCTTCGTCCATCACGTCGACATGAGCGAGGTCAAGCGCATCGGCTATGACAATGCGCGCGCCATCGCCGACGAGATTCTCGACCGGTTCGACGCCGGCGGGTTCGACGTGGCGACGCTGTTCTACAACCGCTTCGAATCCGTCATCAGCCAGGTTCCGACCGCCCGGCAGATCATCCCCGCCGTGGTCGAGGAGGGCGAGGCCGAGGCTTCGGCGCTCTATGACTACGAACCGGACGAGCACGCGATCCTGAACGACCTGCTGCCGCGCTCGGTGGCGACGCAGGTCTTTGCGGCGCTGCTGGAGAACGCGGCCTCGGAACAGGGCGCGCGGATGACCGCCATGGACAACGCCACGCGCAATGCCGGCGACATGATCGACAGGCTGACGACGGAATACAACCGCTCGCGTCAGGCCGCGATCACCAAGGAACTGATTGAAATCATCTCGGGCGCAGAGGCGCTCTGACACGTAGAGGTAGAGACATGGCAGAGGCCAATGGAAAAATCACGCAGGTGATCGGCGCCGTCGTCGACGTGCAGTTCGACGGCCAGCTTCCCGCGATTCTGAACGCTCTGGAAACCGAGAACAACGGCAAGCGCCTGGTGCTGGAAGTGGCCCAGCACCTGGGCGAGAACACCGTCCGCACCATCGCCATGGACGCGACCGAAGGTCTGGTCCGCGGCCTGCCGGTGAAGGATACCGGCGGCCCGATCATGGTTCCGGTCGGCGATGCGACCCTGGGCCGCATCCTGAACGTCGTCGGCGAGCCGGTCGATGAAGGCGGCCCGGTCGAGGCGTCCGAGACCCGCGCCATCCACCAGCCGGCCCCGGATTTCGCCGCCCAGGCGACCGCGTCCGAGATCCTCGTCACCGGCATCAAGGTCATCGACCTGCTGGCCCCCTATTCCAAGGGCGGCAAGATCGGCCTGTTCGGCGGCGCCGGCGTGGGCAAGACGGTTCTGATCATGGAACTGATCAACAACATCGCCAAGGTGCATTCGGGCTATTCGGTGTTCGCGGGCGTGGGCGAGCGGACCCGCGAAGGCAACGACCTTTACCACGAGATGGTGGAATCGGGCGTCATCAAGCCCGACAACCTGTCGCAATCGCAGGTGGCGCTGGTCTATGGCCAGATGAACGAGCCTCCGGGGGCGCGGATGCGCGTGGCGCTGACCGGCCTGACCCTGGCCGAACAGTTCCGCGACCAGTCGGGCACCGATGTGCTGTTCTTCGTGGACAACATCTTCCGCTTCACCCAGGCGGGTTCCGAGGTGTCGGCGCTTCTGGGCCGCATCCCCTCGGCCGTGGGCTACCAGCCGACGCTGGCCACCGACATGGGCGCGCTGCAGGAACGCATCACCTCGACCAAGGCCGGCTCGATCACCTCGGTGCAGGCAATCTACGTTCCGGCCGACGACCTGACCGACCCGGCGCCGGCGACCTCCTTCGCGCATCTCGACGCCACGACCGTGCTGTCGCGCGCGATCTCGGAGCTTGGCATCTATCCGGCGGTTGACCCGCTCGACTCGACCTCGCGGATCCTCGATCCGGCCATCGTCGGCGAAGAGCATTACCAGGTCGCCCGCGACGTCCAGGGCATCCTGCAGAAATACAAGTCGCTGCAGGACATCATCGCCATTCTCGGCATGGACGAGCTGTCGGAAGAGGACAAGCTGACCGTGGCCCGCGCCCGCAAGATCCAGCGTTTCCTGTCGCAGCCCTTCGACGTGGCCAAGGTCTTCACCGGCTCTGATGGCGTGCAGGTGCCGCTGGAGGACACGATCCGCTCGTTCAAGGCGGTGGTGGCCGGCGAATACGACCACCTGCCGGAAGCGGCCTTCTACATGGTCGGCGGCATCGAGGAAGTGAAAGCCAAGGCTCAGCGTCTCGCCGCTGACGCGGCGTAAGGAGGCGACATGGCCGACACGATGCAGTTCGACCTCGTCTCGCCGGAACGGAACCTGGTTTCCGTCCCGGTGCGCGAGGTGCGCCTGCCCGGCGCCGAGGGCGACCTGACGGCGATGCCCGGCCATGCGCCGGCCATCGTCAACCTGCGCCCCGGTCTGGTGACCGTGGTGGCAGGCGACGGGTCCGAGACGGAATTCGCGGTGACCGGCGGCTTCGCCGAGATCAACAACGACTCCGTCACCCTGCTGGCCGAACGCGGGCATCCCCGGGCCGAGATGACCCAGGAGGTCTTCAACGAGATGATGGCCCAGGCCCATCGTCGCGTTCAGGCCGCCAAGGAACGCGAATCTGCCGGAGAGGAGCTGGTCGCCGCCGCGGTCAAGCTGCTGGCCGACATGGAGGCGCTTGGCACCCATATCGGGCTGGACCCGAACCAGGCCAATTTCCCGCATTAGCTGGATATTGACTAAAAGGATAATAAGCCCCGGTTTTCCCGGGGCTTTATTTATCCGCTGCCGTGGAATTTCATGGTGCGAAGGGAGGAGCGCGCCTTGAGACGTTTTGGACATTTCGCCGTGGGCGTCGCCCAGGGCTCGGCCGAGATGTTTTCGGCCTTCGAGAGCGGCGGGCCGATGTGGACCGGCCACGGCCCGCGGGTCGAAACCCAGGACGTGCGCTTTGACGAAAGCTTCGCCGAGCCGCCGGTGGTGCATGTCTCGCTGAGCATGTGGGACATCGACCGCAACGCCAACCAGCGCGCCGACATCCAGGCGGTGAACATCACCCGGCAGGGTTTCGCGCTGCAGTTCCGCACCTGGGGCGACACCCGCGTGGCGCGGGTGCGGGCCAGCTGGTTGGCCGTCGGCCCGGTCCGGCATGAGGAGGACTGGGATCTGGAATGATCCGCCGCTCAGGCGCGGTCCAGATTCAGCCCGATCAGCTCGGCGACCTGCCGGGGATGGGTGATCGGCAGCATGTGGCCGGCCCCCGGAACGCGGGCGCGCCCGACATCCGGCAGGCGGGCCGCCAGCGCGTCGGCGATTGCCGGGATCACCGGCGGGGATTCCTCGCCCATGACGATCAGCACCGGCGCGTCGATGGCCTCCAGCCCGCCCTCGCGCAGGATATTGGCGGTATCCTGGCGCAGCGCCTCGTTGCTGGCCTGGACCAGATGGATCTGCCGCGCCAGGCGCGCCTTGCCCGCGGGGGTCTGCGATTGCCAGTCGAGCCCGCCCCAGATGGCCAGGAAAGCCTCGGCCGCCTCGGCATCCGCGCCGGCGGCAAGCCGCGCCGCGATATCGTCCAGCAGCGCGTCGTTCATGGCCTCGGGCGCGGCGGCGAACAGCACCGGCTCGATCAGGGTCAGGCTGCGCACTGCCTCGGGCGCCGCCACGGCGATGCGCAGCGCGACGGTGGCGCCCATGCTGTGCCCGATCAGGTCCAGCGGCCGGTCGATCAGCGACGCCGCCTCGCGGGTCACGAAGGTATGGTAATCGGGCGGCCCGCCGGCCCAGTCGGGGCTCTGGCCATGGCCGGGCAGGTCGGGCGCGGCGATCTGCACGCGGTCGTGCAGATCCGCGGCGATGGGCCGCCAATAGCGGGCATTGCCCATCATGCAATGCAGCGCCAGGGCCGGGCGGTCCTCGTGCCCCGGCCAGCGCCTCAGATGCAGCGCGCTCACAGGCTTTCCAGGTGCCGGTCGAGAAAATCCAGCCGGTCCTGGCCCCAGAAACGCTCGCCGCTTTCGCGCACCACATAGAAGGGCGAGCCGAAGACGCCGGCCTCGACCGCCTCTTCGAGGTTGCGGCCGAAGGTCTCGGCCCCGACAAACAGGCCCTTGTTGGCAAGCTCGGGATCGAAGCCGGCGGCGGCGAGCCTGTCGCGGATCACCGCGTCGTCGGCGATGTCGGCATCCTCGGCCCAGACCGCGCGCAGGAAGCCCTGCACCAGCCCCGGCAGGTCGCCGCCGCCGGCCTCTTGCGCGGCGATGATGGCATAGGAGGAGGGCGCCGGGTTCACCGGCCAGAAGGCGGGCTTCAGCTTCAGGGGCATGCCCAGATGCTCGGACCAGCGCCGCAACTCCTGCGCGCGGTATTCCATCCGCGAGGGGTGGCGGTTCGCCGGCCGCACGCCGCCGGTGCGGTCGAAAAGCTGCAGCAGATCCACCGGCTTGTAGGTGATCGTCGCGCCGTGGCCCGCGGCGATCCGTTCGAGCCGGTCGCCGGCCAGATAGGCCCAGGGGCTGGGTGTGCCGAAGTAATAGTCGATATGCGCCATGGGTGAGCCTCCGGGGTTTGCGGGCAGGCTAGCCCGGTGCTAAGCGGGGTGCAATCGCACGAATCCAGACAGGGAAAGCCCATGCCGGCCATGACCGAACCGAAGCTCATCGCGGGGAATGCGAACCGGCCTCTGGCCAATGCCATCGCCCGCCGCATGTCGATGCATCGCGGGATGAATGTCGCCCCCGTCGAGGCGCGGGTCGAGCGTTTCAACGATCAGGAGATCTTCGTCGAGGTCTATGAGAACGTCCGCGGCGAGGACATGTTCATCATCCAGCCGACCTCGAACCCGGCCAATGACAACCTGATGGAGCTGCTGATCATGACCGACGCGCTGAAGCGTTCGTCGGCGGCGCGCATCACCGCGGTGATCCCCTATTTCGGCTATGCCCGCCAGGACCGCCGCGCCAAGGCCCGCACGCCGATCAGCGCCAAGCTGGTCGCCAACCTGCTGACCGAGGCGGGGGTGGACCGGGTGCTGACGCTGGACCTGCACGCGGCGCAGATCCAGGGCTTTTTCGATATTCCGGTGGACAACCTCTATGCCGCGCCGGTCTTTGCCCTGGACATCAAGCATCATTTCCGCGAGCGGCTGTCCGATCTGATGGTGATCTCGCCCGATGTGGGCGGCGTGGCGCGGGCGCGGGAACTGGCGCAGCGCATCGGCGCGCCCTTGGCCATCGTCGACAAGCGCCGCGAGAAGCCGGGCGAGGTGGCCGAGATGACGGTGATCGGCGACGTGACCGGCAAGACCTGCATCATCGTCGACGACATCTGCGATACCGCCGGCACGCTGTGCAAGGCGGCGCAGGTGCTGACCGAGCACGGCGCGACCGAGGTGCATGCCTATATCACCCACGGCGTCCTTTCCGGCCCGGCGGTCGAGCGGGTGCAGGGCTCGGTGATGAAATCGCTGGTGATCACCGATTCCATCGAGCCGACCGAGAAGGTGAGATCCGCCTCGAACATCCGCATCGTGCCGACCGCGCCGATGTTCGCCCAGGCGATCCTGAACATCTGGAACGGCACCTCGGTCAGCTCGCTTTTCGAGGTCGATACGCTGGGGCCGATCTACGAAGGGCTCTATTCCGGCGTCTGACCGCAACCCGGACAAGGCAAGGCCCCGGATCCCAAAGGTCCCGGGGCCTTTTTCATGCGCTTCGGGCCGCGCTAGAGAAAGCGCGGGAACTCGATCTTGGGGCAACGGTCCTCGATCACCGTCAGGCCGCGGGCGCGGGCGCGGCTGGCGGCAATCGGGTGGCGGATGCCAAGCTGCATCCAGATCGTGCCCAGCCGGGGCAGGTGGCCCATGGCTTGCTCGACGATGGCCGGCACCGCCTCGGGGCGGCGGAAGATGTCCACCATGTCCACCCCGGTTTCGGGCGGAATCGCCCGCAGGTCGGGATAGACCCTTTCGTCCAGGATGGTGCTGCCGGCATGGCCCGGATTGACCGGGATGATGCGGTAGCCCTGCGATTTCAGGTAACGGGCGACGCCCCAGGATGGTCGGGCCTCGTTCGGCGACAGGCCGACGATGGCGATGCAGCGCGCCGTGCGGGCGATGCGCGCAATGTCGTCATCGACCGGCGAGGTGCCGATATCGCGAAGTATTGCCAGGCTCATATGATCCTCCCCCAGATCTCAACCGAAAGTGGCATGGAAAAAGCGCCCGGTCCAGTAGTCTGGCCGGGCGCAAGTCGCGGAACGAGGGACAGTGATCTGAACATGACCGTTCCGTGGTCATGTCCGGTAAATAAATGGGAACCGTGGCCAAAAAGTTCCACCCCCATCGCAAAAAAGTGAGTTTCAGGGGTTCATGCGCGACCAGACGGCCTTGGCGCGCATCAGGATTTGCTGCGGATCGGCAAGAAGTCGCTCACGTGCCTGTTCCGAACGCAGCAGATAGGTGCGCTGGCCGATCACCACGAAATGGCGCGGATTGCCCGGCTCTGACCGGCCCTCGGACAGGGCGACCACGCAAAGGCCGCCCAAGCCTGGGGCGTAAGCCTTTGGATTGGCTTCGAAAAGATTGCGGTTATGCTCGCTGGCGAAGTGCCAGGCCTGGCCGCGCCAGACCGTGACCAGATCGGTGCGCCCCGGCACCGCGGCGTTCTCGGTCCCGTAGGAGACCGGATCCATGCCGTCGAGCGCCCAATTCTGTGCCATTGCCCCGGAAACGGGCAAGGCGAGCAGCAGGCTGGCGAGAAACGGTCGAATCATGGCGGCGCTGGGGTGAGGGGCGATGCCTTCGATCTGGCAAAGCCATGGCCGATTCTCAACCCGGCCGGGCGATTTCTAGCGCCGATGTGATGGCCGCGCTCAGCTCTGTGAAGCGGCATAGAGCGCCACCGCCGCCGCGTTCGAGACGTTGAGCGAGCCGAAATCCGCGGCGAAGGGAATCCGCAGGATGCGATCGCAGGTTTCTCGGGTGCGCTCGCGCAGGCCGGGGCCCTCGGCCCCCAGCACCAGGCAGAGCGGCCGGCCCGCCAGTTCGCGCAGCGCCCCGGGCAGGGCCTCGGTGCCGGTGCCGTCCAGCCCCAGCACCACATAGCCCATGGCCTGCAGTTCGATCAGCGCCTCGGCCAGATTGGTAACCCGCAGATAGGGCTGCCGCTCCAGCGCGCCCGAGGCGGTCTTGGCCAGCGCCCCGGTCTCGGGCGCCGAGTGGCGCGCCGGGGCGATGACCGCGCGCGCGCCGAAGACCTCGGCCGAGCGCAGGATGGCGCCGACATTATGCGGGTCGGTCACCCGGTCCAGCGCCACCAGCAGCGGCCGCCCCGGGCCCGACAGCGCCAGATCGGCCAGGCTGTCCCATTTCAGCGGCTTCACCTCCAGCGCCGCGCCCTGATGCACGCTTTCCGGCGGCAGCGGCACGGTTCGGTCGAAGCTGCGGGCATCCGCGATCTCGGCTTCAAGCCCCTCGGGCAGGGGGCCGAGGCGGTCCAGCGCGTTGCGGGTCACGACCAGCCGCAGCTTCTCGCGCCGCGGATTGGCCAGCGCGTCGCGCACGGCGTGCAGGCCGAACAGCCAGACGGTTTCGGCCGCGGCGGCGCGGCGGGCGCGTTCCTTGTCGATGACCCAGGCGGGCTTCTTGGTCTTCTGCGGTTTTTCGGCCATGTCGGATTCCCGGTTATGGTTCCGACTGCGCAGAAATCGCGGCCGAATGCAAGTTTTCCGGCCGCCGCGCCGCCCGGCCGAGAAAGCGCAAGATTCTGGCCGCATCCCGCTTGACGCCCCCGAGCGGGCGGGATAATCACCCCTCCACGCCGAGAGCGTTCGGCGGGCGACGTGCTGCAAGGTGCGGCAGCGGACTGTAACTCCGCCGGGGAGACCCATGCCTGGTTCGATTCCAGGGTCGCCCACCACTTCTTCTGAAAACTGAACGAAATCAACGAAGTGGTGTCCCGCATTCGTGCAATGCGGCAGTATACAAATCAATAGGTTATGACGCAGGTGTCCCGCAGTTCCGGGCCTTGTCTGTGCAAAAGAAAGCCGCCGGAGGAGCTGGCACTCCATCCGACGGCACTGTCAAAGGTCTTCTGACAAAAGAATATGTCACAGTTTCCCGCCGCGCAACCCCGTGGGGAGGTGCAGCATGAGCTGGAAGGTCGCGAATCTTTGCGCCGGGCGGCGCTTCGGTAGTCCGGTGCGAAAACAGATCATCATGTTTCTGGCCGACAAGGCCAGCGATGACGGGTCGGGCATCTGGTGTTCCAAGGGAACGATCCAGCGCTACACCGAGCTTGGCGAAACCACCGTCAAGCGCACGATCAACGAATTCCTGAACGAAGGCATCCTGATCGAGACCGGCCGCCGTGCCTGCAAGAACGGTTTTACCGTCGTCTATCGCATTTCCCTTGCCGCCGTCCGCACCCTGGAGGGCATTGCCGAACCCGATGATGAGACGGGGTCCACAGAGGACGGGGTCTACCGTGAACCCGGAACGGGGTCCGCTGCGGACCCGGTACCCCGTCCACAGCGGACCCCAAACCATCCTGAAACCATCCATAAACCACCTTCGCGCGCAGGCGCGCGCGAGGCGGCGGCTGAATATCTTGAGATATTGAAGGCCTATCCAACCGACCGATGTCGCAACGAAGCGGCCTGCCTGCACCACGTTGAGGCTGCCATGCAGGAGGTCGGGTATGAAAAGCTTCTCTCGGCTGTAAAGCGCTATGCGCTGGAGACCGCAGGCTATACGCGCTCAAAGGTCTGCTTCTCGGATAACTGGTTCAGGGTGGGCCGCTGGCGCGATTACATCGCGGACGAGCCGGAATCGCCTCAGGTGCCCACCCCGGCGCATGCGGCAAAAACTGCCGACTGGATCAAATCCCGTCACCCTTTGTGTCGAACGCTCAGCGTCGGGCAGGTCCGTATGGCGCTGGACCTGGAGCTGGTTTCCCGCAGCGAAGTGCGCGCCGCAGGCTTCAGCGAGGGCTTGCGTTATGTCTGAGCGTAGCGGCAAATCGATCTTCGCGCACAAGCAGACCTATTCGCGCAAGGGCAACAGCAAGAGCCGGTCGGTCAGCGAGGTCGCGGATGAGGCCGAGCGGCTGGACGGGGCCTGCCCGCATGTCGAAGATCCGCAGCCGCCCACCATCCTCGAAGGCATGCGGCCTTCGGAGGTGGTCGCGCTGATCGAGCAGCGCGTCGCCGAACAAAACAAGCTGCTGCGCCGATTGCGCAAGGAGCAGCCGGAGCGGAAGGAGGCGCTGCGGAGCATCCGCAGCGACACGCATGTGATGATCGGCAGCGTCTTTAGTTTTCCCGACCCGGTCGAGGATATGGATGAGGCCGATTATCTGCGCTGGCGCAAGGACGTGATCGCCTTCGCCAGGGTCGATGCCGCGCGCAACGCGGCCGAGGTGGTGAGCATCGTCGAGCATCGCGACGAAGCCCACCCGCATGTGCATGTGCTGGCCGTGCCCATATGTGCAGAGGGCAATATGCGCATGGACGCCAAGCGCTGCCATGAGGGCCATCGCGAGCAGGACCGGCACAAGGATCACGGCTGGTCCGGTTCGCCGTCGCGCAGCTACAAGCAGGCGATGCGCGGCTGGCAGGACCGCTATCACGCCGAGGTCGGCGCGAAGCATGGGCAGGCCCGGACGGGACCACGCCGCCGCCGTCTGGACCGGCCTGCGTGGAAGGCCGAGCAGGAGCGGCTGAAGGCGCAGAAGGAGGCAGAGATTGCCATCTTGCGCGCCGAAGAGGCTCGTCGCCTTGCCGACGAGGAAGAGCGCCGCCGCGACCTGGTCATGCAGGACACGGTCGCCAGACGGCTTCGGGAGGCCGAGACGGTCCATGCCATCGCTGCCGGTGGGCTGATCGCCGCCATCCGGCAGATCGATCCCGACCCGGTGCTGCGGGAGCTGCTGGAGACGCCGGGGGAGATGGGCGCTTGGACGCATCACGATGCAGATCGCAACCGCGAAATGCACAACGCGCTGGCGCCGGTTCTCAGCGACGGGCTGGAAGCCCTGCGCCAGCCGCTGACAGGTCGGGGGCTGCTCGGCGGTCTGTCCGGCTTCCTGCGCGGGGTCGCGGGTTGGGTCCATCGCCTCGCCGATACCAGCCCGCGCTGGCTGAAATGGCCGGAGACCGTGGCCTATGTGGCGCAAGGGGCGAAGCAGGCGTTCGGCACGACTTACACGGCCTCGACCCTGGTCGGGGTCATTGAGGCCTCGCCGGCATGGCAATCCTTCAGCGGCGAGGCGAGAGCGCGGCTGGATCAGGTGCGGGCGATGCAAGCGCTGACGAATCCGCGCGACTCTCGACCAGACGCTTCATCGCAAAGGGGCATATGACAACATGCGCCTATGCCAATATGCCCATCCGGCAACCCAGAGCCGGCAATTGCGGATGATACGATTTTTTGGTAATATCTGGTATCGACGCGCAGGAGGCCCGCATGTCCCGCAACACATCGGTTTCGCTCGGCGATCACTTCGTCAGCTTCATCGACGCGCAGGTGAAGGGCGGCCGCTATGGCTCGGCCAGCGACGTGGTGCGGGCAGGGCTGCGGCTCCTGGAGGAGCACGAGGCCAAGGTAAAGGCCCTTCAGGACGCCCTGATCGCCGGAGAGGACTCCGGCCGGGCGGAAGGCTTCGACCTCTGACCTGCCGCTGCTTGCGCGGCATCGAACGGTCCGCCTCCAGCCAGCCCTCGATGATCGGGATGAAAGGATCAAGCTTTGGCCGCCTGACCTCGGCCGTCCGTCGGTAGCCCGGTGGCACCGAGAAGGTCATCATCTTCGCAACCGTGTCACGCGAGATGTTGAACACCCGCGCCGCTTCCCGCTGGCTCATGCCTTCCGCGCAAGCCTGGCGAACTCTCAGATATAGGTCCACGCTGTAAATCCTCACGCCCTCCCTGCCGCCGCAGAAAGGGAATAGGTGGACGACTTTTACGCCGCCCGCAGCAGCACCAAGCCACCGCT
>NZ_JAEN01000006.1:0-219610 GCF_000518925.1 Paracoccus sp. J39 | reverse complement strand
CCGCGACCCTGCCATTTTCGGGGCGATCCGCCAGGAGCTTGGCCGCCAGCGCGACGAGATCGAGCTGATCGCGTCCGAGAACATCGTTTCGAAGGCGGTGCTTGAGGCGCAGGGCTCGGTCCTGACCAACAAATATGCCGAAGGCTATCCCGGCAAGCGCTATTACGGCGGCTGCCAATATGTCGACGTGGTCGAGGAGCTGGCCATCGAACGCGCCAAGCAGCTCTTCGATTGCGGCTTCGCCAATGTCCAGCCGAACAGCGGCAGCCAGATGAACCAGGCGGTGTTCCTGGCGCTGCTGCAGCCGGGCGACACCTTCATGGGGCTCGACCTGAATTCGGGCGGCCACCTGACGCATGGCTCGCCGGTCAACATGTCGGGCAAGTGGTTCAACGTCGTCAGCTACGGCGTGCGCCAGCAGGACCAGCTGCTGGACATGGAGGAGATCCGCAAAAAGGCCCATGAGACGAAGCCCAGGCTGATCCTGGCCGGCGGCACCGCCTATTCGCGGATCTGGGACTGGGCCGAATTCCGCAAGATCGCCGACGAGGTGGGCGCCTGGCTGATGGTCGACATGGCCCATATCGCCGGGCTGGTGGCGGGCGGCCAGCATCCCTCGCCGCTGCCGCATGCCCATGTGGTGACCACGACCACGCATAAATCGCTGCGCGGCCCGCGCGGCGGCATGGTGCTGACCAACGATGCCGAGATCGCCAAGAAGATCAACTCGGCCGTGTTCCCCGGCCTGCAGGGCGGCCCGCTGATGCATGTGATCGCCGCCAAGGCGGTGGCCTTCGGCGAGGCGCTGCGCCCCGAGTTCAGGGACTATGCCGCGCAGGTCGTCGCCAATGCCCGCGCCATGGCGGACGAGCTGATGCGCGGCGGCATCGACATCGTCTCGGGCGGCACCGACAACCACCTGTGCCTGGCGGACCTGCGCCCCAAGGGCGTGACCGGCAAGGCGACCGAGGCGGCCCTGGGCCGCGCCCATATCACCTGCAACAAGAACGGCGTGCCCTTCGATCCCGAGAAGCCCTTCGTGACCTCGGGCATCCGTCTGGGCGCCCCGGCCGGCACCACGCGGGGCTTCAAGGAGGAGGAGTTCCGCCAGATCGCCCGCTGGATCGTCGAGGTGGTGGACGGGCTGGCCGCGCATGGCGAGGCGGGCAATGCCGAGGTCGAGGCCCGCGTCAAGGCCGAGGTCGAGGCGCTTTGCGCGCGCTTCCCGCTTTACAGCGGCATGTGAGCCCGCCGCGGCGCAGGCTCAGACCAGCCCGCGCCGCACCATGATCCACAGCGCAACGCAGGCCAAAAGCAGCAGCCCGAAAAGAACGCTGGACGCCAGGGAGAGCGCGCCGCCCTGGCTTCAGGCGCCCTTGGGCGGCGCGGCCTTGGGGCGGCGACCCGCGATCCCGGATCGCCGCGACGGAGAGGCGTCTAGCCCCGGATCAGCCTGCGGCGCAGCCAGCCAGAGAAGCTGTCCATCGCCATCACCATCAGCACGATCAGCACCATGTAATAGGCCACGTCCTCCCAGTCCTTCTGGGTCTGGATCGCCTGGGTGAGCAACAGGCCGATGCCGCCGCCGACGATGGCGCCGATCACCGTGGCGCCGCGCGTGTTGGATTCCAGGAAATACAGCACCTGGCTCAGCAGCACCGGCGTCACCTGCGGGATCACCCCGAAGCGCGCCCGCTGCACGGCGCCCGCGCCGGTCGAGCGGATGCCCTCGACCTGCTTTTCGTCGATGTTTTCCAGGGCTTCCGAGAACATCTTGCCAAAGCTTCCCGTGTCGGTCAGCAGGATCGCCAGCGCGCCGGTCATCGGGCCGGGACCGAAGGCTCGGGCCAGCACGATGGTCCAGATCAGCCCGTCCACGCCGCGGATGAAGTCGAAGACCCGCCGCAGCCCGAAGCGCAGCGCGCCCAGCGGCATCATATTGCGCGCCGCCATGAAGCCCAGCGGCAGCGCCACCAGCGCCGCGCCGAACGTGCCCAGAAAGGCCATCAGCACCGTCTCGAACATCGCCCAGATCACGTCGCCATGCCGCCACATCGCATTGGTCCAGAAATCGCGCGCCATGGCGGCGATGTTGGGCAGGCCGGGATCGACGCGCGGCCCCCAAAGCGCGCTGGCGGCGATCTCGGGCCAACTCATGTAGTGAAACGGGCTGTCCAGGGTAAAGAAGAACAGCGCCCAGCCCGGCTGATAGCGGAAGGTCTCGACCTTGGCGCGGGTATAGGCAAAGCGCCCGGCCTCGGTCGTGACGCTGACGCGGCTGTCCGTGGCGTTGATCCAGTCCGGCAGCGGCTCGGGCGCGGTCAGGTGCAGCCCGCCGTCCTGCTGGCGGATGTCGATCAGGCCGTAGCCGGGCACGTCGTAGCGCGCGCCCTCCGCGTCATAGGTGACGACATGGCCGTGGCCCAGGTCGATGCGGGTCGCATCGCCCTCGGCGGCGATCCAGGTGGGCAGGCGATCCGGCGGATAGGTGCCCTTGGCCTCGCCGTCGATGGCGACGCGCAAGGCGCCCGTGCGGTTGTCGCGCGTCACATGGGTCTTGTGCTGCCAGAAATCCGCCAGCAGCACGGCGGCATTGTCCATCCGCGCCCGCCCGGCCAGCCCGGCGATGTCGAAGGCGATGGCGGCATAGGCCAGATAGGCCAGGATCGCCAGCGGCACCGCAAAGGCTGCCAGCCGGCGGCGGGCAAAGCGGGTCAGCACGGTATCGGTCAGCGCGGGGGAAAGCGTGGCGGTGGTCGTCATGGTTCAGCCCCTTACCAGCCGGCTGCGCGCGTGGTCGGACAGCCGGTCGATGGCGACGATGGCCACGAACAGCAGCAGGAAGATCGCCACCACCTCGTCATAGCGGCCCGTGCCCCATTGCATCGCCAGCTTCAGGTCGTAGCCGATGCCGCCCGAGCCGACGAAGCCCAGGATGGCGCTGGCGCGCAGGTTGATCTCGAAGCGCATCAGCGCATAGGACAGCCAGTTCGGCGCGACCTGCGGCAGCACCCCCAGCCCGACCTGCTGGCCCCAGCCGGCGCCGACCGAGGCCAGCCCCTCGACCGGCTTCAGGTCGGCATTCTCGGCCACTTCGGAAAACAGCTTGCCGAGCGCGCCGGCAGTATGCAGCGAGATGGCGATGACCGCCGGCACCGGCCCGCCGCCGAGGATATAGATCAGCACCAGCGCGATCACGATCTCGGGCACGGCGCGCAGCGCGTCCATCAGCCGGCGGAACAGCCCGGTCAGCCGCGGCCAGCGCGCCAGCCCGCGCGTCGACAGAAGCGCCAGCCCCATCGCCATCAGCCCGCCCATGAGCGTCGAGACGGCGGCGATGTTCAGCGTCTCGACCAGCGAGGGCAGGTGCTTGGCCAGCAGGCCCGGCAGGTTCGCGCGCTTCTGCCAGGCCTCGGTCAGCACCTCGGAGGGGAAGGCCAGCACCATCGGCAGCCCGTCGACGAAGCCGCCGGCATTGCGGTTTTCGGCCAGCCGGAACCCCGCCGCCATCATGGCGACGAAGAGCACCAGCAACAGCCCGCCGTAAAGCCGGCGGCGTCGGGCCAGTTCCAGATAGGCATCGCGGATATGGTCCGGGGCAAGGGCGGCCATGAGAGTCCTGCGGCTGAAATGCGAAGGCCGCGCCCCGGCACGGGGACGCGGCCGGGGAAAGGCGCCTACTGCGCCGTTTCCTGCAGCTTGCGGGCGGCGACCACGCCCAGATAGGCGTCATGCGTCACCGGCACGAAATCCATGGCCTCGCCATGCGCGACGCCATAGGCGCAGGCCTTGTCGGTCTCGTGCAGGTCGGCGGTCAGCTTCGTGACCTTGTCCTTGACCTCCTGCGGCAGGGCCTTGCGCAGCACCATCGGCCCTTCCGGGATCAGCTTGGACTTCCAGATCTCGACCAGGTCGTTCATCTCGACCAGCCCGGCATCGGCGGCCTTGCGGAAGGCGCCCGAGTTATAGCCGTCCTCCCAGTCGCCCAGCCCGTCGGCCCAGCTGACGCCGGCGTCGAAATCGCCGTTGGCCACGCCGATGATGGCCTGTTCATGCCCGCCGGCGAAACGGACCTGGCCGAAGAAATCCTCCAGCTTGCCATGGGTCTCGGCCAGCTCGGCGCCCGGCACCAGATAGCCCGAGGTCGAGTTCGGTTCGGCAAAGGCGAAGGACTTGCCCCTGGCATCCTCGATCGAGGCGATGCCGCTGTCCTTGCGGGCGAAGCCGATGGCGTAATAGCCGGTCGAGCCGTCCATGTTCTGCTTGGTCAGCACCGGCTCGACCGCCTCGGGATCGGTCAGGTGGATCTTGGCATAGCCCGAGGCGCCCAGCCAGGCCATGTCCAGCGTGCCGCCCAGCAGGCCCTGGATGACGCCGTCGTAATCGGCGGGGGTGAAGACCTTGACCGGCACGCCCAGCTCGGCCTCGATGGCGGCGCGGTAGCATTCGTTCGAGGTCATGCGGTCCTGCGCGTTCTCGCCGCCCATGATGCCGAGGTTGAAGCCGGTGATCGGCTGGGCGGTGGCGGCCGAGGTGAAGGCGGTGGCGGCGGCAAGCGCCAGGGCAAGCGGTTTCATGGTCTCTCCATGGGTTGCGAGTATGCAGGGATCGTCAGGCCATCAGCCGCGCGGCATAGGCCGCATCGGCCGCGGCGTCGGCGGGGATGGCGGTCGAGGTCGCGGCCTCGTTGAAGCTGTGGTCCGCGCCATAGATGTCGCGGGCGACGCCGGTCGAAAGCTGCGCGGGCGTGCCGTCGAAGACGATGCGGCCGTCGCGCATGCCGATCACCCGGTCGCAATAGCGCCGCGCCGTGTCCAGCGTGTGCAGGTTGGCGATCACCATGCGGCCGTCCTCGACATTGATGCGCTTGAGCGTGTCCATGACGATCTGCGCATTCATCGGGTCGAGGCTGGCGATGGGCTCGTCGGCCAGGATGATCCGGGGGTCCTGCATCAGCGCGCGGGCGATGGCGACGCGCTGCTGCTGGCCGCCCGACAGCGCCTCGGCCCGCTTGGGGGCCTGTTCGGCGATGCCCAGCCGGTCGAGGATCTCCAGCGCGCGCAGGATGTCGGCGCGCGGCCACAGGTTGAACAGCGTGGCCAGGACCGGGCGGCGGTTCAGCAACCCATGCAGCACGTTCGAAACCACGTCCATGCGCGGCACCAGGTTGAACTGCTGGAAGATCATCGCGCATTGGCTTTGCCAGGCGCGGCGGTCGCGGCCGCGCAGCGCCAGAATGTCACGCCCGTCCACGCAGATCCGCCCGGCCGAGGCGTCGGTCAGCCGGTTCATCATCCGCAGGAAGGTGGACTTGCCCGCGCCCGACCGGCCGATGATGCCGACGAAGGCCGGGCCGTCCACGGCAAAGCTGATATCGTCCACCGCGGCACGCCCGGAAAAGACGCGGGTGACGTTCTGAACTGCAAGCAAGGCGGGCCCTCCGTGAGCGGTTGGGGGACTGATAGAGGGCTTGCGTGACGAAAACGGCTCAGCTTCGTGAAGCTTTGTTGAAGATCCTGCGGCCTGCGCAGCCCTGCAGGCGGGACGGCCGGGCCATGGCGGCACGGCGTTGCGGCCGGGCGGCGACGGGGTGGCCGCCCGGCCGGGATGCGGGCCTGTCAGATATGCAGGGCGTGGCCGAGCGCCCGCAGGCAGGCCTCGTGCAGCGCCTCGCCGCGGGTCGGGTGGGCGTGGATGGTGGCGGCGATGTCCTCGAGCCGGGCGCCCATCTCCAGCGCCAGGGCGAAGCCGCCGGCCATCTCGGCCACGCCGGCCCCGACCGCCTGGATGCCCAGCACCTCATGCGTATCGGCGCGGGCGGTGACGCGGATGAAGCCCGTTTCGTCCCCGGCCGTCATCGCCCGGCCGTTGGCGGCAAAGGGGAAAAGGCCGGTGACGACCTCGCGCCCCGCCGCTGCCGCCTCCTCGGGGGAAATGCCGACGCTGACGATCTCGGGATCGGTGAAGCAGACCGCCGGGATGGCGCGCTTGTCCCAGGCGCGGCGCTGGCCCGCGACCAGTTCCGCCACCATCTCGCCTTGCGCCATGGCGCGATGCGCCAGCATCGGCTCTCCGGTCACGTCGCCGATGGCCAGCACCCCGGCCATCGAGGTGCGGCAGCGTTCGTCGATGCGGATGAACGGTCCCGCCATCTCCAGCCGCAGCCCGGCCAGCCCGGCAGCGGTGGCGCGGGGGCGGCGGCCGACGGTGACCAGCACCTTGTCGGCCTGGATGTCCTCGGCCCCGTCCACGCCGGCGACGCGCAGCGCGCCGCTGTCCGACAGCCCGCCGGCCCGCGCCCCGGTCAGCACGCGCACGCCCAGCTGGGTCAGGCGCTGCGCCACCGGCCGCGTCAGCTCGGCATCGTATTGCGGCAGGATGCGCGGCGCGGCCTCGACCACCGTCACCTCGGCGCCCAGCTTGGCATAGGCGATGCCCAGCTCCAGCCCGATATAGCCGCCGCCGACCACGGCCAGCCGGCCCGGCACCTCGGTCAGCGCCAGCGCGTCGGTCGAGGAGATGACCTTGCCGCCGAAAGGCAGCGCCGGGATCTCGATCGGCTCCGAGCCGGTGGCGATGACCAGCACCTCGGCGCGGATCTGCACCGGGCCCTCGGGCGTCTCGACCAGCACGGTCTTGCCGTCGCGGACCGTGGCCTGGCCGGTGACCAGCCGCACCTTGGCCTTGCGCAGCAGCGTCGCCACGCCGCCGGTCAGCCGGGTGACGATGCCGTCCTTCCAGGCCATCGTCGCCCCAAGGTCCAGCCGGGCGCCGCCGGCGGAAATGCCCATCGAAGAATTCGAGGAAAGCTCTGCAAGCCTATGGAATTCATCGGCTGCATGGATCAGCGCCTTGGAGGGGATGCAGCCGACATTGAGGCAGGTGCCCCCGGGCGGCTCGGCATCCACGATCACCGTGTCGACGCCCAGCTGCCCGGCGCGGATGGCGCAGACATAGCCGCCGGGACCGGCGCCGATGACCAGCAGCCTGCATTGGATCTCGCGCATCGCTCAGCCCTCCACGAAGATCAGCGCCGGGGTTTCCAGCAGCTCTTTCAACCGCGCCACGAAGACGGCGGCGTCCCAGCCGTCGATCACCCGGTGGTCGAAGCTGCAGGACAGGTTCATCATCTTGCGCGGCTCGAAGGCGGCGCCGTTCCAGAACGGCCTGACCGCCAGCCGGTTGACGCCGACGATGGCGACCTCGGGCACATTCAGGATCGGGGTCGAGGCGATGGCGCCCAGCGGCCCCAGCGAGGTGATGGTGATGGTCGAGCCGGAAAGCTCGTCGCGCTTGGCGGTGCCTTCCTTGGCGGCCGTGCCCAGCCGCGCGATCTCGGCCGCGGTGGCGCGCAGGTCCAGCGCCTCGGCATGGCGGACCACCGGCACCATCAGCCCGGTCGGGGTCTGCGCCGCGATGCCCAGATGCACCCCGCCAAAGCGGCGGATCAGCTGCGCCTCGGCGTCGTAATGCGCATTCATCAGTGGCTGTTCATGCACGGCGCGCACGATGGCGCGGGCGATGAAGGGCAGCAGCGTCAGCCGCGCGCCCTTGCCCTGCGCGTTCATCCGGCCGCGCAGATCCTCGACCGCCGTGGCGTCGATCTCCTCGACGATGGTGATCTGCGGGATGCTGTTCGCGGCCTGCATGCGCTCGGCGATCTTGCGGCGCAGGCCGATGACGCGGATCTCCTCGACCGAACCGTCGGGCTGCGGACCCGAAGGGGCCGGGATGCCGCCCGAGGCGATGAAGGCGTCCAGATCCTCGTGACCGATGCGGCCGGCCGGACCCGAGCCGCGCACCAGCCGCAGGTCCACCCCGGCCTCGCGCGCCCGGGCCCGGACGGCGGGCGAGGCGATGGGCCTTTCCCCCTCGGGGCGCAGGGGCGCGGGGGAAGCGGCCGCCGCGGGTTTCGCCGCCGGTTTCGGTGCCGGCTTTTCCGCCTGGGGCTCGGGTTCGGGCGGCGCTTCGGCCTTCGGTTGCGCGGGTTCGGGATCGGGTGGCGCGGTTTCGGCCTGCCGCGACGGCCCCGGGGCGGCCGCCGGGGCGGGCGTGTCGCCCGCGACATTGCCCGGCCCGTCCACCTCCAGCCGGATCAGTTCGGCGCCGACGGCGATCACGTCGCCGGGCGCCCCGGCCTGCCAGACCACCGTGCCGGTCACGGGCGAGGGGATTTCCACCGTCGCCTTGTCGGTCATCACGGCGACCATCGGATCGTCCTCGCGCAGGATGTCGCCGGGCTTGACCAGCCATTCGGAAATCTCGGCCTCGGCAATGCCTTCGCCGATATCGGGCATGCGGATTGCGTGAATACCCATCTCAGGCCACCTCGACCAGTTGACGCAATGCCTCGGCCACCCGCGCGGGGCCGGGGAAATAGCTCCATTCATGCGTATGCGGATAGGGCGTGTCCCAGCCCGTCACCCGGCGGATCGGCGCCTCCAGCTGCCAGAAGCATTCCGCCTGCACCAGCGCCGCCAGTTCCGCGCCATAGCCCGAGGTCAGCGTCGCCTCGTGCAGCACCAGGCAGCGGCCGGTCTTGTTCACCGAGGCGACGATGGTCTCCATGTCCAGCGGCAGCAGGGTGCGCAGGTCGATCACCTCGGCATCGACGCCGGATTCCTCGGCCGCGGCCAGCGCCACATGCACCATGGTGCCATAGGTCAGCACCGTCGCCGCCCGGCCCTGGCGGCGCAGCACCGCCTTGCCCAGCGGGACCGTGTAATGCCCCTCGGGCACCTCGCCCAGCTCATGGCTTTTCCAGGCCGTCACCGGGCGGTCGTGATGACCGTCGAAGGGCCCGTTGTAAAGCCGCTTCGGCTCCAGGAAGATCACCGGATCGGGGCATTCGATGGCGGCCAGCAGCAGCCCCTTGGCGTCCCGCGGGTTCGAGGGCACCACGGTCTTGAGGCCCGTCACATGGGTGAACAGCGCCTCGGGGCTCTGGCTGTGGGTCTGGCCGCCGAAGATGCCGCCGCCGGTGGGCATGCGCACCACCATCGGGCAGGTGAATTGCCCGGCCGAGCGATAGCGCAGCCGCGCCGCCTCGGACACGATCTGGTCATAGGCCGGATAGACGTAATCGGCGAACTGGATTTCCACCACCGGCTTCAGCCCATAGGCGGCCATGCCGATGCCGGCGCCGACGATGCCGGATTCGTTGATCGGCGTGTCGAAACAGCGCGTGCGGCCGTATTTCGCCTGCAGGCCGGCGGTGCAGCGGAAGACGCCGCCGAAATAGCCCACGTCCTCGCCGAAGACCACCACCGTCGGGTCGGCCTCCATCGCCACGTCCAGCGCGTCGCGGATGGCCTCGATCATCGTCATGCGTGCCATGTCAGAACCCCGCCTCGTGACGTTGCTTCAGAAGATGCGGCGGCATCTCGGCATAGACATCCTCGAACATGTCGGCGGGGCTCGGGTGCTGGCCGTGATGCAGGGTGCCGATGGCCTCGGCGCGCTTCTGCTGTTCGGTGATCTCGGCCAGGATCTCGGCCTCGGCCTGGGCGTGGCGGTCGTCGCTCCAATGGCCGAGCGCGATCAGGTGGTTCTTGAGCCGCAGGATCGGGTCGCCCAGCGGCCAGGCCGCGCTTTCCTCGGCCGGACGATAGGCCGAGGGGTCGTCCGAGGTCGAATGCCCGCCGGCGCGATAGGTGACATATTCGATCAGCGTCGGGCCGAGGTTGCGCCGGGCGCGTTCCGCCGCCCATTTCGCCACCGCCAGCACCGCGAGATAGTCGTTGCCGTCCACCCGCAGCGAGGGAATGCCGAAGCCGTGCCCGCGTGCTGCGAAAGTGCCTGAACCTCCGCGCGCAATGCCTTGAAAAGTCGAGATCGCCCATTGGTTGTTGACGATGTTCAGCACCACCGGCGCCTTGTAGGTCGAGGCGAAGACCAGCGCGGCGTGGAAGTCGCTCTCTGCCGTCGAGCCGTCGCCGATCCAGCCCGCCGCGATCTTGCGGTCCCCCGAGATGGCCGAGGCCATGGACCAGCCCACCGCCTGGATGAACTGCGTGGCGAGGTTGCCCGAGATGGTGAAGAAGCCGTGCTCGCGCGAGGAATAGCAGACCGGTAGCTGCCGGCCGCGCATCGGGTCCTCGGAATTCGAGAAGATCTGGTTCATCATCGAGCTGAGCGGATAGCCGGCGGCGATCAGCAGCCCGGCCTGCCGGTAGGTCGGGAAGTTCATGTCCCCCGGCGCCAAGGCCCGCTGGAAGGCGCAGGAGATCGCCTCTTCGCCCAGGTGCTGCATGTAGAAGCTGGTCTTCTGCTGGCGCTGCGCGTTCAGCATCCGCGCATCGTAGATGCGCAGCGTCATCATGTGGCGCAGCCCGGTCAGCAGGTCCTCGGGGGTGATGTCCAGCGCCTCGGCCCATGGCCCCACCGCCTGCCCCTCGCGGTTCAGCACCCGGATGATGGTGAAGGCCAGGTCGCGGATCTCCTCGGGATCCACATCGACCGGCGGCCGGCGCACCGTGCCGGCGCGCGGGATCGCGACATGCGAGAAATCCGGCTGCCCGCCGGGCCGCACCTCGGGCTCGGGGACCACAAGGCTCAGCGGCGGATAGTCATTCGGGTCTGGCGTCTCCATCGGCACCTCCTTTGCCTCGGGGAACTGGTCAGGGGCGGGTCCGCCCGCGCGTCGCGCCGCGGATCGCGGCCGCCGGGGCGATCCGCGGCGGGCGGACGGCGGCGGCAGAACTGACGATTTGCAGGCTTTCCATCTCGCTCCTCCCACAGGGATGATGCCACAAATCCTTGCAAAATTTCCTTTCTTTATTTCTGCCTCTAAGCAAGAATGCAAAAGATTCTTTTGGCAATACCGTGATATGATGAGCGAAACTTCTGCCCCGCGCCCGCTGGACGCGACCGACCTCCGGATCCTGCGGGCGCTGAGTCGCGACGGCAGGCTGTCGAACAGCCAGCTGGCCGAAACGGTCGGCCTGTCGCCCAGCCCCTGCTGGCAGCGCACCCGCCGGCTGGAGGCCGAGGGCGTCATCAAGGGCTATGCCGCCATCCTGGACCAGTCGCGCCTCGGCGCCGCCGAGACCGTCATCATCGAGATCACGCTGGAACGGCACGACGACAAGGGGCTGGAGGAATTCGGCCGCGCCATGGCCGCCATCCCCGAGGTGCAGGAGGTCTGGCTGACCACCGGCGCCTACGACTATCTGCTGAAGGTGGCGGTCAGCGGCACCCGGGGATACGAGGAATTCCTGCGCCGCAAGCTTTATCGGGTGCCGGGCATCCGGCATGCCCGCTCGATCTTCACCCTGCGCTGCCTGAAAGAGCGGGGCAGCATCCTGCCCCTGCTGGCCGAGGCGGAGTAAGCCCGCGCCGCGAAGGCGGGCAGCAGGCGGGGCCTTTCCCTGCCGCGGCCTGTGCCGGGACCGTGCCGTCATGCCGCCGCCTCCCGCCCCGTCAGCCGACACGGACCTGCGGCGCGCCGCTCTGGTCGCGCGCGACCTCGACCTCGTGCCGGCGGTCGCCGATCATCACGCTGGCGCGGAAACCCGGCCAGTGCGAGGGCAGGGCGGGCGCGACCTCCAGCCGTTCGCCGTTCCTGATGCGCAGGCCCAGGATATGCTCGACCGCGACGCGGTGCAGCCAGCCGGCCGAGCCGGTATACCAGGTCCAGCCGGCGCGGCCGGTCTTTTCCTCGGCGCCGTAGACGTCGGCGGCGACGACATAGGGCTCGCCGCGATAGACCCGCAGGGTCGCGGCGTCGCTGGCATGGCTGATCGGGTTGAGCAGCCGGAACACCCGCCAGGCGTCGTCGGCGCGGCCCGCCATGCACAGCGCCTGCACCATCCAGATCGCGGCATGGGTGTATTGCCCGCCGTTCTCGCGCACGCCGGGCGGGTAGCCCTTGATATAGCCGGGGTCCTGCGGCGCATCGGCAAAGGGCGGGGTGAACAGCCGCAGCAGCATCCCGTCCTCGTCCAGCAGGTGTTCCAGCGCCGCGTCCAGCGCCGGGTTGCGGCGGTCCTTGCGGCCGGCGCCCGAAATCACCGACCAGCTTTGCGCGATGGAATCGATGCGGCATTCCTGCGACGAGGCCGAGCCCAGCGGCGTGCCGTCGTCATAGAGGCCGCGCAGATACCAGCTGCCGTCCCAGCCGTGCCGGTCCAGCGCGCGGGACAGCTTGGCGGCATGGCCGCGCCAGCGTTTCGCGCGCTCCTCCTCGCCCCGCGCCTCGGCCAGGGGCGCCATCATGGCGATGGTCTGGGCCAGGAACCAGCCCATCCAGACGGACTGGCCGCGCCCGGCCGCGCCCACCCGGTTCATGCCGTCGTTCCAGTCGCCGCCCAGGAACAGCGGCAGGCCCTGTTCGCCGGTGCGGGCGATGGCCAGCTCCAGCGCCAGGGCGGCATGTTCGTAAAGCGGCGCGGTGCGGTCGCTGATCTCGGGCGTGTAGAAGGCGTCGTGCTCGCCCGGTCCCAGCGCGCGGCCCAGGATGAAGGGCAGGGGCTCGTCCAGGATCGCGCGGTCGCCGGTGACCTCGACATAGCGCGCCAGCGCATGGCCCAGCCAGACCACGTCGTCGGCGATCATGGTGCGCACCCCCGCGCCGGTGCCGGGCAGCCACCAGTGCTGCACGTCGCCTTCGGGGAACTGGCGCGAGCCGGCCTCCAGCAGCTGGGCGCGGGCCAGCGCCGGGTCATAGACCAGCATGGCCGAGGTGTCCTGCAACTGGTCGCGGAAGCCATAGGCGCCCGAGGCCTGGTAGAAGGCCGAGCGCGCCCGGATCCGGCAGGCGATGGCCTGATAGGGCAGCCAGCGGTTCACCATCAGGTCGAAGGCCGGGTCGGGGGTCTGGACCTGCAGGCGGCCGAAGATGTGCTGCCAGTGGTCGGTCTGCGCGGTGGCGGCCTGCCGGGCGGTGTCGGCCCGCGCCGGCAGCGGCTCGGCGGCGGCGCCGGACGCGGCGGCCAGCCGGAAGGTGACGGTGCGGCTTTCGCCCGGCTCGATCTCGATGCGGGTTTCCAGCATCATCACCGGGTCGCCGTCATGGCGGCGCACGAAGCGGTGGCTGAGGGTGGAATCGAACCAGGCCGGCAGGCAGGCGTCGCGGTTGCGGCCCTGCCAGATCAGGCGCGACAGGCAAAGCCCCGTCACCTCGCTGTCCACCGACAGGATCATGCGCTGGCCGGCATAATCGATGGAATAGGGGTTCTCGCATTCCACGGCGCGCGCCTCGGGCAGGTAGCGCAGCTGCAGATAGGGCGCGGTCTTGGCGCGCGAGCCGCCCATCACCGGCTCAAGGAACTGCGCCACGTCCAGCGTCATCCGGCGCGTGCCGCAATTGACCAGCCGCAGCCCGATCACCCGCAGGGCCGCGTCGGGCGTCAGGCTATGCAGCGCGGTGATCTCCAGTTCGCCCGACCAGGCGGCGAATTCGGAAAAGCCGGCGCCGTGCCGGCATTGGTAAAGCGCCTCGCGCTGGCTTGACAGCGCCGCATAGGGGGTATGGATCGCGCCGGTGCCGACGTCGCGGATCAGGATGCCTTCGCCCGGCGGGTTGCTGACCGCGTCGTTCGACCAGGGCGTCAGCTGGTGGTCGCGCGAATTGGCCGACCAGGAAAAGCCCGCGCCCTCGGCCGAGATGTGGAAGCCGAAATCGCTGCGGGCGACGACGTTGATCCAGGGATTGGGCGTAGTCTCGCCATGGCGCAGGCGGACAAGGTAATTGCCCTGCGCGTCGAAGCCGCCGGTGCCGTTCCAGAAATGCAGCTCCTCGGCGGGGAAGTCGGGGCGCAGCGCCGGGCGCTGCAGCGGCCGCGACGGCGGGCGGGTGATGCCGCGCCGCAGCTCGGCCGGCTCGAGCCGCTGGATCTGCTCGGCCAGGTTGCCGTTCTGGGCATGGATCACCACGCGGGCGACGGCCAGCAGCGTGTCGCGCGTCTCGGGCGACAGCCCGTTGGCATCGACGGCAAAGACCGAGGGGCGCGAATGCAGCAGCTGCATGCTGTGGCACAGGTTGTTCAGCGCCTCGTGCAGATGCGCGGCATAGCTCACGCGCTGTTCGTTCAGGATCACCAGATCGCAGTCCAGGCCGCGCATGCGCAGGTATTCCTGCATGCGGATCGCCTGCCGCGCCACCGGCATCAGGTCGGGGTCGTTGATGCGCAGCACCATGATCGGATTGTCGCCCGAGACCGACATCGGCCACAGCGCCGATTGCGAGCCCATCTCGTGGCGCACCTGCGAGCTGAGCGCCTGGTTGGGATAGACCAGCAGCGCGGCATAGCGGCGGAACAGCGCCGCTTCCTCGGGGGTGATGTCGGCGTGATGCAGCTGCACCTGGCTGCGGGTCCAGGCCATCTGGTGTTCGTTTTCATAGGCGGATTCGTCGATCAGCCGGGGATGCGCCTCCTCCAGCGCCTCGCGGCTGGTGGCGGCGACGGTCCAGAAGGTCACCACCGCCTCCTTGCCCGGATCGATGGTCAGCCGCCGGGTCAGCGAGAGGATCGGGTCCAGCGTATAGGTTTCGCCCGCCGCCGCCTGGGCCAGCAGGTCGGGATTGTCCAGCGCCTGGGGGGCGCGGATGCTGCGGCCGCGTCCGACGAACAGCCGCCGGTCGGTGGCCGTGGCATCGGCCACGCCCGCCCCCGCGCTCATGTGCATCAGGTGGCGGTCGGGGTCCTGTGGGTTGTGCTTGTTGCGGCGGGCGAAGATGCGGCCGCGCTCGGGCTGGGCCTCGGTGGCGACGAACATGCGCGAGAAAGCGGTATGGGCGCGGTCGGCCTCGTTCAGGTCCAGCACGATCTCGCCGTAGCTGGTCAGCTCGATCTGCCGCGGCCGGTCCGAGGTGTTGCGCAGCTTGACCCGCGCGCCGCGGGCGTCCAGGTCGTCGGACAGGATCACCTCGGTCTCGCAATGGATGCCCTCGCCGCTGGCGGCGAAATTCGCCTTGTAGTCGAACAGCCGGGCGGAATAGGCGATGCCGGGATCGAAGCCCGGCGCCGCCGTCGCCGACCACCAGCGCCCCGAGCCGACGTCGCGGATGAACAGGAATTCTCCCCAGACGTCCGCCGCCGGGTCGGGCCGCCAGCGGGTGATGGCCGCGCCCTCCATGCGCAGCCGTCCGGCGCCGCTGGCGTCGAGCAGCATCGACAGCCGCCCGTTCGACATGATCGCGACGGTATGGGGCGCCGATGCGGCATCCGCCACTTCGACGATCTCGGTCTGGCCCAGCTCCGAAGGGCCGGGCAGCCGGCGGCGCAGCGTCTCGCGCAGCAGCGGCGAGACCTCGCGCGGGGTCTTTTGCTGCAAGAGCGTCGAGACGCTTTCGATCACCGGATCGGCGTTGAAGCGGACGCGGTGCAGCCCGTCCATCAGGCAATTGGCGATGGCGATCAGGCTCATGCCCTGGTGATGCGCCATCACGCTGCGCACCACCGCGCATTTGCGGCCCTGCAGCAGGCGCGAGGGGGTGAAGTCCACCGCATCGAAAAAGCCGTATTCGCCGCGCGCGCCAAGGGTCGCCAGCCGGCGCAGGTTGCGCAGCGCGCTGCGCGGGCGGAAGGTGGCGGCGATGAAGCTGGCATAGGGCGCCACCACCTGATCGTCGCGCAGCCAGCGCCGCAGCGCCAGTTCCGGCACGCCGAAGGCGTAATACTGATAGTTCATCTGGGCGTCGCGGGCGTTGTAGGCGCTTTCCGACACGCCCCAGGGCCGGCCGGCGCGCCAGCCGTCGCGGATCTGCGCTTCGACCGCCACGTCGCAGGAGCTGTAGAGGATCGAGCCGGGCGGCTCGTCCATGATCAGCGGCGCCATCAGGTATTCGAACATCGAACCCGACCAGCTGACCAGCGTCGAGCCGTAGGCCATGGCCGTCATCGGCCGGCCGAGCCGGTTCCAGTGCTCGGTCGGCAGGTCGCCCTTGGCGATGGCGAAAAGCGAGGCGAGCCGCGCCTCGGACGCCAGCAGGTCGTAGAAGGACTGGTCCAGCGTGCCCTCGGCGCAATTGTAGCCGATGGCGAGCAGCTGGCGCTCGGGGTCGTAGAGGAAGCCGAAATCCATCTGGAAGGCGAAGGCGCGGGCGCGTTCGGCCAGCGCCGCCATGCGCCGGGCCGCCACGGCGACCTCTTCGGGGTCGATCCGGCCCAGGCTCTCCATCTCGTCGCAGGTGCGGACCAGCCGGCTGGCCCACCAGTCCAGCTCGCGCGTGGCATCGGTCGGAACCTCGGTGACCAGGCCTTGGATCAGCACCTGCAGATTGGCGGCGGCGCGGGCATGGCCCTGCACATGCAGGGGCGCCAGATGCGGCGCGTCGCCGGTGGCCATGCTGCGCCACAAGCCGGCGATGCGCTCCTCGATGCGGTTGCGCAGCGGGTTCAGGCTGCGCCGCTCGCGCGGGATCGCCGCGTGCAGCCGGCGCATCAGCGACAGGATGTCGACCGCGCCCGAAAGCTCGGGCAGCAGATACAGCGCCGGGTTGCGCGCCCATTCCTTCAGCGTCGAGGACAGGGTGATGAGATGCCCGGCCAGATTGCCGCTGTCCACCGCCGAGATGTAGCGCGTGCCCAGCGGCTCCAGCGTGTCGGTGGCATACCAGTTGTAGAGATGGCCGTGATGGCGCTCCAGCCGCTCGATGGTGGAAAGCGTGGCCTCGATCCGGTCCAGCGCCTCGCCCAGGGTGATCCAGCGGAACTCGTGCGCGCTGACGGTCGAGAGCAGGTAGAGCCCGATATTGGTGGGCGAGGTGCGCTCGGCCAGTTTCGGCTGCGGATCGTCCTGGTGGTTGTCGGGCGGCAGGTGATGGGTGTGCTCGTCCACGAAGGTCTCGAAGAAGCGCCAGATCAGCCGCGCCTCGGCCCGCCATTCCAGCCGCTCCTCGCCGGTCAGGGGGCGGGCGCCCTCGCGCTCGATCGGGCGGGCGCTGACCCAGGCGATCAGCGGCGCGCCCAGCCACAGCACGCCGATGGCCAGCGCCGGGGCCAGGTTGTCGGGGCGCAGCGCCGCCACCAGCGCGATGAAGCCCAGGCCAAGCGCCAGCCCGCCGCGCATCAGCGCCAGATAGCCGGTCGGCGTTTCGTGGCGGCGGCTGGCGACGGCGTCGGTGGTGGTCCATTCCAGCAGGTGCCGGCGCGACAGATAGACCCGGCACAGGCTGCGCACGGTGGCGTCGACCATGCTCCAGGCCATCTGCGGCAGCAGCGTCAGCCGCATCATGAAGGCCATGAGCTGGTCGATCAGCTCGTTGCCGATGACCAGCATGTGGCGCAGCGGCGCCACCCCGGACTGGCGCGGCATCAAGCCCATCAGCCAGCCCAGCAGCTGCGACAGGCACATGGACAGGCCCAGCACGCCCAGCCACAGCACCGCATCGGCATGGGGCAGGCCGACCAGCGCCACCAGCCCGGCCAGCAGCAACAGCACCGGCAGCAGGCTGCGGCGCAGGTTGTCCACGATGCGGAACCGCGCCAGCGCGTCCAGCCCGTTGCGCGGGTCCAGCAGATAGGGCAGCAATTGCCAGTCGCCGCGCGCCCAGCGGTGCTGGCGCGACAGGTCCACGTCGAAGCGCTTGGGATATTCCTCGATGAAGTTCACGTCGGTCGCCAGCGCCGCGCGCAGCCAGGCGCCCTCGATCAGGTCGTGGCTCAGCACCGTGTTCTCGCGGATGCCGTCCTGGGCGGCGGCGATGAAGGCATCGACGTCATAGATGCCCTTGCCGGTATAGGTGCCCTGGTCGAACAGGTCCTGATACAGGTCCGAGACGGTGAAGACATAGGGGTCGAGCCCCTTGTCCTGCGACAGGATGCGCTGGAAGGGCGAGGTCTGGCTGCCGTGCTTCAGCAGCGAGGTCACGCGCGGCTGGATCAGCCCGTGGCCGCGGGCGATGCGCCGCAGCGCCGGGTCGTAGACCGGGCGGTTGACCGGATGCGCCATCATCCCGACCAGCATCCGCACGGTGTCGCGCGGCATGCGCGTGTCGGCGTCCAGCGTCACCACATAGCGGATGCCCTCGGGCGGGCGCGGGCCGGTATCGACGAAGCTGGTGTCGGCGCTGCCGCGCAGCAGCGCGTTCAGCTCGACCAGCTTGCCGCGCTTGCGCTCCCATCCCATCCAGACGCCCTCGGCCTCGTTCCACTGCCGGCGGCGGTGCAGCAGGTAGAAGCGGCGGCCGGTATGGGCGTATTTCTCGGACAAGGCGGCGATGCCGCGGCGGGCATAGGCCAGCAGTTCGGCGTCGCGCGGCGCGGTTTCCTCGGGCGCGTCGGTGAAATCGGTCAGCAGCGCGAAGCTGAGCGCCGGGTCGGGATTCGCGAGGTAATGCACCTCGAGATTGCTCAGCAGGTCGTCGATGGTGTCGAAGCCGCTCAGCAGACAGGGGATCGCCACCAGCGTCGCATGGTCCGGCGGGATGCCGTCCTTGAACCCGTAGGCCGGCAGCTGCGCCGGCGGGATCACCCGGCTGGCGACGAAGCGCAGAAGCGCCAGCGAGGCGTCCAGGAAGGCCGGCAGCGACAGCACGATCAGCGTCGCGGCCAGGAAGCCGCCGGTCTGGGCCGAGACATAGGCCAGCGCCAGGCCGAAGGCCGCCGTCACCAGCACGGCCAGCGGCAGGATCAGGCTGAGGATGCCGTGGCGGCGCGCCAGCCGCGCCAGCCGCTCGCGCCAGACCGGGCGATAGCCGCAATCGGCCTCGAAATGCGGCGCGTCGTCGCCCAGCAGCACGACCGAGACCGGGATGCCGCGCCGTGCCGCGGCGGCAAGCGCACGCTCGGCGACCTCGGGCTCGGCCAGGGCGGAATGGCGGGCGATCATCTCGATGCGGTTGCGGATGGCGTTGCGGGTCTGGGGGGCGAGCCGCTGGTGGTCGGGATCCTCGCGCAGGATCGCCTCGGTGCGGCTGGTGGCCTCGAACCATTCGCGCCAGTTGATCTCGTCCAGGCGCTTCAGCGCGCGGATGATATGGGCGGCGGTGACGTTGTTCTCGGTCTGGCGGGTCTGCTCGCTGGCCATCACCTGCTCGGCCGTGGTGCCGCGCGCCTCAAGGCGGCGGGCCAGCTGCTCGGTAATGGCATGGGTGCGGTCCAGCCCGGTATGGATGCGATAGATCGCCTGCGCGACGAAGGCCGGGTTCCGCAGCGCCGGCCCCGGCACCACCAGGTCGAAATCGGCGGGGCCCGGCTCGTCCTGCGCCATCAGCCGGTCCATGGCGGCATTGGCCTCGCGCCGGCCGCGGCGGGCGTGCTCGGTCTCCTCGCTCAGCCGCAGCATGCGCAGCAGAAGCGCATAGCGCAGCATCGAGGGCAGCGACCACAGCTCGCCGATGGTCAGCCAGTCCACCTGCTGCGCGCCGGCGATGAAATCGGCGAAGCTGCGCTCGCGCAGGTCGCCGTCGGTCATGGCGACATAGTCCCAGGCCAACGCCAGCACGCGCGGGATCGGTTCGGCCACCGGCTGGAAACGGCCCCGCGGCAGCGAGCGCAGGAAGGCCGGGCTGAGGTCGCGGGTCAGGTGGCGATAGGTCTCGGCGATGGTGTGGTAATTGTCCAGCAGCCAGCGGGTGGCGGTGGTGATATGCTCGCTTTCGGCATCGGCCTTCAGCGCGGCCTGGTAAAGCGCGCGCTGGTCGCGGGCCGCCTGCGCCAGCTCGAACCGCGCGGCGCGGGGATCGAAGCTTGCGGCCTGCAGCCGGCCCTGCCGCAGCACCGCGCGCCCGGCGGCCTCGAAGACCGAGGCGGCGGTCCTGCCCGCCCGGCCCCCGTCCTGCGCCCCGGCTCCGCCCCCGTCTGGCTGCATGGTTCCGACTCCGTCCCGTTCCATCCCCCGGGGGAAAGGATCGCGGCCGCGGCCGGGTTCCCAAAAAACCCGCGGGCGGGGCCATATCGCGCCCCTGCCGGCAAGCCGCCGGACGGGGCAGGGAAGTGCGGGGCAGGGCGGTATCACCGTTCTGACACCGACCCGCTGCATTCCCGTCATCTGCCCGGCCTAAAGCGGCGGGATCAACCATGACGGAGAATTCCCATGCGCCTTGGCCCTGCCCTGCTTGCCTGCACCATTGCCGCCGCTCCCGCCCTTGCAGAAGAGGTCTTCCCGGCCCGGCTGGCCGGCCATGCGGTCCTGCCCGCCTTCAGCATGATCCCGCCCCCGGCGGATGCGCCGCGCGACCTCTGGCTGTCGGGCCGCTTCACCGGGGCGGCGCGCAACGACACGCCCATGTCGGTCGAGGGCGATACCGGGCCGACCTATGGCAACCACAAGACGGGCATCGCGCTGCCCTTCTTGGGCCAGCCGGTGCAGGGCATGTCGGGCTTCGCGATGAACCGGGCCGAGGACGGCAGCTGGTTCGCCCTGACCGACAACGGATTCGGCTCCAAGGCCAACAGCCCCGACGCCATGCTGTTCTTTCACCGCATGCAGCCGGATTTCGCCGCCGGCACGGTCGAGCGGCGGGAGACCGTGTTCCTGCGCGATCCCGACCGCAAGGTGCCGTTCCGCATCGCCAACGAGACGACCGAGAGCCGCTATCTGACCGGCGCCGATTTCGACCCGGAAAGCATCCAGTATCTGGACGGCGAGTTCTGGATCGGCGACGAGTTCGGCCCCTATCTCCTGCGGGTGGCGCCGGACGGGCGGGTGCTGTCGGTGCATCCGACCCTGCTGGAGGGCGAGGCGCTGGCCGGCCCCGACACGCCCGGCATCGCCGTGCCGGCGCAGCCCGGCAAGGATTTCCGCGTCCAGCGGTCGGGCGGCTACGAGGGGATGGCGCTGCAGCCGGGCACCGGCCTGCTTTGGGCGATGCTGGAAAAGCCGCTTCTGGGCGATGACGGCCAGCCCGAGGGCGATTTCCTGCGGGTGATGACCTTTGACACCGGCAAGGCCGACTGGACCGGCGACAGCTATCGCTTCAGGCTGTCCGAGGGCGCCACGGCCATCGGCGATTTCAACTTCATCGACGAGACCCGCGCCCTGATCGTCGAGCGCGACAATGGCGAGGGCGACGCGGCCCGCGCCTGCCCCGAGGATGCCGCCGACCTCTCGGCCTGCTATCCGCTGCCCGCGCGGGTCAAGCGGGTGGTGCTGGTCGATACGGCCAGCCGGGACGCCGAGGGCTATCTGCGCCGCATCGGCCATGTCGACCTGCTGGACATCGCCGATCCCGACGGCAAGGCACTGCCGGGCCTGAAGCCGGCCGAGGGGAATTTCAGCTTCCCCTTCTTCACCATCGAGGACGTGGCGCGGGTCGACGCAGAGCACATCATCCTGGCCAACGACAACAACCTGCCCTTCTCGGGCGGGCGGCAGATCGGCGAGGCGGCGGATAACGAATTCATCCTGCTGTCGGTGCCGGAGCTTCTGGCGGCGCAATAAGCCCCTCCCTGCGGCGGCCCGCGCCGGCGCCGGGGGCCCGGGCCGCACCCCGGCGCGGATGCGCCTCCTGCCGGCTTAAACAAGATCAAGCCGGGAAACCTTGCCGCTCGGCGGCTGTTCGGGGGCGACAGGGTCCAGCGGATCGCGCGCCAGCCGATGCCGGCCGGGCGATCCGGGCCGGCATCAGGAGGAAGCGTCGCCATGCATTCGATCATCTATCTCGTCGGCCTCGTGGTGGTGGTGCTGTTCATCCTGTCGCTGCTGGGGATCAGGTAGCGCGGCGCCGCCCCGCGGCTGACGTAGTTTTTCTAATGCCCGGGGCCTGAACATTCTCCTTTGCGGCGCCGCCGGTGGCTGCCTTACCAACTGGGCAGAGATATTCCCGCGCAGAGGAGGCCGCGAATGACACCCCGCATGGTTCTGGAAGGCATCTACACGCCCGTCATCACCCCGTTCCAGGCCGATGGCGCGATCGACTACGACGCGCTTGCCGATCTGGTCGAGCGGCTGGTGGCGGCGGGCGTCCATGGCCTGATCTCGGGCGGCTCGACCGGCGAGAACTATGCCGAGACGGTCGAGGAACGGCTGGCGCTGGCCCGCTTCATCATCGAGCGCACCGATGGCCGGCTGCCGGTCATCGTCGGCACCGGCGCCATGCGCACCCCCGACAGCGTCGCGCTGGCGGCGGGCGCGCGCGAGATGGGCGCCGATGCGATCCTGCTGGGCACCCCGCCCTATTCGGTACCGACCGAGGCCGAGAACGCCGCCAACGCGCTGGAGATCGACCGCGCCGCCGACCTGCCGGTGATCCTTTACAACTATCCCGGCCGCATGGGCGTCAGCATGGGGCGCGAGTTCCTGGACATCGTCAGCCAGTCGAAGAACGTCATCGGCATCAAGGAAAGCTCGGGCGACGTGAACCGCATCCACACGCTGGCCTGCGACTATCCGCAGATCCAGATGTCTTGCGGCATGGACGACCAGGCGCTGGAATTCTTTGCCTGGGGCGCGCGCAGCTGGATCTGCGCCGGCTCGAACTTCCTGCCCGAGGAGCATGTCGCGCTTTACGAAGCCTGCGCCGTGCGCGGCGACTTCGCCAAGGGCCGCAAGATCATGTCGGCGATGATGCCGCTGATGGCGGTGCTGGAGCAGGGCGGCAAGTTCATCCAATGCGTCAAGCACGGGGTCGAGGTCTCGGGCCTGCACGCCGGCCCGATGCGCCCGCCGCTGCAGGGCCTGAACGCCGAGGAGAAGGACGAGCTGGAAGCCGTCATCGCCACGCTGAAAACCGCCGTCCAGGCCATTGTCGAGGGGAAATGAGATGAGCGACCTGCTGACCACCGGGGAATACAAGTCCATCGCTGCCGGCCTGACCTTCCCGAAGCTGGCCTTCATCGACGGGGAATTCCGTCCGGCGATTTCGGGCAAGACCTTCACCACCACCAACCCCGCAACGGGTGAGGCGCTGGCCGAGATCGCCGCCTGCGACACGCAGGACGTGGACGTCGCCGTCGCAGCCGCCCGCGCCGCCTTCGAGGACGGGCGCTGGTCGCGACTGCATCCCGGCGAGCGCAAGGAGACGCTTTTGCGCCTCGCCGCGCTGATGGAGGAGAATGCCCGCGAACTCGCCGTGCTGGAAAGCTTAGATGCCGGCAAGACCATCTTCGACTGCGAAACCGTGGACGTGCCGGAGACGATCCATGTCATCAAGTGGCATGCCGAACTGATCGACAAGATCTACGACCAGGTCTCGCCCGCATCCGACAACCACATCGCCATGGTGGTGCGCGAGCCGGTGGGCGTGGTCGGTCTGGTGCTGCCCTGGAACTTCCCGCTCTTGATGCTGGCCTGGAAGATCGGCCCGGCGCTGGCCGCCGGCTGCTCGGTGGTGATGAAGCCCGCGGGCGAGACCACGCTGACCGCGCTGCGCGTCGCCGAACTGGCGGCCGAGGCCGGGCTGCCGGCGGGGGTGCTGAACATCGTCACCGGCTCGGGCCGCGAGGTGGGCGAGCCGCTGGGCCGGCACCCGGACGTGGACATGGTCAGCTTCACCGGCTCGACCGCCACCGGGCGGCGCTTCCTGAACTATTCCGCCGACAGCAACCTCAAGGAGGTGGTGCTGGAACTGGGCGGCAAGAACCCCTGCGTGGTGCTGGACGATGCCGAGGACCTGGACGCGGTGGCGGGCCATGTCGTCAACGGCGCGTTCTGGAACATGGGGCAGAACTGCTCGGCCGGCTCGCGGCTGATCGTGCAGCGCGGCATCAAGGACCGGCTGCTGGAGAAGGTCCGGGCCGAGGCGGCCGGCTGGCTGGTCGGCGATCCGCTGGACCCGGCGAACCGCGTCGGCCCGCTTGTCTCGAAGGCGCATTTCGACAAGGTCAGCAGCTATCTGGATGCGGCGAAATCGGAAAACGTGCTGGTCGGCGGCAATGTCGTCAGCCCCGGCTTCATCGAGCCGACCATTGTCGAGACCGCGCGCGATTCCAAACTGGCGGTCGAGGAGATCTTCGGCCCGATCCTGACGGTGGTGGTCGTGGACAGTTTCGAGGAAGCCATCGCGGTGGCCAACGACACCGAATACGGGCTCGCCGCCTCGATCTTCTCGGCCAACGGCAAGCGGGCCTTGCGCGGCGCGCGGATGCTGCGGGCCGGCACGGTGACGGTGAACAGCTTCGGCGAGGGCGACGTGACCACCCCCTTCGGCGGCTACAAGCAATCGGGCTTCGGCGGGCGCGACAACAGCGTCCACGCCCATGACCAGTATACCCAGCTCAAGACCATCTGGCTGGACCTGACCGACAACGCTGATACGGCGCTCGACTGACATGGCCCGGCATCAGGCCGTCCGCACCCCGGTCTTCAACGGCCCGGCCGGGTGGAGCGTCATCCTGCCCCCGGTCGCGCCCCGCGCGCGGCTGGAAGGCAGCACGGGCTGCGACGTCGCCATCGTCGGCGGCGGCTTCGCCGGGCTCTCGGCCGCCCGGCGCCTGCACCAGATCGACCCCGGCCTGGATGTCCTGATCCTGGACGCCGCGCGGATTTCCGAAGGCGGCACCGGGCGCAATTCCGGCTTCATGATCGACCTGCCGCATGAGCTGACCTCGTCGGATTATGCCGGCTCGGGCGACAGCCACGACCGGCAGCTGACGCGGCTGAACCGCCATGCCATCGATTTCGCGGCGCAGGCGGTGGCGGAATACGCCATCCCCGAGGGCTGGTTCCAGCGCAGCGGCAAGATCAACGCCGCCGCCTCGGCCGCCGGGCTGGCCGCGAACGAAAGCTATGCCAGGCACCTGCGCGACCTGGGCGAGGCGCATGAGATGCTGGACGCCCGCGCCATGCGCGAAATCACCGGCACCGGCTATTACAAGGGCGGGCTCTATACCCCCGGCACGGCGATGATCCAGCCGGCGGGCTATGTGCAGGGCCTTGCCGCCGGGCTGGAGCGCGGCGGCGTGCGCATCCATGAAAACGCGCCGGTGCTGACCATCGAGACCGCGCCGCAGGGCTGGCGGCTGGCGACGGCGCAGGGCGAGGTCCGGGCGCAACGGGTCATCATGGCCAATAACGGCCATCTGGAAAGCTTCGGCTTCAAGCGCGGCCGGCTGATGCACATCATGCTGAACGCCTGCATGACCGAGGAGCTGTCGCCCGAGGCGATCCGCGCGCTTGGCGGCCAGGAATGCTGGGGCGCCACCCCCTCGGACCCGATGGGCACCACGGTGCGCCGGATCGGCCCGGCGCAGGGCGGCAACCGCATCGTCATCCGCCAGGGCGGATATTACCGGCCGCAGATGCGCACCAGCGCCGCCGACCTCGACCGGCTGGTCCGGCAGATGCGGCGGAAATTCGACGCGCGCTTCCCGATGCTGAAGGGGCTGCGCTTCGAATATTGCTGGTCGGGGCATCTGTGCCTGTCGAAGAACGGCGTTTCGGTCATGCGCGAGCTGGAGCCGGGCCTGTTCGCGGCCTGCGTGGACAACGGGCTGGGCACCACCCGCAGCACCCTGACCGGCATCGGCGCGGCCGAGATGCTGTGCGGGCGGTCGAGCATGATCACCGAGTTCTTCACCGCCGAGGCCGAGCCGGGCCGCCTGCCGCCGCATCCTTTCGACACCATCGGCGCCAATGCCTATATGCGCTGGAAAGAGTGGCAATCGCGGCTAGAATGATGCCCTGTCCAAGGGGAAGCATCGCCGCCATGCCGCCGATCAAGCGCCGTTACCTGCCCTCGCTGGGGGCCTTTGCCACTTTCGAGGTCGCGGCCAAGCATCTGAGCTTCACCCTGGCGGCGAAGGAACTGAACGTGACCCAGGGCGCGGTCAGCCAGCAGATCCGCCTGCTGGAGCGCGCGCTGGAGGTGCCGCTGTTCATCCGCAAGCACAACGCGCTGGAACTGACCCCCGAAGGCGCGGGCCTGTTCCATGCCGTGACGGCGGGGCTGGACACGATCAGCGCCGCGGTCGCGGTTCTGGCGGGGGACGAGGGGCCGCAGACCGTGACCGTCTCGGCCACCGACGGCATGTCGCTGTTCTGGCTGCAGCCGCTGATCGACAGCTTCCGCAGCCAGCATCCGGATATCGGCTTCGTGGTGCTGGCCTCGGATGCCGACGACACGCTGCGCAACTATTCCGAGGTGGACATCGCCATCCTCTGCGGCAACGAACGCTGCGAGGTCGGCGAGGAGCTGCATTTCCTGTTCCAGGAGATCGCGCAGCCGGTCTGCTCGCCCGGTTTCCTGGCCGAGCACGGCCCCTTCGACACTGCCGACGCATTCAACCGGGTGAACCTTCTGCACCTGCACGACCGGCATTGGAGCGCGGACGCCATCGGCTGGCAGCCGCTGGGCTGGGCGGAATGGTTCCGCGCGCAGGGCGCCGAATGGGCCAAGGCGCCGTCGAGCCTGTCCACGAACAAGGTCAGCCTGCTGATGAACGCCGCGCTGCGGGGCGAGGGGGTGATGCTGGGCTGGCACCATATGGTCCGCGCGCCGATCGCCGAGGGGCGGATGGTCTTCGCCCATCCCGCGCCGATCACCGCCGGGCGCGGCAATTTCCTGAACTGCAAGAAGAAATCCCTGAAGCGTCCCGGTGTCGCGGCCTTTGTCGAGCATCTGCTGGCGGCGACGCGGGCGCAGGCGCAGGGCTGACGGCGGCGATCTTCGGCGATGGCAGCCCGGCCGCAGCCCGGCTGATGCGTTCCGGCGCCTGCCGGAGATTTTCTAATGCCCCACTGCAGGAAAATCTCGTTTGCCTGCGCAGCGGCCCTGGGGGATAAATCCCCCCATTCCGGGCGTGGAGGACGCCCAGGAGGAAACGGCCGACGATCCCCGGCAAACGCCGCCCGGCCCCGTAACGGAGAGATCCGGGCAAGTCCCGCCGCGACAGGCTGCGCGGCGAATGACGGCCCCTGTCCGATGGCAGGGCCGGCGAACCAACCCGATCAGTGGAGGAATAGATGCGCAGAATTTTCAAAGCCGTCCTTGCCGGTGCCGTGGCGCTGGGGCTTGCCTCGCCGGTGCTGGCGCAGGACAAGGTGATCAAGATGGGCACCATGGCCTGGGAGGACCTGGCCCCGATCTCGGGCATCACCAAGAAGGTGCTGGAGGACAAGGGCTTCACCGTCGAGCTGACCGAATTCTCGGAATGGGGCATCGCCTATGCGGCGCTGGCCAAGGGCGACGTGCAGATCCTGGCCTCGCAGGTCGATTACGTCGCCCACGACTACTGGAAGCGCAACCTGAACCGGCTGGAAAAGCTGTCGCCGGTCTCGCACGGGCTGTATCAGGGCATCGCGGTGCCGAAATACGTGCCCATCGACTCGGTCGAGGAGCTGAACGAGAATGCCGACAAGTTCGGCGGCAAGATCATCGGCATCGAGCCGGGCGCCGGCCTGATGCGCGAGACGGCCGATGCGGTTTCGGCCTATGACCTGAAGCTGCAGCTGGTCGAGGGCTCGACCGCCGGCATGACCGCGGCGCTGAAATCCGCCGTGGACCGCCAGGACTGGATCGCCGTCACCCTGTGGGAGCCGACCTGGATGGCGCTGAAGTTCGACACCAAGTTCCTGGCCGATCCGAAGGGCATCTTCGCGCCGCCGCAAACCTATTACTGGATCGCGCAGAAGGGCTTCGCCGAAGCCAATCCCGAGGCGCGCGAGGTCATCGCCAGCGTCTATGTGCCGATCGAGGAAGTCGCCCAGATCAACGCCGCCGTGAACGACGGCCAGAGCATGGACGAGGCGATCGCCGGCTGGATCAGCGAGCATGGCGACCGGCTGAGCCGCTGGGAAACCATCAAGTCCTACTGAGCCCACCGCACGGGCGGCCCGGCCGCGGGCCGTCCGCATGGCACGAGAGAAGGCGCACAGGGAAATGGAAATGACGCAAGCAGACACCAGCGACGTTCTGATCGACTGCCGGTCGGTGTGGAAGGTCTTCGGGGACCGCAATGCTGAGGCGATCCGCGTGATCACCGAACGCGGCCTGACCAAGACAGAGATCCTGCAGGAATACAACTGCGTGGTGGGCGTTTCGGACGCAACGCTGCAGGTGCGGCGCGGCGAGATCTTCTGCATCATGGGCCTGTCCGGCTCGGGCAAGTCGACGCTGATCCGGCTGCTTAATCGGCTGATCGAGCCGAGCCTGGGCAAGGTCCTGGTCAAGGGCCAGGACATCGCCACGCTGGACGCCGCCGCCCTGCGCCAGATGCGGGCCCGCCATATCGGCATGGTCTTCCAGTCGGTCGCCCTGCTGCCGCAGCGCACCGTGCTGGAGAATGCCGCCTTCGGGCTGGAGGTGCAGGGCGTGCCCCGCGACGAACGCAACCGCGCCGCCGAAGCCGCGCTGGCCAAGGTCGGCCTGTCGGACTGGACCGCGCGCTATCCGTCGGAACTGTCGGGCGGCATGCAGCAGCGCGTCGGCCTGGCCCGCGCGCTGACCTCGGACCCCGAGATCATCCTGATGGACGAGCCGTTTTCCGCGCTCGACCCGCTGATCCGCCGGCAATTGCAGGACGAGTTCCGCCAGCTGACCAAGGATCTGGGCAAGTCCGCCGTCTTCATCACCCACGACCTCGACGAGGCGATCCGCATCGGCGACCGCATCGCCATCATGAAGGACGGCGTCATCATCCAGACCGGCACAGCCGAGGAGATCGTGATGAATCCCGCCGACCAGTATGTCGCGGATTTCGTCGCCGGCATCTCGCGGCTGCACCTGATCAAGGCGCATTCGGTGATGATCCCGGCCGAACAATGGCAGGGCAGTGTCGACGGCCTGCCGCGCTGCTCGCCCGAGGCCGATATCGACGCGCTGATCGGCCAGATCACCGAGACCGGCAGCGATGCCATCGCCGTCGAGGACGCCGGCAAGCTGGTCGGCATCGTCACCATCCGCAACCTACTGCTGGGCGTGCGCGGCGATGCCGACGCCGCCCCCGCCGCGGCGGCCTGAGGGGCGGGCCGATGGAGATCTCCGCCCTCATCGCCCGTTTCGACGAGATGGTCGACAACGCGCTGTTCTGGCTTGGCGATCACGCCGCCTTCCTCTTCGACTTCTTCCGCGTGGTGCTCGAGGGGCTTTACGACGGCGCGCTGTGGCTGCTGGAACTGCCGCCCTTCTACGTCGTGGCGCTGGCTGCGGGGCTCCTCGGCTGGCGCGTCGTCGGCCGGGGCTTCGGTCTGGGCATCGCCGTGGCGCTGCTGGCCTGCGCCGCCATGGGGCTGTGGCCCGAGACGATGAGCACGCTGGCGCTGGTCATCGCCGCCAGCATCATCGCGCTGGCGGTCAGCCTGCCCTTGGGGGTGCTGGCCGGGCTTATGCCGCGGCTCGACCGGGCGCTGACCCCGGTGCTGGACCTGATCCAGACCCTGCCGCCCTATATCTACCTGCTGCCCTCCATCGCGCTTCTGGGCTACGGGCCGGCGACGGCGCTGGTCGCGACGGTGATCGTGGCGATGCCGCCGGCGATCCGCCTGACCAGCCTCGGCATCCGCCAGACGCCGCACGAATTCATCGAGCTGGGCCGTGCCACCGGCGTGACGCCGGCGCAGATGTTCTTCAAGATCCGGCTGCCCTTCGCCGTGCCCTCGATCATGGCCGGCATCAACCAGAGCCTGATGATGGCCTTCGGCATGGTGGTGATCGCCGGCATCGTCGGCTCGGGCGGGCTGGGCGAAACGATCTACGGCGCCATCCGCACGCTGGACATCGCCACCTCGATCGACGCCTCGATCGCCATCGTCATCCTGACCATGATGCTGGACCGCCTGACCCAGGGCGCCGCCCGGCCCCGCAAAGGAGCACGGAAGTGACCCTGCCGACCGCATTTTCCCCCGGCGCCTTCCTCGCGCCCGCCATCGACTGGCTGAACGCCAATTTCCACCCGTTCTTCGCCCTGGTTACCCGCGTGATCGAAGCGGTGCTGGGCGCCTTCGAGGGCGCGCTGCTGGCCTTGCCGCCCTGGGCGCTGATCGCGGTGGTCGCGGTGGCGGCCTTCCTGGCCATCAACCTGCGCGCCGCGATCCTGGCCGGCTGCTGCCTGGGCTTTTGCTGGCTGACCGGGCTGTGGACCGGCTCGATGCAGACCATCGCGCTGGTGGCGGTCGCGGTGGCGATCTCGGTCGCCATCGCCTTTCCGCTGGGCATCCTGGCCGCGCGCCGCCCCGCCATCGAGGCGGCGCTGCGCCCGGTGCTGGACATCATGCAGACCGTGCCGCCCTGGGTCTACCTGATCCCGGCGGTGATGATCTTCAGCCTTGGCCGGGTGCCGGCGATCATCGCCACCATCGTCTACGGCATCCCGCCGATGCTGCGCCTGACGACGCTGGCCTTTCGCGGCGTGCCCAAGGACCTGAAGGAACTGGGCGAGGCCATCGGCGCGAAGCCCGGCACCATCCTGTGGAAGATCGAGTTCCCGGCCGCGACGCCCACGCTGCTGGTCGGGCTGAACCAGTGCATCCTGCTGTCGCTGGCCATGGTGGTGCTGGCGGGCCTGGTCGGCGCCGGCGGCCTGGGCGCCGAGGTGACGCGCGGCCTGACGCGGATGGAGATGGGCCTCGGCCTGCGCGCCGGCCTCGCCATCGTCGCGGTGGCGCTGCTCATGGACCGGCTGTCAAGGGGCGCGCTGCAGCAGGGCCGGCGCTGGCGCCGCCCCGGCGCCGCCGGCTGAACGCGCGCGTTCCGCGGCCCGCCGATCCACCGCCTTGCGGCGGGTCGGCCAAAGGCCGGTCCGCATGGCGGCCGAGCGCGGTCCCCGGCAAGCTCGGATGCGACGTGCCGCGCGGGCTTGCAACTTCCGCGCCGATGCTTTCCCCTTTGGCCGAAGCTGCAAGAGGAGAAAGCCGATGAGCCCCTTCGCCCGCTGCCTTGCCGCCGGCACCGCGATCTCGCTGCTGGCCGCCGGCGCCATCGCCGAGCCCGCGCCCGGCAGCATCTTCTCGCCGGCCAATATCGCCGCGGGGCTGGTGCGCGGCGCGCTGTCCTATGGCAGGATGCTGGCCGATATTCGCTATGGCGGGCTGGAGATCGACGCGGCGCGCGGCGGGCTTGTGCTGCGCGACCTGCAGGTCGCCGGGCTGGGCAGGCACGAGAACTGCCGCATTTCGCTGGGCCGGCTGCAGGTCTCGGGGCTCAGCCTCTGGACCGAGGAGACGTCGCGGCTGCGCTTCGACGCCTCTGACCTGCGCATCGCCAACAATTGCTTCGGCCCGAATGCGGTGATGATCGGCGTGGTGACGGGCGGCGACAGCATCCCCCTGTCCACCCTGTCGGTCGATCTGCACCAATCGGCGGGCAGCGGCGCGCTGCTGGCCGATATCGAGGCGATCAGCCCCGGCATCGCCCGGCTCGAAAGCAGTGCAGATTTCGACTATATTTCCCTGTTTTCACCGGACTTCTTCGCGAAACTGGCGGAAAGGGGCGCGGGCGGCACCCCTCCGGACGCCGAGGCGGCGCCCGACGACTTGCCCGCGGACGAGGCGCCGCGGATCGGTCTGCGCGGCACGCTGCGGGCGGCACATCTGTCGGCCGAGAACCTCGGGGTCTGGGAACGGCTGAAGCCGCTGCTGCCGCCCGAGGCGAGCAGCCCCGAGGCGCTGCAGGCGCTGCTGACCGCCGAGCCGGGCAGCGCCCTGCACGAGACGCAGCAGGGGCTGGTCCGTGCCTTGCGGGCCTTCCTGGCCGAGCCGGGCCGCGTCACCGCCGAGCTGCGCCCGGCCGAGCCCGTGGCCTTCGACAGCACGCTCTGGACCGGTCCCGAGGACGCGGCGGCGCTGTTCCGGCCGCGCTTTTCCAACGCGCCGCCCACGCCCCCCGTGGCGCTGATCGCCGATCCCCAGGCGGGGCAGGACGACCGCGCGCTGGGTCTGGCGCTGGCCGAGGGGCGCGGGGTGCCGCAGAGCGCCCGCCGCGCCATCACGCTGCTGACGCCGCTGCAGGAGGATGCCGAGGTGGCGCTGACGCTGGCGCGGCTGACGGCAGAGGGCGATCCGGCCGCCGCCTATGGCCATGCGCTCCGGGCCGCGGCGCAGGGGGCGGAAGGCGCGGCGGCGGCGCTGGACCGAATCGAGGCGCTGCTGGCAACGGCGGATCTGCTGGCGGCGCAGGACCCCGCCGGGACCGAGCCGCCCGGCGACGCTTTCGCCTCGGCCGTGGCGCTGCGCGATGCGGCGCTGGCGCATGAGCAGGGCGATGGCGTGCCGCGCAGCTATGCGCTGGCCTGGCGGCTTGCCGCCTCGGCCGCGGCGGCGGGCGACGGTCCGGCGCGGGCGCTGATGGCGCGGCTCGACGCACGTTTCGGCGCCGATCCGGCCTGGATCGAGGCGCGCGATCAGGCTGCGGATCTGGCGCTGGCGGACTGGACCCGGCAGGATCTGGCGCGCCGCCTGTCCGGGGGCCGGCCATGAGAGGGCTGGCCTTTCCGCTGATCCTGGCCCTGACCGCGCTGCCGGCGCAGGCCCAGCCGCAGCAGGCCCAGCCGCAACCCGTCGAGCCCTCGGCCCTGTCGCGGGACATCGCGGAAAAGGGTATCGCGCCTGTGCTGGCGCGGTTGCAGGCGCTGCCCGCGCCCACCCCCGAAGAACGTTTCGCCATCGCCGGGCTGGAGTTCCTCGGCGCGGTCGAGTCCGCCTGGCGCTGGCGGGTGCGCCATGGCATCACCCCTTTCGGCGCCGCGCTCTTCGGCTTTTCCACCGAATTGCCGCAGACCGTCACGCCGCAGCCGATGCCGCCCGAGGCGCTGGCCGAGCAGACCGAAGCCACGCTGGCCGCCATGGCGCGCAGCCGCGCCGCGCTGGAGGGATTGGCCGGGGGCGAGGATTTCGGGCTGGCGATCTCGCTGGGCGATCTGTGGTTCGACCTCGACGGGGACGGCCGGCGCGCGCCGGGCGAGGGGGCGGCCGAGCTGCTGGAGGGCGTCGTCTGGTCCGGCAGTCCCGCCCTGGATCCCGACACGGGCAAGCCGGTGCCGCCCGCGCTGCCGGTGATCCGCTTCGACCGCGCCGATGCCGCCTGGCTTGCGGCCTATACGCATCTGGTCTCGGGCGGGGCCGAGCTGCTGCTGGCCTTCGACCCGACGCCCAGCCTGCAAAAGGTCTTTGCCACGCGGGCGCGGATCGACGAAAGCCGCCGCGCGGGCGGCGAAGGCGTGCTGCCGCCGATGATGGACGATGCCATCGACCCGCTGGCCATCGCCATCGATATGCTTCGCCATCAGCCCGACGCCGGGCGCACCCGCGCCGCCCGCGCGCATTGGCGGCAGACCATCGCCGAGAACCGGCGCTTCTGGACGCTGGTCGGGCAGGAAACCGACAATGCCGGCGAATGGATTCCGAACGACCGGCAGGTCTCGGCCACCGGCATCGCCTTTCCGCCCGGCACCGGCATCGCCTGGCAGGCGGTTCTGGCCGATGGCGAGGCGCTGCTGGCGGGCGACAGGACCGTCCCGTTCTGGCGCGGGCCGCTGGGCATCGATCTGGCCGCCTGGCTGGACAACCCGGCGCCGCTGCCGGTCGACGGGGTGATCCAGGGCTGGGCGCTGGCCGACTATTTCTCGGAGGCGCCGCCGGTCAGCCCCGAGAATTTCCGGCGCTTCTCGGACATGCTGTTCGAGACCGGGCCGTTTCTGGCCATGGTGATGCTGAACTGAAGGGGCCGCCGGGCCGCCATCCCCTAGCCGGCCCGGCGATAGACCCAGTGCTTGGAGACCAGGAAGATCATCGCCGAGATGATCGCCGTCACCAGGATCTGCGCCGGAAACAGAGGGGCCCCCAGCCCGTCGACCAGCGCCGCCATCATGAGCGAGTTCAGCGCCATCGCGGTCAGGTGCATCGCCAGGAAGCGCAGCATGCTGCGCAGGTTCGGCGGCCCGGCCCGGAAGGTCAGCCAGCTTTGCAGCGCGTAATTGTAGACCATGCTGACCGCATAGCAGAACGAGGTCAGCAGGATGATGCTTTCCACCCGGTCCCGGAACAGCCAGAGCAGCAGGAAGTAGAGCCCGGTCGACGAGGCCCCGACCAGCACGAAGCGCAGGACCTGCCGCAGATCGGTCCGGCCCCGGCTCAATCCGCCGCTCTCCTGAACAGCGTGCCGAATTCGCCCTGCATGGCCACCGCGTAATCGTCGCCCATATGGGACAGGAGGGTGGCCAGCACCGGCTGGTCCGCCTCGCGGGGCCGCAGTCCGGCCGGGCTCTGCTGGAAGGGCGCCCCGACGATCAGGACGAAGCGCGGCCGGTGCCGGTCGAGGCCGGCCCGGACCTCCTCCAGCCAGGCATCGTAAAGCACGAAATCCGGCGCCATCAGCTCGATCGCCGGGGTGATGAAGCGATAGGCGGGCAGGCGCTGCGCCAGATAGGGGATCTGGTAGGCGGTGCCATACAGCACCATCCGGTCCTCGGGGCCGGTCTGGCTGCGGATCATCTCGACCAGCCGGGCCTGATCGTCGGCGGGGATGTCGTAATTCCCCGTCACCGGCACGATGCCGTTGGCCCGGACATCCTTCAGCAGCCAGGCATCGCTGGCCAGCTTGGCGCCGGTGCCGGCGACCGCCAGGGCGGCCATCGCCAGCAGCGCGGCGCCGAAGGCCCTTTGCCGCAGGGGATCCGCCGCCCCGCGCCAGCGTTCGGCGGTCTGGTCCAGCGCCACCGCGCCAAGCATCACCAGCAGCGGCAGGAAGCCCGCGATGTGATAGCCGAAGCCCTTGCGCTGCGCCGCGTAGGACAGCAGGATCGCCGCCGCAAGGCCTAGCAGCAGCCAGAGCGGATAGCGCAGACCGCGATCCCGCAGCACCCACAGCAGCAGGCCGATCCCGGCGCACAGCGTCAGCCAGTGCCACCAGCGGGTGAACAGCACGACCAGGGTCTGCACCATGTCCATCGGCGGCTCGGCCACATAGACCTGCGCGGTGAACAGCACCGATTGCTGATACCAGTCGTCCAGGTTCCCCATAGCCAGCGCCCAGGCCAGGACCGCCAGCACCACCAGCCCGAAACCGGCCAGGATCGCGGCCATGCGGGCCGCCGGCCCGTGGCGGCGGGGCTGGCCAAGCCAGGCGCGCGGCAATCCTTCCAGGATCAGCAGGCCCGCCAGCACCGACAGATAGGTGGGCCGGATCAGCACCGCGCAGGCGACCAGCATGCCGGCGCAGAACAGGGCGCGCCGCTCGGCCGGCGGGGGCGCGAGCATGGCGCAGCAGGCCATGACCAAAAGGCCCATCGCCACGATGTCGCGCTGGCCGGCCATCCAGCCGCCGGCCGTCACATAGATCGGCGGATAGAGCAGCAGGACGACTGCCGGCGCCAGCCGGAAGCCCGCCCGTTTCAGGAACAGCGCCGCCGCAATGGCCGCCGCCTGCACCAGCAGGAAATCCGCCAGGTGCCAGGCCCAGGGGGCGGGACCGAACAGCCGCACCGCGGCCAGGTGCAGCAGCATGCCGCCCGGCCAGTTCATGTCGAAGCTGCCCGCATAGAACGGGTGGCCCTGCGTGGCCATCCAGGCCATGTAGTCGAACTGCGCCTGATCCGGCGAGGGCTCGATCTTCAGGTAGAGCAGGCACAGCACAGGGGCCGAGACCAGCCACAGCAGCACCAGCCCGCGCCGCAAAAGCGCCGGCCCGCCGGTCGTGGCAGCATATGCGGGGAAAGGCACGGACATCGGGGCTCCTTTCAGGCAATGCCGCTGCGGGCCATGGTGGCGATCCGGGAAATCCCGGCGACCAGCGGGGTCGCATGCCAGTCCCGGGGCAGGGCGGAGGGCAGGAAGCTCATGTCCCGGACATTCGAGGGATGCGGGTCGAATTGCAGCAGAAGCGGCCTTTCCACCCGTTCCCGCACCCGTTCGATGACCTCGAAGACCGAGGCGGAGCGCCCGCGGGCCAGCAGGAAGGTCCGCTCTCCGGGGGGCTCGTCGGGGCCTGCGGCCTTGCCGGCGATGTAATGGCCGATGTCGTCGGACAGGACGTAGTCGCGCAGCGTGTTCAGATTGCCGAAGATGCGCGTCGTCCGGCCGGTCAGCGCATTGGTGACCAGCGCCGTCACCAGCCCGACGCGCTTCGAGCGGGTGGCCCCGTAGACCGAGCTCGGCCGATAGACATAGCGCCGGTCCAGCCCGTCGGCCCGGGCCAGCGCCTGCTCTTGCCGCAGCTTGCCCAGGCCATAGGGGCGCAGCGGCCGGGGGCGGCTTTCGGCCGAGCAATGGGTCTGGCTTTCGAACAGCCCGCCGGCCGAGCTGATCATGTGGAAATCGACCTGCCGGCCCTGCCGCAGGGTCTCGGCCATGCCGATCACCTCGGCCAGCAGGGCGGTTTCCCGGCCCATGTCCGCCTCGGTCGAGCCGAAGCCGCTCTGGCCGCTGGTCCAGACCACGGCGACCCTGTCCGCATCCCGCAGCGCCAGCCGGATCGCCGCCGCCTGCGCGCGGCGCAGATCCGCATCGTGCCAGTCATAGGGCCGGTCGCATCCCTGCGCCCGGAATCGCAGGCGCAGGGCGCGGTCCACGGCGCTGCCGATCAATCCCAGGCCGAACAGCAGAACCGAAGCGCCCTCGACCTGCAGGATCCTCATGGCCGCGGGTCCCGCGCATCGTCGAACCATTGCGCCGCCGCCGCGTCGCCGGAGCGGTCGATGGTGAAGAAGGTGGGCTTGCCATGCACCTTGAGCACGAGCGAGGAAAGATATTGCAGCACGATCCCCAGCATGAAGGCGGAAAGCCCGCCGAAAAACATGATCGCCAGAAACAGCGAGGTCCAGCCCTGCACCTGAATATCCGCCGGGAAGAACAGCTTGACCGTCAGGAAATACAGCGCCGCCAGAACGGAAACGGCCATGGCCAGCAATCCCAGCCCCGCGCCGATGCGCAGCAGTTTTATCTGGCTGGAAAAGATCATCCTCCAGGCATGGGAGAAAAGCGATTTCAGGCTATAGCCGCTGCGTCCGGTGCGGATATATCGCTCGTCCTTCATTTCGACCCGGATGGCGCGGATGCTTTGCGTGAACCAGCTCAGCGTGATGTCCAGATAGGTGTCGTGCGAGCAGACGCTGGCCGCGGCCCGCGCCACCGGGCCGCGGATCAGCCGGAAGCTGTTGAAACTGGTCAGGCTGGGATTGTCGGTCAGCCATTGCATCAGCCGCTTGAAGCTGCGCGAGGTCAGGTCGCGGATCGCCGCGTTATGGACCGCCGAGGCGGGATTGGCATAGACGATGTCGGCATGTTCGGTCACGGCCTTGCGCAGCATGGCGGCGATCACCTCGGGCCGGTGCTGCATGTCCTCGTCCATGGTGACCACCCAGTCGCCGGAACTGTGCAGGATGCCGACGATGGTGGCCGGATGCTGGCCGAAATTGCGCGACAGGTGCAGCGGCACGATCCAGTCGTGCTGAAGGGCCAGCCGGTCGATCTTGGCGCCGGAATCGTCGATGGCCGCGTCGTCCACGAAAATCGCCTCGGCCAGCAGGAACGGCGCTTCCTGTTCCTGCCAGTCGCGGCGCAGATCGCTTAGCGCGCCGGCCAGGGATTCCAGATAATCGCTGCCGGAATAGACCGGCACGACGACGCTGACCATAATGCCTTGCGACCAAGAGATATACGACATGTCCACATCGCCCAGAGTTTAGCAGCCTCATCACAGCAGATATTCAAAAACTGACCAGATAACCCGCTGAGACATTGGCCTTCTCAAAGGTTATTGTGTGGCAAAAATTGCAAGTTCCCCTGCGCGCCGGCGATGCCGGGGCGACCGGTGCCGATATGCCTTTCCGATTCCTCGATACAATTCGACAAGATAGGGCAAAGCCTGCCCGCATCTCCGCATAAAGACAAGCAATTTCTGGCTTGTATTTCCTGCCTGTTTCGACAACTTTTGCGGGTTTTTTCCTGCCGTTTTCCTCCGGGTCCGCCGCATTGACGAAGGCTTGCCGGAACGGCTACAGAATAGCCCGTGGCCGCGCCGTTTCCGGCAGGCCAAAAGCAAGCGCAAATCGCCGTGAAGGCCAGGGCGCCCGACGGGCTGGACAGGAAAGGAAACCATGCTGACCCCGCTTCGTCCCCTTGCCGCCGCCGCGCTGCTGGCGCTTGCGGCCGGCCTGCCCGCGCGGGCGGATTTCAACGATACGCCGCCGAATGCCCCGGACCAGAGCCCGGCCTTCGACGGCCAGACCCGCGCCCCGGTCATCGCCGGGGCGCTGCGGCTGAGCCGGACCACGCTGGTCGAGGATCTGCGCCATCCCTGGGGCATGGCGCTGCTGCCCGATGGCGCGCTGCTGCTGACGGAACGGGCAGGGGCCCTGCGGCTTTATCGCGACGGGCAGCTGTCGCCGCCGATCCAGGGCCTGCCCGAGGTCGATGCCCAGATCCAGGGCGGCCTGCTGGACGTGGCCGTCGCCGCCGATTTCGCCAGCACGCGGCAGGTCTGGCTCAGCTTCTCGGAACCGCGCGGCGAGCGGCAGAGCGCCACGGCGGTCGCGACCGGCAGGCTGTCGCAGGACGGCAGCAGGCTGGAAGACGTGCGGGTGATCTTTCGCCAGCAGCCCGCGGTGGAATCGCCGTTGCATTTCGGCTCGCGCCTGGTCTTCGGCGCCGACGGCTATCTGTTCGTGACCACCGGCGAGCGCGCCATCCCGCCCGAGGAGCCGGTGGCGCAGGACCTGCAGAACCATCTGGGCAAGGTCCTGCGGCTGGACCCGGCGACCGGCGAGCCGGCACCGGGCAATCCCTTCTCGGCGCCCGAGGCCCAGCCCGAGATCTGGAGCTACGGCCACCGCAACATCCAGGCCGCGGCGCTGGACCCGCAGGGCCGGCTGTGGACGGTCGAGCACGGGCCGATGGGCGGGGACGAGCTGAACCGCCCGGAACCGGGGCGCAATTACGGCTGGCCCGTCATCAGCTATGGGCTGACCTATGACGGCGGGCCCATCGGCGCCGGCCTGACCGCGCAGGACGGGATGGAGCAGCCGGTCTATTACTGGGACCCGGTGATCGCCCCCAGCGGCATGGCGTTCTATGACGGGCCGATGTTCCCCGAATGGCAGGGCGACGCGCTGATCGGCGGCTTGCGGGCCGAGGCGGTGGTGCGGCTGAAGATCGAGGGCGACCGCGTCACCGGAGAGCAGAGGCTGGCTGCGGGCCTGGGCCGTATCCGCGACATCGAGGTCGCCCCCGACGGCGCCCTGCTGGTGCTGATCGACGACGATCCGGGCGCGCTGATCCGCCTTGCGCGGCGCGGGGCGCTGCCGGACTAGCCAGGGCGCCGCGTCAGTCCCGCCTGCCGGGCGGCCCGTCGGCCAGGCCCCGGCGCAGCAATTCGGCCAGGGCCGGGGCCAGTTCCAGCGCGCCGCGCCGGGACAGGTGATTGTCGTCCCAATAGGCGGGCAGGCCGTCCCGGGTGGTGATCCGGCACATCGCGCCCTCGCAGAACAGCTGTTCCAGCGGCAAGAGCGCGATGTCCTTTCGCGCGGCATAGGGGGCGAAGATCGCCCGGGTCGAGTGCTGAAAGGCCTGATATTCCTCGCGGCTGGTGCGCAGGTCCAGCTTTCTGTGGGTGCGGGCGGTCATCACCGTGGCGATCGAGACGTGATAGCCCACGTCCGGCACCTGGTTCACCACCACGATCTCCAGCCCCCGGCGCCGGAATTCCGCGATGGTGCGGTCAAGCGCCCGGCGAAAGGCGCGCGGGTTCTCGGCAAGGCTGGGCCCCGGGCTTTCGGGATCGACGATCAGGCTCTGGCGGGCGGTGGGCGCATGCTTGAAGCGCATGCCCTGCGCGTAGACCGACCAGCGGCTGACCAGATAGACCGTGCGGATGTCCGGCCGCTCGTCCAGCAGCGACAGCACGTGATCCCCCAGCGGGTAGCACAGCCGGGGAAAGGGCTCGCTGGTCCGGGTCAGGCCAAGCAGGGAAACGCAGCCGGGAATGCCGACGAACAGCCCCCGCCTGTCCAGCGACCTCATCGCCTCGTGCAGCCCCGGCAGCAGCGAAAACCCGTGCGAATCGCCCCAGACCAGAAAGCTTTCCGGCCCGTCCGGCGCGCCGACCGGGCAATGCGCGATTTCGCGCCAGTTCCTGAAGCCGTCGCAGGGCAGACTGCCGTCCTTCACCTCCTCGACCAGCAGCATCCGCTCCTCGGCGGTGAAGCGGCCCGGCAGGCCCCGGCCCTGGACGATCAGGCCGGAGAGGGCGCAGACCGCGAGGATGCAGCCCGCCCCGGCCCAGAGCGCCGGGTGACGCAGCCGTCCGGGCCCGCGACGGGGGCGGCGGAACGGCTGCTCGACATATTTCCAGGACAGGATGGACAGGGCGACCGACGCCGCCACCGCCAGCGTCCTTTGCAGGGGTGTCGGCGGATCGATGGTCCAGAATCGCAACAGCACCATCACCGGCCAGTGCCACAGGTAAAGGGAATACGAGATCAGCCCCAGGCCGCGCATCGGCGGCGTGGACAGCAGCCGGGTCGCCGCCCCGCCGCCCAGCCCGCCCGCCAGGATCAGCGCCGCCGCGCCCAGCACCGGCAGCGCCGCCGCCCAGCCGGGAAAGGCCGTGTCGGCGGTGATGCCGATCCCCGCCGCCAGGATCAGGCCGAGCCCGGCGGCGCCCAGCAGCGGCGCGATCCAGTCCCGCCCCGCCGGCAAGGCGCGCGGCGCGTGCATCGCCAGCAGGCTGCCGGCCAGCAGTTCCCAGGCGCGGGTGGGGGCGAGGTAGAAGGCCATGGTCGGCCGCAGCCCGGTCAGCACCACGCAGGCCGCAAAGCTGAGCAGCGCCGCCAGCCACAGCGCCGCTTTCGCACCGCGCGGATACCAGCGCAGCAGCGCGATGAGGGCCAGGGGGAAGACGATGTAGAACTGCTCCTCGACCGCCAGCGACCAGGTATGCAGCAGCGGCTGGGTTTCCGCGTCCGGCGCGAAATAGTTCGAGGTCATGCCCAGATGGAAATTCGCCACGAAGAGCATGGTGGCCATCATGCTCTTGCCATAGGCGGCCAGCTGTTCGGGGGTGAGGATCTGGAACCCGGCGAGCGTGGTCGCGGCAAGGACGACGACCAGCGCCGGAAAGATCCGCCTGATCCGGCGCTCGTAGAATCGGGCCAGGGAATAGCTGCCGTCGCGCGCCTCGCGCAGCAGGATCGAGGTGATCAGATAGCCCGAGATGACGAAGAAGACGTCGACGCCGACGAAGCCCCCGTCAAGCCCGGGAACGCCGGCGTGGAACAGGACCACAAGGCCGACGGCGACAGCGCGCAATCCATCGATATCGGGGCGGTAAAGGGAACTGGGAACCATGCTTTGACTTGCTGACGGGTCTGTTTCGCGCCGGCGCGGCCGGTCGGAAAAATTTACGCACAGGACCATTCGCAGGGTCAACGTATCTTTGCGGCAGGTTTCCGGCCGTCGCCGGGCAGGGAAAACGGCACGGCGGGCGCCTCCGCAGGAAGGACCCGGCCGCGGACCGGCGCCGCGACGCCCGCCCGGAGGCGGGGGAACCGCCCGTTCCCCTCTCGGACGTCGAATGGCCGGGACCGCTACCGTCCGGCGCGTGGCGCGCGCCCCGAGGCGATCTTTCGCATGGCGGCCGGCCGCCGCCGCATCCCGTTAGCCCGCGACCCGCAGCGAGCGGGGGTCGTAGAGCGGCTTCAGGCTCGCCTCGGCCTCGACCAGCCGGCCCGCAACCTCGATCCGCCAGGCCGAGGCCAGCAGCTCCTCGGCGGTCTCCTCCGGCCGGCAGGGCGCATAGCCCAGCCCGATGGCGCCGCCCAGCGTGTGGCCATAGGCGCCCGAAGTCAGCTGCCCGACGATGCGCCCGTCGCGCAGGATCGGCTCGTTATGGAACAAGAGCGGCTCGGGGTCGCGCAGGCGGAACTGCAGCAGCCGGCGGGTCAGGCCCTGCTCGCGCTTGCGCAGCACCGCCTCGCGGCCGATGAAATCGCCCTTGCCGGTCCTGACCGCGAAGCCCAGCCCGGCCTCCAGCACGTGATCCTCGTCGGTGATGTCATGGCCGAAATGCCGATAGGCCTTTTCGATGCGGCAGCTGTCCATCGCGTGCAGGCCGCAAAGCCGCAGGCCCAGATCCTCGCCCGCCTCGGCCAGGACCTCGAAGACATGCGCGGCCTGGTCAGAGCTGACGTAAAGCTCCCAGCCCAGCTCGCCCACGTAAGAGATGCGATGCGCGCGGGCCAGGCCCAGGCCGATCTCGATCTCGCGCGCCGTGCCGAAGGGATGCGCCGCGTCCGAGAAATCGTCGGGCGAGACGCGGGACAGAAGCGCGCGCGAGCGCGGCCCCATGACCGGGATCACCGCCTCGGCGGCGCTCATGTCGGTGATGGTGACGAAGGCGTCGCCCAGATGCCGGCGCAGCCAGGCCAGGTCGCGCTGCAGCGTCGCGCCGGGCACCACCAGCAGGAAGGCGGTCTCGGACAGCCGCGTCGCCGTCAGGTCGGACTCGACGCCGCCGCGTGCGTTCAGCATCTGCGTATAGACGATGCGTCCCGGCGCCACGTCCATGTCGTTGCCGCAGAGCCGCTGCAGGAAGGCCAGCGCATCCCGCCCCTCGACCCGGATCTTGCCGAAGCTCGACATGTCCAGCAGCCCGACGCCCTCGCGCAGCGCCCGGTGTTCCCCGGCGCTGTTTGCGAACCAGTTCTGCCGGCCCCAGGAATAGCGGTATTCGCGCGGCTCGCCGGGCCCGGCGAACCAGTTGGCACGCTCCCAGCCCGCGACCTCGCCGAAGACCGCACCGCGCGCCTTCAGGTGCTCGTGCAGGGGCGAGCGGCGCAGCCCGCGCGCCGTCGCCATCTGGCGGTAAGGGTAATGATCGGCATAAAGCAGCCCCAGCGTTTCCGTCACGCGTTCGCGCAGATAGCGGCGGTTGCGCTGGAAGGGCTGGGCGCGGCGGATATCCACCTCCCACAGGTCGAAGGGCGGCTCGCCCTTGTCCATCCAGGCCGCCAGCGCCATGCCCGCCCCGCCGGATGAGACGATGCCGATGGAATTGTAGCCCGCCGCCAGCCAGTAGCCGGCCAGCTCGGGCGCCTCGCCCAGGTAATAGCGGTCGTCGGGGGTGAAGCTTTCCGGCCCGTTGAAGAAGGTATGGATGCCGGTCTCGGCCAGGATCGGCATGCGGGCGATGGCCTTTTCCAGGATCGGCTCGAAATGGTCCACGTCCTCGGGCAGCTGGTCGAAGCAGAAATCCTCGCGGATGCCGGCCATGCCCCAGGGCTTGGCGACCGGCTCGAAGGCACCGAGCAGGATCTTGCCGGCATCCTCCTTGTAATAGGCGCATTCGTCGGGGACGCGCAGCACCGGAAGCTGCGACAGGCCCGGCACTGCCTCGGTGACGATGTAGAAATGCTCGCAGGCATGCAGCGGCAGGGTGACGCCGTTCTGCGCCGCAAGGTCGCGGCCCCACATGCCGCCGCAATTGACCACATGGGCGGCGGCGATATGGCCGCGCTCGTCGCCCGCCTGCCAGTCCACGCCGGTGACGCGGCCGCGGTCGGCGGTGACGCGGGTGACCTTGACGCCTTCGTGGATGCGGGCCCCGCGCATCCGCGCGCCCTTGGCCAGCGCCAACGCGATATTGGCCGGATCGGCCTGCCCGTCGCCCGGCAGATGCACGCCCGACACCACATCCGAAATCTCAAGATACGGATACAGATCCTTGATATCTCTGGGGGAAATCTCGTTCACCTCGATGCCGAAGGCGCGCGCCATCGAGGCTTGCCGCAAGAGTTCCTCGCGCCGGGCCTCGGTCAGCGCCACCGTCATCGAACCGCGCTGCGAAAAGCCGGTGGCCAGCCCGGTCTCGGCCTCCAGCCGGGTGTAGAGGTCGGTCGAATATTTCGCCAGCCGGGTCATGTTCTGACTGGCGCGCAATTGCCCGACCAGCCCCGCCGCATGCCATGTCGTGCCGCAGGTCAGCTGCCTGCGTTCCAGCAGCACGATGTCGGTCCAGCCCCGCTCGGCCAGGTGATAGGCGACCGAGCAGCCCGAGATGCCGCCGCCGATGATGACGACGCGGGCGGAGCGGGGAAGGTCGGGCATGGGCGCATTCCTGGCTGGAGAATCCTGCCCGCCACCCTGTCACGTCTGAATGAAATTTCAAGCATTGTTTTTCATTATGGTGATGCGGTGGGGTATCAGCATCATTTCTCTGGCCAAGGCGATGCCGTTGCTCTAGCACGGGGCCATGGACAGGATCGGTCAGGACATCAGGGCGCTGCGCAAGGCGCGCGGCATGACCATCGCGGAATGCGCCGGGCGGCTGGACCGCTCGGTCGGCTGGCTCAGCCAGGTCGAGCGCGGCGTGACCGCGCCCTCGGTCCAGGACCTGGGCCGGATCGCGCTGCTTTTCGATCTGAATATCAGCTTCTTCTTCCGCTCGGCCGCCCGCCAGCCCGAGGAGCAGGGGCTGATCGTGCGCGCCGCCGACCGCAGCCGCATCGGCTCGGCCGATACCGGGCTTTCCGAAGAGCTGCTCTCGCCCGGGCTGACCGGGGGGTTCGAGATGATCCGCTCGGTCTTCGCGCCCGGTTCGAAAAGCGAAGGCATCCGCCCCGCGCGCGAGAAAGAGGACGGTGGCGTGGTGATCTCGGGACGGCTGGTGCTGCAGATCGGCGGGCGGCGCTTTGCGCTTGGCCCCGGCGACAGCTTCCAGTTCAGGGGCGCGGCCTATGCCTGGGAAAATCCCGGCGACGAGCCCGCCGAGGTGATCTGGATCGTCTCGCCGCCGATCTACTGACCGGTCTTCTACTGACGGGCCTTTCGGCGATCCGTCGCCGAAGCCGCGGACCCTCGCGGCCATGTGTCCGGTCCCGGACTTGTGAGGCTGCGGGCGGGCCGCTAACCGGGAACGATACCGCCCCTGCGGCATTATGAGGGCATTGCCGATGAAGGAGAAAGCCATGCGCCACCTGTCGCTTCTTCTGGCCGCGCTGGTCGCGGCGGGACCGGCCCTGGCCGAAAATCGCGGCGTGGTGATCGCCAATGCCCGCTACCGGCACGCGCCGGAACTGGCCGATGCCGATGCCGGCGCCGCCTCGGACGCGATGAAGGCGGCGGGGTTCCGCACCGTGGCCGGCGCCGACCTGACGGTCAAGGACGTGCGGCAGGCGCTGGCCGATCTGCTGCGGCCCGACGACGACCCGGGGGCGCGGATCGTGCTGCTGAACGGCCATTTCCTGCATGGCGGCAGCGACAGCTGGTATATGGGCACTGATGCCGAGAAGCCCGATCTGGTCGGCGCCGGCGGGCAGGGCGTGCCGCTGTCCATGGTGCTGGACCTGATGAAGCAGGCGCGGCCGGGGGCGGTGCTGCTGCTCGGCCTGGACGAAAAGGGCATGGAACATGCCGCCGGGCTGGAAAACGGCATCGGCCCGCTGACCCCGCCGGAAGGGGTGACGGTGCTGTCGGGTCCGCCCGCGGCGACCAGCGCGGCGGCGGCGGCGCTGCTGCAGCCGGGCACCTCGGTCGCGGATCTGCTGCGCGCCGACGACCGGCTGGTCATGGCCGAGGGCGGCGATGCGGAGCTGGTGCTGGTGGCCGCCGAAGCCGGTGCCGGGACCGCCGAGGCCCCGGCCGATCCGCTGGAGGCCGACCGCGATCTGTGGGCCAAGGCGGCGGCCGAGGACACGGCGTCGGCCTATCGCGGCTATCTCGACCGCTATCCCAGCGGGATCTATTCGGCGGCCGCCAAGGCGCGGCTGGACGCGCTGGGGACGGCGCAGGCCGACCGCGACCTCTGGGCCGAGGCGGCGGCGGCCAATACCGCTGCGGCCTATGAGGACTATCTGGCCCGCTATCCCCGGGGGGAATTCGCCGAGGCGGCGCAGAACCGGCTGACCGAGCTGCGGCCGGCGCCTGCCCCCGCGCCCGCTCCGGTCCAGCCGCGCGAGCCCGAGATCCAGCAGCCGCGCCAAGCCGCGCCCGCGCGCCAGCCGTCGCAGGCCGAACTGGCCGAAAGCCGGCTGAACCTGTCGCGCGCCGACCGGGTGACGATCCAGCGCCGGCTGAACACGCTGGGCTATTCGACCGGCGGGGCGGACGGGGTCTTCGGCTCGCGCACCCGTTCGGCCATCCGCGGCTGGCAGCAACGCAACGGCTATGCGGTGACGGGCTACCTGACCTCGGCGCAGCTGGGCACGCTGCGGAGCCAGGCCAATGCGGCGGCGCCCAGCCGCGAGCAGCAGGACCGCGCCTATTGGCAGCAGACCGGCGCCAAGGGCGGGGTGCGCAACCTGCGCGCCTATCTGGACCGCTATCCGAACGGCATCTATGCCCAGAACGCGCGGCAGCGCCTGGCCGCGGCCGCGGCGAGGGGTGACGACGCGCCGCGCGGCGACCGCGAGGACCGCGCCTGGGCCCGGGCGCGGCAGCTCGATACCGTGCAGGGCTATACGCAATATCTGCAGAACTGGCCGCGCGGCGAACATGCCGAGCAGGCCCGCCAGCGCCGCAACCGGCTGATCAACCAGGGCCAGCTGGGCAATGGCGTGATCGGGCTGGACACGATCCTCCGCGAGCTGGTGAAATAGCCCGCCGCTTCTTTGCCCGCCGGGATGCGCATGACCCGGCGGGACCGGCCGGGTTCTTTGCGCCGGGTACGATTTTCGTCCCGGTCCGGGGAACCGCAGCGGCGGGCAGAGGTTGCGTGGCGAAACAGTTCCTTGCGGAAACCGGATGGTGATGAGTCCCGAGACCCTGCTGCAACCCGGGCGGAACTGCTGGCGCGTCGCGCCGGCAGAGCGTTTCGCCTTTATCGTCGATGCCGCCGACTATTTCCTGACCGCCCGCCGGGCCATGCTCAAGGCGCGGCGCTCGATCATGCTGATCGGCTGGGATTTCGACGCAAGGATCGAGATGGGACAGGCCGGGGACGGCGGCCCCGCGCGGCTGGGCGACTTCATCCTCTGGCTGGCCGAGCGCAGCCCGGCGCTGGAAATCCGCCTGCTGCGCTGGGATACCGGCGCCGTCAAGGCGATGTTCCGCGGCAATACGCTCTGGACGATCCTGCGCTGGAAGGCGCATCCGCGCATCACCCTGCGGCTGGACGGCGCCCATCCGCCGGCCGGCTCGCATCACCAGAAGATCGTGGTGATCGACGATTGCCTGGCCTTTTGCGGCGGCATCGACATGACCGTCGAACGCTGGGACCGGCGCGAGCACCTGGACGACGACCCGCGCCGCATCGGGCCGGGCGGCCGCCCGCACGACCCCTGGCACGACGCCACCAGCGCCTTCGACGGAGAGGCGGCGCGCGCGATGGGGGATCTGGCCCGCGCGCGCTGGCGGGCCGCGACCGGCGAGACGCTGCCGGCCTGCGAGGATTGCCACGATTGCTGGCCGGAAGGATCGCGGCCGACCTTCACCGACATCCGCCTGGGCATCGCCCGCAGCATCCCGGCGATGGACGGGGTGGAGCCGGTGCACGAGATCGAGGCCGCCTATCTGGACCTGATCGCCGGGGCCGAGCGGATGATCTATGCCGAAAGCCAGTATTTCGCCTCGCGCCGGATCGCCCATGCCATCGCCCGCCGGCTGGCCGGCGAGAACCCGCCCGAGATCGTCATCGTCAACCCCCATACCGCCAACGGCTGGCTGGAGCCGCTGGCGATGGACACCGCCCGGGCGCGGCTGGTCGAGGCCCTGCGCCGGATCGACAGCCGGGGCCGTCTGCGCATCTATCATCCGCAGACCCGGGGCGGGGCGGGGATCTATGTCCATGCCAAGGTCATGGTGGTGGACGACCGGGTGCTGCGGGTCGGCTCGTCGAATTTCAACAACCGCTCGATGCGGCTGGATACCGAATGCGACGTGATCCTGTCGGCCGACGAGCCGGGCAATGCCCATGCCGCTTCCCGGATCGCGGCGCTGCGCGACGACCTGCTGGCCGAGCATCTGGGCGTGAGCGCGGAGCAGGTGGCGGCGAAGCTTGCCGAGACCGGTTCGCTGATCGCCACGGTCGAGGCGCTGCGCGGGCCGGGCCGCAGCCTGGTTCCCTATCGCGTCCCCGAACTGACCGGCATCGAGGAATGGCTGGCCGAGAACGAGATCCTCGACCCGAACGGCCCCGAGGAGATATTCGAGAGCACCGCGAAACGCGGGCTGTTCAAGGGCTGGGGCCGGCTGCGCCGCCGGGCATAGCGGCGGTGCCGGTCGGGCGGGGCGGTCCCGGACCCTATGTCAGGCGGCTCCGGCCGCGCCGCTGATCCGGAAGGCGGCGGCCAGGTCGGCGGCCAGCTGCCGCCGGGCCTGCGCCTGCCGGGCGGGATCGGGCAGGCGCAGGATATGGGCGGGATGCCAGGTGACCAGCACCGGCCCGCCATGCAGGCCCGTCTCGACCCCGCCCCGCCGGGCGGCGAGCGCGCCGTCCCGTTCCGTCAGCGCATAGGCCGCCGAGGCGCCGAGGGCCAGCACCGCGCCGGGGCGGATCAGGCCCAGCTCCTGACCCAGCCACCAGCGGCAATGCCGGATCTCCTGCCGGTCGGGATTGCGGTGCAGGCGCCGCTTGCCGCGCGGCGCGAACTTGAAATGCTTCACCGCATTGGTCAGCCAGACCTGCGCCGGGTCCACCCCGGCTTCGGCCATGACCGCGCGCAAGAGCTGGCCCGCAGGCCCGACGAAGGGGCGGCCCTCCAGATCCTCGCGGTCGCCGGGCTGCTCGCCCACGATCATCAGCCGGGCATCGGGCGCGCCCTCGCCCCAGACGGTCTGCGTCGCCGCCTCGCACAGCCCGCAGCGGCGGCACTGACGCGCGCCGGCGCGGGCCTCGTTCAGCGTTTCGGGCAGCATTTCGGGCTGGTCGGGCAGCCGGGACAGGCCGGCGCGGTAGCGGGCGGAAACGGCGGCGGCGCCGGGCCGGGGCAAGGTGGCCCCGGCCTGACGCATCCGCTCGACCCGCGCGCCGGCATCCTTCAGCATGGCGGGGATCAGCCGGGTCTCGGGCAGGTTCTTCCAGTATTTCCTGGGCATATGCGACCGCATCGCGTCCAGCTTGACCCGCGCCGGGTTAAAGATATTCGCGAAATAGGTCGCCCAAAGCGCCTCGGCGCCATCCTCGGGCAGGTCGGGCCTGATGCCGCCGGGGCCGAAGCCGAGCCGTCCGTCGCGGAAACGGGCGGTCAGGCGCGGTGTCGCGATCACCCAGTCCATGTCGGCGAAACGCTCGGCGAAGAAGCGGCTGCCGGGCTCCAGCGTGTTGTGCCCGGGTTCGAACCATGCGGCGAAGCGGCGGCGCGAACCCTCGGCCGGGAGCTCGCGGAAACGCAGGAAGGCATGCATCTTGTGGATGTCGCGCTCGACCGATTTCGCCATCAGGGCCAGCCGCCGGCCCAGGGGATCGGCCTGCGACAGCGGATCGCCCTGCCGGCGGTCGATGCGCCACAGCGCCTGATAAAGCAGCCCGAAGCGCGCCGGCGCGGAATGCCAGATCACCGACCGGGCCAGCGCCATGAAGGCCGGCGGCACCCGGGCGCGATGGCTGCCCGGGGCCGGGGGCAGGGGACCGGCCGCGAAAAGCCCGGCAGCTGCCTCCCAGTCGATGGCTTCGGGCGGGATGCGATGCGAGATCGCGACGCGCGCGGCGTCGTGCCAGGCCTCGAAGGTGCCGCATTCGGGCAGGGGGGCGGCGTAGTTCACAGCAGGCGCAGCTGCTCGGCCGGCGGGGCGAAGCGGGCGCGCAGGCCGGCGCTGTCGGTCAGCTTGCCGGGCGACCAGCCGGGCAGGGTGATGAAGGGCTGCGCTTTCTTCATCGCCGCGCCCATGCGGGCCAGGTCCTCGTATCGCAGCGCACGGTTTGCGCGCGCGGCGATGATCCGCTCGACGGTGCGGCTGCCGAAGCCCGGAACCCGCAGCAGCATGTCCCGGCTGGCGCGGTTCACCTCCAGCGGGAACAGCCCGCGATGGCGCAGCGCCCAGGCGAGCTTCGGGTCCAGGTCCAGATCCAGATGGCCGGCCGTCGCGCCGGCCGCGATCTCTTCGGCGGTGAAGCCGTAGAAGCGCAGAAGCCAGTCCGCCTGATAAAGCCGATGCTCGCGCAGAAGCGGCGGCCGGACCAGCGGCAGCGCCGCCGAGGCGTCGGGGATCGGCGAGAAGGCCGAGTAATAGACCCGCCGCAGCCCGTAGCCCGCATAAAGCCGGCTGGCGCTGTTCAGGATCGTCACGTCGTCCGCGCCGTCCGCGCCGACGATCATCTGCGTGCTCTGCCCGGCCGGGGCAAAGGCCGGGGCCGGGCGGCCGCTGTGGCTTTTCTCCTGCGCGGCCTCGCTTTCCAGCCGCACCTGCGCCATGGCGTTGCGGATGGTTTCGGGGCGCTTCTCGGGGGCGAGCTTGCGCAGGCTGACATCCTGCGGCAGCTCGACATTGATCGACAGCCGGTCGGCCCAGAGCCCGGCCTCGCGGATCAGGTCGGGCGCGGCGTCGGGAATGGTCTTCAGGTGGATATAGCCGCGAAAGCCGTGCCCCTCGCGCAGGGTCCGGGCGATGCGCACCATCTCGGCCATGGTCTGGTCGGGCGAGCGGATGATCCCCGAGGAGAGAAACAGCCCCTCGATATGGTTGCGCCGATAGAATTCCAGCGTCAGCGTGACGACCTCTTCGACGGAAAAGCGCGCCCGCTCGACATTGGACGACACGCGGTTGACGCAATAGGCGCAGTCGAAGATGCAGAAATTGGTCATCAGGATCTTCAGCAGCGAGATGCAGCGCCCGTCCGGCGTATAGGCGTGGCAGATTCCCGAAGACCCGTCCCGGCCGCCGCCCGACGCGCAGGAGGCGTCGTATTTCGCCGCATCCGCAAGGATGGCGAGCTTGTCCTGAAGAGTCGTCCTTGTCATGCGGGCAAGTTAGATGTTCACGGAATGTTCGTCAATTCGCCAAGCCGCCCCCGTCGCCCCGGCCTCAGCGCAGCACCCGGCGCAGCCCCTCCTGCACCTTCAGGAGCGCGGGCAGGTAAAGCGCCGCCAGCTCGCCGGCCGAGGATTGCACCGCCGCCACGCCGGTGTTCAGCGCCGCCACCACCCGGCCATGCGCGTTGTAAAGCGGCACGGCAAGCGAGCGCAGGCCCAACTCAACCTCCTGGTCGATCACCGCATGGCCCTCGGCGCGGGCCTGCCGGATGCGCGCCATGATCTCGTCCGGCGCGGTCAGGCTGTGCGGGGTGCGCGGCGTCAGGTCGGACCGCTCGACGATGGCGCGCGCCTCGGGCTCGGGCAGGGCGGCCAGCAGCACCCGGCCCATCGAGGTGCAATGCGCCGGCAGCCGCGAACCCGGCATCAGCCCGATGGACATCACCCGCCTTTGCGCCGCCCGCGCCAGATAGACGATCTCGGTCCCGTCGAGGATCGAGACCGAGGTGGATTGCCCGATCTGCTCGGACAGCTGGTCCAGCCAGGGCTGCACCAATTGCGCCAGCGGCAGCGCCGCCAGCGCCCCCATGCCCAGCCGCAGGACGCGCGGCGTCAGGGTGAAGAACTTGCCGTCGTAATCGGCATAGCCCAGCTCGTGCAGGGTCAGCAGGCAGCGCCGCGCCGTCGCCCGGTCCAGCCCCGTCGCCTCGGCCACCTCGGCGATGGAAAGCCGGGGACGTTCCGCCCGGAACGCCTCGATCACGCCAAGCCCCTTGGCCAGCGAGGCGATGAAATCGGTCTTGTTCACCATGCGCACAGATTTTTACGCAGTTTGAACAAATGTCAACATACGCACGAAATCTCTGGCATCACGACGGCCATGCGCGCATGACATCCCCGGAACCCGCAGGAGGAGGTCATGGACAAACGCATCCCCAATCTGGCCGAGGCGGTCGCCGGCATTCCGGACGGTGCGACGGTGATGATCGGCGGCTTCGGCGGCTCGGGCGCGCCGATCGAGCTGATCCACGCGCTGATCGACCGCTATCTGGCCACCGGCAGCCCCGGCAACCTGACCGTCATCAACAACAACGCCGGCAACGGCCATGTCGGCATCGCCGCGATGATCGAGCAGGGCATGGTCCGCAAGATGGTCTGTTCCTTCCCGCGCTCGGCCGATCCGCGGGTCTTTACCGACAAGTATCTGGCCGGAGAGATCGAGCTGGAACTGGTCCCGCAGGGCACGCTGGCCGAGCGCATCCGTGCCGGCGGCGCCGGCATCCCGGCCTTCTATACGCCGACGAGCTACGGCACCGATCTGGCGAAGGGCAAGCCGGTCGCCGAGTTCGACGGCCGGCCCTATGTGCAGGAACGCTGGCTCAAGGCCGATTTCGCGCTGATCAAGGCCGAGCTGGGCGACCATTACGGCAACCTGACCTATCGCATGGCGGCGCGGAACTTCTCGCCCCTGATGGCGATGGCGGCGGCGCGCACCGTCGCGCAGGTGACGCAAGCGGTCGCGCCGGGCGGCATCGACCCCGAGCATGTGGTGACGCCGGGCATCTTCGTCTCCGGCATCGTCGAGGTCGCCAACCCGGCGCAGGAAGAGGCGCTGAACCGCGCCGATGCGGCCCATCCCCCCGTCCGTCCCCAGGAGGTGCAGGCATGACCACGAAGCTTTCCAACGCCCAGATCGCCTGGCGCGCGGCGCAGGACATCGCCGACGGCGCCTATGTGAACCTGGGCATCGGCTTTCCCGAGATGGTCGCCAAGTTCCAGCCCCCCGGCCGTCAGGCGGTGTTCCATACCGAGAACGGCGTGCTGGGCTTTGGCGAGGCCCCGCCGGCGGGCGAGGAGGACTGGGATCTGATCAATGCCGGCAAGAAGGCGATCACGCTGAAGCCGGGCGCGGCCTTCTTCCACCATGCCGACAGCTTTGCCATGGTGCGCGGCGGGCATCTGGATGTGGCGATCCTCGGCGCCTATCAGGTGGCGCAGAACGGCGACCTGGCGAACTGGTCCACCGGGCCGAAGGGCGTGCCGGCGGTGGGCGGCGCGATGGATCTGGTGCATGGTGCCAAGCGCGTCGCCGTCATCACCGATCACGTCACCAAGGACGGCAAGCCGAAGCTGCTGGAGGCCTGCACCCTGCCGCTGACCGGCGTGGGCTGCGTGACCCGGGTCTATACCTCGCTCGCCGTGGTGGACATCGAAGGCGGCCGTTTCGTGCTGCGCGAGAAGCTGGTCACGATTTCCCTTGACGACCTGCAAGCCGTGACCGGCGCGCGGCTGCATCTGGACGGAGCGGTCGGCGACCTGATCGCACCGGAGCTGTGACATGACCGAAGTTTTCCTCTGCGACTATATCCGCACGCCCATCGGCCGCTTCGGCGGCGCGCTGTCCCCGGTGCGGGCCGACGACCTGGGCGCCATCCCGCTGCGCGCGCTGATGGCGCGGCATGCCGGGCTCGACTGGCAGGCGGTCGACGACGTGATCTATGGCTGTGCCAATCAGGCCGGCGAGGACAACCGCAACGTCGCCCGCATGTCCTTGCTGCTCGCCGGCCTGCCGCTGGAAGTGCCGGGCACCACCATCAACCGGCTTTGCGGCTCGGGCATGGACGCGGTGCTGGTCGCCGCGCGCCAGATCGCCGCGGGCGAGGCCGGGCTGATGATCGCCGGCGGCGTCGAGTCGATGTCGCGCGCGCCCTTCGTGCTGCCCAAGGCCGAGACTGCCTTTTCCCGCCATGCCGAGATCCACGACACCACCATCGGCTGGCGCTTCGTGAATCCGGCCATGCAGGCGGCCTATGGCACCGACTCGATGCCGCAGACCGGCCAGAACGTCGCCGACGATTACGGCATCTCGCGCGAGGCGCAGGATGCCATGGCGCTGGCCTCGCAGCAGAAGGCGGCGGCGGCGATCGCCAGCGGCCGGCTGGCGCAGGAAATCACCCCGGTGACGATCCCGCAGCGCAAGGGCGAGCCCATCGTGGTCGATACCGACGAGCATCCCCGCGCCACCACGGCCGAGGCGCTGGCCAAGCTGCGGCCGCTGTTTCCGAACGGCTCGGTCACGGCGGGCAATGCCTCGGGGGTGAACGACGGGGCGGCGGCGCTGATCCTGGCCTCGGAGGCGGCGGCCCGGAAGCACGGCCTGACGCCCATCGCCCGGGTGCTGGGCGGGGCGACGGCCGGCGTGCCGCCGCGCATCATGGGCATCGGCCCGGCGCCGGCGTCGCAGAAGCTGATGGCGCGGCTGGGCCTGATCCCGGCCGATTTCGACGTGATCGAGCTGAACGAAGCCTTCGCCGCGCAGGGTATCGCCACGCTGCGCCAGCTGGGCATCGCCGAGGACGACCCACGGGTGAACCCGAACGGCGGTGCCATCGCGCTGGGGCATCCGCTGGGCATGTCGGGCGCCCGCATCACCGGCACGGCGGCGCTGGAACTGGCCCGGACCGGCGGGCGGCGCTCGCTCTCGACCATGTGCATCGGCGTCGGCCAGGGCATCGCCGTGGCGCTGGAGAGGGTCTAGGCGCGCTCCCTCCGAAACCGCCGGATGCCGCGAAAGCCCAAGGATCCCGTGGCGTGCCGATGCGGGCTGCATGGAACCCGCGCCCTGCCGTGACGTTGGCCCCCCGAGCCCGCGGCGGGCGGCCCAGCCTTCCCGCCGCCCCCACCTCGGAAGAAGGCAGGAAAGATGGCACGCTCTTACCAGACGGAACGCGGCAATGCCGGCGAAACGCAGCAGCGCGGCGGCGAGACGCTGACCACCAATCACGGCATCCCGATCTCGGACAACCAGAACAGCCTGCGCGCGGGCCATCGCGGCCCGACGCTGCTGGAGGATTTCCTGCTGCGGGAAAAAATCTTCCACTTCGACCACGAGCGCATCCCCGAGCGCATCGTGCATGCCCGCGGCTCGGCGGCGCATGGCTATTTCGAATGCACCGACCCGATCCCCGAGCTGACCCGCGCCGGCCTCTTCGCCGAGAAGGGCAAGAAGACCCCGGTCTTCGTCCGCTTCTCGACCGTCGCGGGCGGCGCGGGCTCGGTCGATACGCCGCGCGACGTGCGCGGCTTTGCGGTGAAGTTCTATACCGAAGCCGGCAACTGGGATCTGGTCGGCAACAACATCCCGGTTTTCTTCATCCAGGACGCGATCAAGTTTCCGGACCTGGTGCATGCGGTCAAGATGGAGGCCGACCGCGGCTATCCGCAGGCCGCGACCGCGCATGCCACCTTCTGGGATTTCGTCTCGCTGATGCCGGAAAGCCTGCATATGGTGATGTGGGCGATGTCCGACCGCGCCATCCCGCGCAGCTACCGGATGATGCAGGGCTTCGGCGTGCACAGCTTCAAGCTGGTCAACGAAAAGGGCGAGGAGCATTTCGTCAAGTTCCACTGGCGTCCGCGGCTGGGCATGCAGTCGCTGGTCTGGGACGAAAGCGCCAAGCTGCAGGGCGCCGACAACGATTATCACCGCCGCGACCTCTACGAGGCGATCGCCGCGGGCGATCACCCCGAATGGGATCTGGGCCTGCAGATCTTCGACCAGGCGCTGGCCGACAGCCTGCCCTATGACGTGCTGGACGCCACCAAGATCATCCCCGAAGAGATCGTGCCGCTGCGGGTGGTCGGCCGGCTGGTGCTGGATCGCAACCCGGACAATTTCTTCGCCGAGACCGAGCAGGTCGCCTTCCTGCCCTCGAACATCGTGCCGGGCATCGAGTTCAGCGACGATCCGCTGCTGCAGGGCCGGCTGTTTTCCTATCTCGACACGCAGAAATCCCGGCTGGGCACGACGAATTTCCACCAGATCCCGGTGAATGCGCCGAAATGCCCCTATGCCAACATGATGCGCGACGGGATGATGCAGACCCGGGTGCCCAGCGGCCGCGCCAATTACGAGCCGAACAGCCTGGACGAGGCCGGCGAGGACCCCGGCCCCCGCGCCAGCGCCGAGGGCTTCGCCACCGCCCCGGCCGGGGTGCAGGGCGACAAGCTGCGCATCCGGGCCGAGAGCTTCGGCGACCATTACAGCCAGCCGCGGCTGTTCTGGCGCTCGCAGACCGAGAACGAGCAGGCGCATATCGCCTCGGCCCTGGTCTTCGAGTTGTCCAAGGTGGAGCTGGAGCATGTGCGGCGGCGCGTCGTCAGCCAGCTGCGCAACATCGATGAAGTGCTGGCGGAACGGGTGGCCAAGGGGCTGGGAATGGCGCTGCCGGAGGCCGCCAAGCCCTTCCGCGCGCCGCTGGACCTCGACCCCTCGGATGCGCTGTCGATCCAGAAGAACTGGAACGAGACCCTCAAGGGCCGCAAGGTCGGCCTGCTTTTCGACGAAGGCTCGGACAAGGACGGGATCGACGGGCTGATCGCCGCGATCCGGGCCGAGGGCGGCAGCGTCTTCACCATCGCCCCCAAGCTGGGCCCGCTGAAGCTGCAGGGCGGCGAGATGCAGGCGGACGGCCAGCTCGCCGGCTCGCCCTCGGTGCTGTTCGATGCCGTTGGGATGATCCTGGCGCCCGAGGCGGCGCAGAAGCTGGCCCGCGATGCCGCGGCCATCGGCTTCGTCATGGACGCCTATGCCCATCTGAAGGCCATCGGGCATTGCAAGGGATCGCAGGTCATCCTGGACCGCGCCGGAATCGCGCCGGACGAGGGCGTCGTGCCCTATGACCGGCTGCCCGAGACCGCGAAGCGCCGCTATTGGGCGCGCGAGGCGACGCTGCGCGACCTGGCCTGACCTTGCCGGTGCTCGCCCCCTCTACCAGAAGGGCGAGGGGGCGGGGGCGCCCCCCACCGTCCGCCGACGGAACGGGTGCGGCCGGGGCCGGGGCGACGGCACCGGCGCCCTGGCGGGGGCAGGCGCGGGGCCGGTCAGGGATGGTCCTTGATGCCGCCGGTATGGGGGTCGATCTCCTCGAAATGGCCATGGACCTCGATATCGTCCAGCAGCCCCTTCCACAGCGAGGCGCAAAGCCCCACCATCACCACCAGGAACGGCGCCGCCGCGATGATCGAGGCGGTCTGCAGCCCGTTCAGCCCGCCCATCACCAAAAGCACCGAGGCCGAGGCGCCCGCCAGCAGGCCCCAGAGCACCACCACGCCCGCGCGCGGATGCGTCGTGCCGTAGGAGGACAGCATCCCCATCACCACCGAGGCCGCATCCGCCCCCGAGACGAAGAAGATCGCCACCAGGAACATCGCCACGGTCGAGGTCAGCCCCGCCAGCGGATATTGTTCGAGCAGCGCGAACAGCGACACCGCCTCGCCCTGCCGCGCGACGGCCTCGACCAGCCCGCCGGCGCCGGCAAGCTCGGAAAACAGCGCGCTGCCGCCCATGACCGAGAACCAGATGAAGGTCACGGCGCTGGGGATCATCAGCACGCCCACGACGAATTCCCGGATGGTGCGCCCGCGCGAGATGCGGGCGATGAACACGCCGACGAAAGGCGCCCAGGAAATCCACCAGGCCCAGTAGAAGATCGTCCAGCTGGCCAGCCATTTGCTGTCGCTGAAGGCCGAGGTGCGGAAGGACATCGACACCAGGTCGCCGAAGTAATAGCCCATCGCCTCGATCAGCGTGTCGAGGATGAAGACGGTCGGGCCCAGCAGCGCCAGGAACAGCAGCAGCAGCACGGCGACGACCATGTTGATGTTGCTGAGGAACTGGATGCCCCGGCCCACGCCCGACACCGCCGACAGGATGAACAGCACCGAGAGTGCGGAGATGATGGCCAGCGCGATGGTCGCCGATTCCCCGGTCTGCCACAGGTAGTTCAGGCCGCTGTTGATCTGCTGCGCACCCAGTCCCAGCGAGGTCGCGGTGCCGAACAGCGTGGCGATGATCGCCAGCACGTCGATGGTGCGCCCGATGGGTCCGTGAACGCGGTCGCCCAAGAGCGGGTGGAAGGCGCTTGAGACCAGCATCGGCAGGTCGCGGCGATAGCTGAAATAGGCCATCGCCAGCCCGGCCATGGCATAGATCGCCCAGGGATGCAGCGCCCAGTGGAAATAGGCGTATTGCATCGCCAGCAGCGCCGCGTCGCGCGACCCGGGCTCGGCCAGGCCGTGCGGCGGGGTGCCGTAATGGCTGATCGGTTCGGCCACGCCCCAGAACATCAGCCCGATCCCCATGCCGACGCTGAACATCATGCAGATCCAGGACCGGGTCGAGAATTCCGGGCTTTCGTCGTCATGGCCCAGCTTGATCCTGCCGAAGCGGCTGAAGGCCAGAAACAGGGCGAATGCCAGGAAGAACGCCGTCGAGATGACGAAGCTCCATCCGAAGACCCGGATGATCCAGTTCAGCGCGGCGGTGGCGCGGGCGGCCAGGCTGTCCGGCGCCAGGACGCCCCACATCACGAAGCCCCCCGCAATGGCGATGGCGGGCCAGAAGACGCCGGGGTTGATGCCCCTTTCGGGCCTTGTCTGCATATGCGATCTCCTCCGCAGTCTCCTCCAGGACGCGCCGGGGCTGCGGCCGTTTCGGCCGCTGTCCCGGGGCGATGGGCCCGCGCGTCACGGGCCGCAGGGCGATGCCCGCGGCCGCCGGCCGGATGCGGCCCCATGCTTGCCGGTCGCCGGCGCCCCGCGCATCGGCATCCCGCACGGCTTGCCGGCCGGGGCGCGTGCCTTCGGACCCGAGGATGGGACATCCGCCCCCGGGCAAAGCGCACTCAACCGACATGTTGCGCGGCAAAAGCGTCCTCGGGCCGCGTGGCTGCGCGCCGCCCCCGGCCAGCCCTGCGCCGGGGCAGACGAGGCGGGGGTCGCCGCCCCTCCGGTCGGATCGCCCCGGGCGCGGCCCATGCCTGCCAGCCGCGAATCATGGCGCGTGCCGGAGCAGGACCGGGGGCCGCTTCCTTGTCCCCGGCTACAACTTCGGATTGATCCCCGCGCCGGTTCGATGCGCGTCCGGGGGTTTGCCGGCCGCCGGAATTGCGGCATTGGCCCGCATCCCGCCGCCCCGGCAACAACTTCATACAAAAATCCGCGTGCGCCGGGCCGAATGTGAGGCATCCTGTTTTCAGGACGGACAGGACGCGACCATGACCAGCACGACCCTTGCCGCGGACGGGCGGCACAGAACGCCCTGCGCGCCGCGGGCCGGGGCGGCCGATCCCGGCACCGGCCGGCCGGCCGCGGCGGCGGCATGTCGGGAGGGGCGGCCCGGATGACGCTGGATCACGATCGCGACTGGCTGACGAGGCTGCTGGGCGGGCTGATCTGGTTCGTCATGTCGCTGGCGCTCGGCATCGAGATCGGCGCGCTGGTCGGCTGGGTCTTCGGCCAGGCCGAGCGGGGCGCCTGCATCGGCGCGGTGCTGCACGGCCTGTTCTGGCTATGGGTGCTCTGGGACGGCGCGAGCGCCCGCAAATGAAGCCGGGCACCCGCAGCACGGCCGGCCGGCTATGCCGGCAGCCGCGCGGCGGTTCACCGGCTTCACCGGCCGGCTGGGCCTGATCGGTGCTGCCCGGCCGCCCGACCCGGCCGGCGGCGCGGCGGTCATCCCGGATAAGCCGCGGCGGGAAACCCGGAACGGCCGCCCGCGCCAGGCGCTAGGCCGCGGCCTTCATCGCGGCGCGCAAGTCGAAGCCATGCGCCTCGAGCTGCGCGAGGGGGCAGCCGATCATCCGACGCGCGGCCATGTGGATGCCTGCTGCGTTCACCGTCTCGACCGCCGCCAGATGGCCGCCGCGAAACAGCAGCACCACGGGCGCGGCCTCGGGCTGCGGCAGGACGACGGTGCGGTCGGCACCCGTCAGCAGGCCGGCGATCTGCAGCTTGGCCTTGCCCTGATCGGACCAGAACCACGGGACCGCCGCATAGGGGGCGCTGGCCCCGCCGACCAGCCGGCGCGCGATGTGGCGGGCATGGTCGACCGCCGCCTGCACCGATTCCAGCCGCAGAGGCCGGCCCAGCGGTCCGGGAAAGGCCGCCACGTCGCCCAGGGCCGAGATCGCCGGATCCGCGGTCGCCAGCGTGGCATCGACAAGGATGCCGTTGGCGCAGGCCAGCCCTGCCGCCTCGGCCAGTTCGCTGTTGGGCCGCACGCCGGTCGCCATCAGCACCAGATCGCCGGAAACCTCGCGCCCGTCAGCCAGCACGACGCCCGAGGCCCGGCCGTCCGCGCCCGCCAGCACGCCGGCAACGGGCGCGTCCAGCAGAACCTGGCTGCCCATCTCGCGGTGCAGCGTCAGGAACCAGTCCGCCATCTCGGGCGACAGCGCCCGCGACATCAGCCGCGGCGCCGCCTCGACCACGGTGACAGCCACGCCGGCGGCGCGGGCCATGGCGGCGAATTCCAGCCCGATGAAGCCGCCGCCCACCACCACGGCGTGACGGGTCGCGGCCAGACGGCGGCGGATGCGTTCGGCATCGGCCAGACTGCGCAGCTCGACCACGCCCGGCGCATCGAGGCCCGGGATCGGCGGCGGGGCGTTCCGTGCCCCGGTGGCGATGACCAGATGGTCGTAGGGGTGGCGCGCGGCGTCCCCGGTCACCACCTCGCGCGCCGCGCGGTCGATCGCCGCCACGCGGACCCCGTCCCGCAGCACGATGGCCGAGCGTTCGTAGAAGCTTGCCGGTTTCAGCAGCAGCGCCGCGGCATTGCCGTTCGCCATATAGGCCTTGGAAAGCGGCGGGCGCTGATAGGGCAGGCCGGGTTCCTCGCCCAGCATCAGGATTTCGCCCTGGAATCCCTCCTGGCGCAGGCTGGCGGCCATCTGCTGGCCGCCCTGTCCGGTGCCGATGATGACGATGCGCTGCATGGCCTCTCCTTAAAGCTGCGATTCCGGCAGGTGGATGACGACGCCGTCCAACTCGGCCCGCATACGGATCTGGCAGGACAGCCGGCTGCTCGGCCTGACCTCGGAGGCGGCGCAATCGAGCAGGTCGCTCTCGCCGTCCTGCTGCCCGCCGACGGCCTCGGTCCAGCCGTCGTCGACATAGCAATGGCAGGTCGCGCACATCATCGAGCCGCCGCATTCGCCGATGATGCCGTCCACGTCGTTCTGCACGGCGGCCTGCATGACGCTTTCGCCTTCGGCGGCATCGACCCGGGTTTCGCTGCCGTCCGCGGCGATAAAGGTGATCTTCATGGTGATTTCTCCTTGCGATTTGCCGGGGTCAGCCCAGAGCCACGGGCAGGTTGATCGGCCCGCGGAAGCCGAAGCCCCGCCACATGACGATTTCGGGATCGGGCAGCGCCATGTTCGGGAAACGCTCGAACAGCGCCTCGAGCATGATCGCGCCCACGGTGCGCCGCGCGACATGGGCGCCGCCGCAATGATGCGGCCCCGAGCCGAAGGACTGGTGCGGATTCCTGGCGCGGAACGCGTCGAACCGCTCGGGGTGGTCGAAAAGCTCCTCGTCGTGATTGGCCGAGGCCTGGATCGTCATCACCGTGTCGCCCCTGGGGATGTAGAAGCCGCGGATTTCGACATCCTCCAGCACCAGCCGGGACGAGGCCTGGATCGGCGCAACCCAGCGCACCCCCTCTTCGAAGGCGGCGCCCCATTTGCCGGTGCGCCGCAGCTCCTCCAGCTGTTCCGGCTCGGTCAGCAGCCCGTAGACGATGGTCGAGAGCGCGTCGCGCGGCTCGTTGATGCCGCCGCCGATGGCGATCTTGATATTGGCGACGATCTGGCTCATCGGGATCGGGTTTTCCGCGTTCACCATCACCGACAGCGCCGAGCGGTCGGGTTCGGCGCGCACCCGCTCGACCGCCCTGGCCAGCAGCGCGTCCATTTCCAGATTGGCATGGTCCGAGATCATGAAGGGCTCGGGCAGCCAGCCGAAATTGCCCGCCCCGTCGATCAGCGCCTGCGACCAGAAGATCATCTGCTCGTCCGTGGCCTCGGGAATGCCCAGGATATGGGCCAGGATGCGGGCGGCGATGGGGGCCGACAGCGCCTTGTGCAGATCGACCACCTCGCCGCGCGGCAGCCGGTCGAGATAGTCGTCGGCCAGCTTGCGGTAAAGCGGCGCCCAGACCTCCTGGATGGTCTTGGGCATCAGCGCGGGGGCCATGGCCATGCGCTCGGCCATGTGCTCGGGCCCGTCCTTGCGCATCAGCGTATGCGCCTGGAAGGCGCGTTTCATCGGCGTGTTCGGATCGTCCGAGGAAAAGATCGCGGGCGTGTCCTTGACGAACTTGCAGTCGGCCGCCTTGGTCAGGAACGTGCGGCCCACGGATTTCACCCGCAGCACCGGCGCTTCGGCGCGCAGGCGCTTGTAGATCGGATAGGGCGCGAGGGTGAGCTGGTCGATGGTGATGGTCTCGTCCAGCGGCGCGATGGGCAGGTCAAGCATGGCAACCTCTCAGCGGATGCGCAGCGGCAGGCGTGCCAGCCCGCGCAGCGTGTTGTTGTAGGACCGGACCGGGGGTCCGGCGATCTCGATGGCGTCGGCGTGGCGGGCCAGGGCCTCCAGCACCACCTCGCCCTCCAGCCGGGCGACAAGCTGGCCCACGCACATGTGGATGCCCGAGCCGAAGCCGACATGGCCCGAGGTCTTGCGGGCGATGTCGTATTGGTCGGGCCGGTCCCAGCGGCGCGGGTCGCGATTGGCCGAGGCCAGGAACATCAGCACCTTTGATCCTTCGGGGATGGTGGCGCCGCCCAGCTCGACCGCGCGGGTGGTGGTGCGGAAGAAGGTCTGCACCGGGCTTTCGAAGCGCACCGCCTCCTCGAAGGCGTTGCGCGCCCGCTTCGGATCGGCGCGCAGGGCCTGGAACTGGTCGGGAAAGCGCGCAAGGCAGTAAAGCGCCGCGCCGATGCCGTTCACCGTGGTGTCGATCCCGGCCGTCAGCAGCGAGCGGACCAGAAGCACCGCCTCGTCCGGCGTCACCTCGCCGCTGTCGGCGGCGGCATGGATGCGGGCGCCCAGTCCGTCGGGCGACAGGTTTTCGCGCCGGCACTGTTCGGTCACCCAGGCGACATGGGGGGCGGCGCGCGCCATCGCCTCGCGGCGCAGCGCGTTGTCCGGGCCGAAGGCGTTGAAGGCAAGCCCGGCATAGGGCAGCAGATGTTCGCGCCCTTCGCGGGCAAGACCGATGCGGTCGGGAAAGACCGACAGCGGGAAGGCCTCGGCCAGATCGCCGATGCCGTCGATCTCGCGCCCCACGAGGCCGGCGATCAGCGCGTCGGCGGCCTCGGCGAAGCCGTCGCGCAGCTCGCGCATGGTCAGCGGCGACAGCACCCGGGCCAGCACCTTGCGGGCGCGGTCATGTTCGGGCGGGTCGGTTTCCAGCACCAGGCTGGGCGGGCGCCAGGGCGTTTCGCGTCTGAAATCCTGCAGCCCGACCCCGCGGGACGAGCAGAAGGCGGCCCAGTCGTTCAGGACCCGATGCACTTCGGCATAGCGGGCGATGCCATGGACGCCATAGCGTTCCAGCCAGACCACGGGCCCGGCCTCGCGCAGCTTCTCGTGCTCGGGATAGGGGTCGTCGAAGAAATCGATGCCGAACGGATCGAGCCCGGAACGGGGCAGGACCGGCGTGTCGAGGCTCATGCTGCGGCTCCTTTCGCGATGACGCCCAGATGGCTTTCCAGAGGCGTCGGGTCGGCCAGCAGCGCGGCGCTGGCGGCCTGGTGGACGATTTCCCCGCGGTCGAGGATCACTGCGCGGTCGGTGACCTTCAGGATCTTGCGGGCGTGCTGTTCGACGATGATCGTGGCCACGCCCTCGTCGCGGATGATGCGGCGGATCGAGGCCAGCAGCTGCTCGACGATGATCGGGGCCAGCCCCTCGGTCGGCTCGTCCAGCAGCAGCACGCGGGGATTCAGCATCAGCGCCCGGCCGACTGCCAGCATCTGCTGCTCGCCGCCCGAAAGCTGGTTGCCCATGTTCGCGCGCCGCTCTTGCAGCCGGGGAAACATCTCGTAGATGCGGGCGAGGTCCCATTTGCCGGGCCGCGCCGTGGCGGTCAGGTTCTCCTCGACCGTCAGCGAGCGGAAGATGTTGCGCTCTTGCGGGACCCAGCCGATGCCGGCCTGGGCGCGCGCCTCGGGCGACAGCGCCGAGATGTCGCGCCCGGCCAGGACCACCCGGCCGCCGAAGCGGCGGGTGACGCCGATGATGCTGTCCAGAAGCGTGGTCTTGCCCACGCCGTTGCGGCCCAGCACCGCCAGCGCCTCGCCCTCGGCCAGCCGCAGGTCCAGCGCCGGGATCACCACGGCCTCGCCATGGCCGGCGCGCAGCTTCTCGATGGTCAGGATGTCAGGCATGCTCCTCGCTCCCCAGATAGACCTCCTGGACGCGGCGATCCGCCATGATCTCGGCCACGCTGCCCTCGGCGAACAGCGCGCCGTTCACCAGAACGGTGATCCGGTCGGCGAAGGCAAAGACCAGGTCCATGTCGTGCTCGATCAGCAGGATCGACACGTCGCGCGGCAATTCGCCCAGCGTTTCCAGCAGCTCGGCGCGCTCGGCCTCGGGGACACCCGCCGCCGGTTCGTCCAGCAGCAGCACGCGCGGGTTCGAGGCCAGCGCCAGGGCGATCTCCAGCAGGCGCTGCTTGCCATAAGGCAGCAGCCGCGTCGGCTGGTCCATCACCTCGGTCAGGCGGAAGCGTTCGACCAGCTCGGCGATCTCGTTCAGGATGTCGCTGCGGGTGCCGACGCGCCGCCAGAAATCGCTGCCGCCACCCATGCGCTCGGACACCGCGAGGCCGATGGATTCCACCGGCGTCATGGCGCCGAAAAGCTGGTTGATCTGGAAGGTGCGGCCCATGCCCAGCCGGGCCCGCTCGATCTGGCCCTTGCGGGTGACGTCCTGCCCGTCAAGCAGGATCTGCCCGCCATTCGCCGGCAGCACCCCGGTCAGCAGGTTGACGAAGGTGGTCTTGCCGGCGCCGTTCGGCCCGATCAGCGCATGGCGCGCGCCGTGCCGCAACGTCAGCGAGACCTTGTCGGTGGCCGTCAGCCCGCCGAAGCGTTTCTCTAGCGCGATGGTCTGCAAGGCGGCGCTCATACCCGGCCCTCCTTGCGGATGCGGCGCAGGATGGCGCGGGGCAGGGCGTCGATGCGGTCGCGGCCGATCAGCACGATGACCAGCAGGACCAGCCCCATCCAGAACATCCAGTATTGCGGGGTGAGGGCCGAGAACCCGTCCTGCAGCAGCTTGAAGGCGATGGCGCCGATCAGCCCGCCGTAAAGATAGCCGACCCCGCCCAGCACCAGCACCAGCAACACGTCGGCCGAGCGGTGGAAGGCCAGCACGTCCAGCGACACGAACATGGTCGTCTGCGTCAGCAGCGCCCCGGCGATGCCGGCGATCACCGCCGAGAAGGCATAGATCGCCAGGAGGCGCGGCCCGACCGGGATGCCCATGCTGCGGGCGCGCAGCGCATTGTCGCGGATCGCCCGCAGCGACAGCCCATAGGGCGAGGTCACCACGCGCCGGGCGATCAGGAACAGCACGAAGGTAACGATCAGGCAATAGGCATAGGCCGTGGTGCCGAACAGGTCGAATTCGAAACACCCGAGCAGCGGGTCGATCATCACCCCCTGCAGCCCGTCGGCGCCGCCGGTCAGCCAGGCGGCGCGGTTCGCCGCCTCCAGCAGCAGCATGGCGATACCCAGCGTCACCATCAGCCGCGTCAGGTCCGAGGCGCGCAGCAGCAGCAGGGGCCCGGTCAGCAGTCCCAGCAGCCCGGCGGCCAGCGCGGCCAGGGCAAGCCCGGCCAGCGGCTCTCCGGTCAGGTGGATCGAGGTCAGCCCGGCGACATAGGCGCCCAGCCCGAAGAAGGCGCCGTGCCCCAGCGAGACCACGCCCGCATAGCCGATGATCAGGTCCAGCGAGAGCGCGAAGAGCCCCAGGATGGCGATCTCGGACAGAAGCAGGTGGCGGTCGGGCAGCAGGAAGAAGCTGGCGGCGGCGGCGAGCCAGAACAGGATCTCGGCCGGCTTGCAGCGGCTGCGGCGCAGCAGGTCGCGGGCGGCGCGCCGCTCGATTCCGGCCGGCTCGGCACGGAGCGGGGTGGCGAAGGTGGTGTCGGTCATCGGGGTCGTCCTTTAGCGGGCCGGGGCGATCAGGCCCTGCGGGCGCAGGATCAGAAGCACGATCATCAGCAGGTAGATCAGGAAGGCGCCGAGCTCGGGGATGTAGTATTTCCCGGCCACATCGGCGGTGCCGATGATCAGCGCGGCGAGGAAGGGGCCGGTCAGGCTGGCGGTGCCGCCGATGGTGACCACGATCAGCACATAGACCATGATCTTCAGCGGGAAGGTCGGGTCCAGCCCCATGATCTCGATCCCCAGCGCGCCGCCAAGCCCGGCAAGGCCCGATCCCACGGCGAAGGTCGCGGCGAAGATGCCGCCGACATTGATGCCAAGCCCGCGCGCGGCGCGCTGGTCGTCCACCGCCGCGCGCAGCCTGGCGCCGAAGCGGGTGCGGGCCAGCACCAGTTGCAGCGCCACGACCAGCACGGCGCAGAGGACGATCAGGAAGGCGCGGTAGCGGCCGACGCCGATGCCGGCGATCTCGAACCGGCCCTGCAACCATCCGGGCAGGGTGATGAGCATCTGGCTGGAGCCCAGAAGCCAGTCCGCCGCCGTCATCGCCATGAACACCAGCGCGATCGAGAACAGCACCTGGTCCAGATGGCTGCGCCGGTAGAGCCGGGCATAGAGCGTGCGCTCGGCCACCGCCCCGATCAGCGCCGGCACCAGGAAGGCCAGGGGCAGCGTCAGCAGGAACGGCACGCCCAGCCGGTTCATGGCAAGCGCGGTGACATAGCCGCCGATCATGGCGAAGGCGCCATGGGCAAGGTTCACGAAATTCATCAGCCCCAGCGTGACGGCCAGTCCCGAGGCCATGACGAAGAGCAGCATTCCGTAGGCGATCCCGTCTATCAGGATGGTTGACATGGCGCGTTTCCTTGGCATGCGGATCCCCGGGCCGCGCCGAGGGCCGGCGCGGCGGAAACGGGTCCGCGAAAGGGGAGGTCTGCGTCAGGGCGCGGCTTTGGCCGGGTCCTTCACCGCCTCGAAGGTCTCGAACTCGACGTTCCAGAGCTGGCCGTCCCGGCGCTCGACGCGGCGCAGATAGACGTTCTGGACGATGTCGCGGGTCTCGGGATCGATGCTGACCGGGCCGCGCGGGCTTTCCCAGGACAGGCCCTTCATCGCTTCGATCATGGCGTCGCCGGAACCCTCGCCGCCGGTCTTTTCCAGCGCCGCATAGATCGCGTGCATGCCGTCATAGCCGCCGACCGCCATGAAATTCGGCCGCATGCCGTTATTGGCCTTCTGGAACGCCTCGACAAAGGCACTGTTCGCCGGGCTGTCATGCGCGGCCGAATAGTGAAAGCCGGTTATCGCGACCAGGGCCGGATCGCCCATCCCGTCCAGGATGTCGTCGTCGGTGATGCCGCCATCGGCCAGCAGCCGGATGCCGGACTTGTCCAGCCCGCGCTCGACGAACTGCTTCATGAACTGCGCGCCCACGCCCGAAGGCGCGAAGGCGAAGATCGCGTCGGGCTTGCTGTCGGCGACCTTCTGCAGGAAGGGCGAGAAATCCGGGTTCTGCAGCGGCACGCGCAGGTTCTCGACCGTGCCGCCGGCGGCGGTGAAGACCTCGGTGAAGGTCTTTTCGGCATCGATGCCCGGGCCATAGTCCGAGACCACGGTGACGACGCGTTTCATCCCCTCCGTGGCGGCCCATTCCGCGATCTTCGAGGTGACTTGCGGCGTGGTGTAGCTGGTGCGCACCACATAGGGCGAGGTTTCGGTGATCGACGAGGTCGCCGCCGCCATCACCACGGTCGGCACCTTGGCGCGGGTGGACAGCGGCGCGGTCGCCATGGCCAGCGGCGTCAGGCCGAACCCGGCCAGCGCGCCGACCTTGTCGCGCACGATCAGCTCTTGCGCGAGCCGCTTGGTGGTGTCCGCGACCGAGGCATCGTCCTTGACGATCAGCTCGATCCTGCGGCCCGCGACCTCGTCGCCATGCTCGGCGATATACAGCTTTGCCGCCGCCTCGATCTGCCGCCCGGTCGAGGCGAAGGGCCCGGTCATGGGCAGGATCAGCCCGACCTTGAACGGCTCGGCCTGGGCCATGGCCGGCAGACCGGCAAGCGCGGTCGAGGCCGCCAGGACAGCGCCCAGCAGCAGGCTTCGTCTTTGCATATGGTTTTCCTCCCTTTCTGGCTTGCGGCAGTTCCTCTGCTGCCGTTGACTCGTTTGGCGGGTCAGCCTGTCGCCTCGTCCGGCTGACGGATCAGCGCGGCGCCCCGGATCTGGTCCAGCGTGCCGCTGGTCGCCATGGCGCGGGACAGGTTGTGCTGCGACAGGCGGGCATGCTCGCGCATGATGGCCTCGGCGCGCGCGCCCTGGCGCTGGCGGATCGCCTCGACCACGATGCGGTGGTGGTCCTGGCCGATCAGCAGATGCTGCCTTGCCGCGCGGTCGCTTTCATACATCCCGACCAGCGCGCTGGCCGAGGCGAAGGGCCGGCCGTTGGCGCGCGCCGCCTCCTGGATCAGCAGGCTGCTTTCAGTGGCGTTGACCAGCCCCTGATGAAATTCGGCGTTCAGCCGCTCATAGATCGGCAGGTCGGTGCGGGCGAAGTCCTCCTTGGCCAGCAGGGCGGCGATGCGGTCCGAGATGCCGGCGATGCGGTCGATGGCGTCGGCAGCGGTGCCGCGCTCGGCCAGCAGCCGCACGCAGAAGCCCTCGATCATGCCGCGCAGCTCGATCGCCTCCGAGATCTCGCTGGGCAGGAACTGGCGCACCATGTAGCCGCCCGCGGCGATCGGGCTGAGCAGGCCTTCGTCGGTCAGGCGCTGCAGCGCGGCGCGGATGGGCGTGCGCGACATCGACAGCATCTCGGCCAGCTGGGTCTCGGTATAGCGCTGATCGGGCTCCAGCCGGCCGCCGATGATCATGTCGCGCAGCGTCATGGCGGCGCGCACCGTCTGCGTGGTGCCGGTCCTGAGCGATTCTCTGCTGTTCATTGCGCGTTCTCCCTGCATGTTTGTATACATCAATAACTGCAGCCGGCAAATATTCTTGGCATATATGCCACCAAAGTCGTATTATTTTTGCTTAAAAGCGATAATGATGTATACATATCAACATGCGGAGCACCGCGATGTATACATTGAGGCGCTCCTGAACCACTCCTGCCATGCCGTTCCACAGCCGGACTGCTCGCATGATTCCCGATGCGGCAGCGCATGGATGGACACATGCGCAGGCGGGCATTTCTAATCGGCAAGCGGCTTTGACTGTTCGCACCGGCTCGGCAGGCGAAGCGGCGGCAAGGGTGGCTGCATCATGGCGAGTCGAGGCGCGAACGGGTCAGCACTCAAGATCCGCGCGCTGGTCGTTTCTGCGGGCAAGCGGCGCAGCAGCAGACGCGGCATCCAGTGCAAACGATCCGCGACAGGTGGCGCGATGGATGAAGATTAGATTACATAAGTCGGATTATCCTGATCTGATCCTCTTCACGCATGTGCCAAGACACGCGCCAAGGCGGCCCGGCGCGCAAGGGGATTGCCGGCAATCGGGTCAGGACCAGAACTACGGAAGGCTCAGTTTCGCCATCCGGCCGCCATCGACGGTGTAGACCTGGCCGGTGCAGAAACCTGCCTCTTCCGCGGCCAGGAAGGCGACCAGCGCGGCGACCTCTTCCGGCTTTCCGGTGCGCGCCACCGGATGAATTCGGCCGATGTCGCGACGGAAAGCTGCCGGATCGGGCCTGCTCTCGATGAAATCCACGTTCAGCTCCGTGTCGATCCAGCCGGGCGCCACGGCATTGCAGCGGATGCCCTCGGCCCCGTGATCCACTGCCACCGCCCGCGTCAGCCCGTGCAGCCCCGCCTTCGAGGCGCAATAGGCGGCATGCGACGGGTTCGATCCCAGCCCCTCGACCGAGCCGACATTCACGATGCTGCCCCGCGTCCGGCGCAGATGCGGCAGCGCGGCCTGGATCATCAGGAACGGCGCGGTCAGGTTGACCATCAGATTGCGCTGCCAGTCGCCGAGGCTCATCGCCTCGATCGAGGATTCCTGCATCATCCCGGCATTGTTGACCAGGACGTCCAGCCGAGCGGCGCGCGCGATCAGCTCGGCCAGAACCTGCGCCGGGCTTGCCGGATCGGTGAAATCGGCCGGAAGGCTTTCGAATTCCGCGTCCTGCCCGCGCTGCGCGGTAAAGACGCGGGCGCCCTCGTCCCTCAGCCGGCGGGCGATGGCCTGGCCGATGCCCGACCGTCCGCCGGTGACCAGCGCCACCTTGTCCTTGAACCGCATCATGCCACCGGTTTCCCGCCGTTGATTTCGATCAGGGCGCCGCAGATGTAGCGCGCCGCATCCGAGGCCAGGAACAGCACCACATCCGCGATATCCTCGGGCTCGGCGATGCGGCCAAGGGGGACGGTCTTGCCCAGTTCGGCAACCGCCCGGTCGGGATCGAAACCGCGCCTGGCGAAGCCGCTGCGCAGCATCGGCGTGTTCACCTCGTTGGGGCAGACGGCGTTGATGCGGATGCCCTGATGGGCATGGTCCATGCCCATGCATTGCGTCAGCGATGCGATGGCCGCCTTGGTCATGCAGTAAAGCGCATGGTTCGGTCCCGGCGCCTTGCCGCCCCAGCAGGACGAGGTGTTGATGATGACGCCACCGCCCTGCCCGGCCATCAGCGGGATCGCGGCGCGGCAGATGCGGAAGGGCGCCTCGACATTGACGCCCATGGACAGGACCCAGTCCGCATCCGTGGTTTCGGTCACCGGACCGCGGGTAATCACGCCCGCGTTGTTCACGACGATGTCCAGCCGGCCAAGGGCGTCATGGGCCGCCTGCGCCAGCCCGTCGACATAATCCTCGTCCAGCAGGTCGCCGGGCAGCCGTAGCTCTGCCTCGATCCCCGAGACGTCACGGTCGGCGACCGCAACCCGGGCGCCCTGCGCGCGCAGGCCGGCCACGATCGCGGCGCCGATCCCGCCAGCCGCCCCGGTCACCAGGGCGGTTTTTCCTGAGAAGCTCATCTCGTTCCTCGTGCTTCAGAAACTGGCGATAGGTGCGCCCAGAAGCGCCGCATCGGGCGTAACGCCCAGACCCGGCCCGGTCGGCCGGTTGATATGGCCGTCCTCGATGCGAATGCCGTTCTGGGGATCGAAATTGCCGTCGATATAGGAGGCGGCGACCCAGGCGCCCTCGCAAAGATCGGGGCGCATGGTGGCGGCGACCTGGGCGCAGGCGGCCGCGATCACATCGCCTCCCCAGGCGTCGTCGCAGGTATGCGGCAGGTTGCGAGCCTCGCAGATATCGCGGAAGGCGCGCATGTTATGCAGCCCGCCGATGCGCGTGACCTTCATGCCGAAGCCGTCGACCAGCCCCGTGCCTGCCGCGGTGATGACCGTGTTCAGGTCGAGGCTGTTTTCGTCCATGTAGATGCCATGCGCCACCTGCGGCCGGATCTTGCGCAGATCCTCGATCGTGTTGCAGGGCTGTTCCATGATGAAGGGAATCTCGGGACATTCGCGGCTGACGCGCAGCGCGTCGCGGGTGGTCCAGCCGCGATTGGCATCGACCGCCATGCGCATGCCGCTGCCCCGGATGACCTCCCAGACCTTGCGGATGGCCTCGATGTCGATTTCGACCGGGCGCCCGCCGACCTTGACCTGGATGCGGGGATAGCCCTCGTCGCGCACCTCGGCGGCGATGCGGGCGGTCTCGTCCGGGTCGCCGACGATGGTCGAGTAATAGCTGGGCACCCGATCCGTGACCGCGCCGCCCAGCAGGTCGGCGACGCTGATGCCGAGCTTCCTGCCGATCAGGTCATGGGCCGCGATGTCGATTGCGGCCTTCGCGTAGTTGTGCCCGTTCAGAAGGCTGTTCATCTTGCGCTGCAGCGCAAGCGGCCAGAGGTCCGCCCCGATCAGGCCCGGCGCCATCGCCGTCAGCGCGGCGCGGGCACCCTGAGCATGGGCCTCGGCATAGGTCGGACCGACCGGGCAGGTCTCGCCCCAGCCTTCGGTTCCGTCCTCGGCCACCAGGCGGACCAGGGTCGTGTCCAGCGACCAGACCTTGGCGTTCGCCATCGTATAGGGGCCGTTCCTGACCGGCAGATCATGCTTGTAGATATGGATCTCACGCAGGCGCATTTCTTGTTTTGCCTCATCCTTCAAGGGCAGGGTCGTCTTTTGCCGGGAGGAGACCTTCCGAAGCCAACAGCGCGCGCGCGGCGCGAATGGCGGTCGCGGTGGCCCTGGCGGGGCCGCGCAATCGAGCGGTCTCGGTCAGTCCTTCGTGCAGCAGGAACAGCGATTGGGCCAGTTCCCCGGTATCTCGATCCGGTGCGACATGGTGCAGTCGCTCGCGGAATGCATTCTCCAAGCGGGATTTATGGGAAAGGACCGTCTCGCGAATCGCAGGGCTTTCCGGATAGGCGGCCAGCGCATTCATGAACAGACAGCCGGTATTCGCAACCTCCTCAAGCCAGTCGCCCAATCGCTTCAGGGGATAAAGCACGTGATCGATGCCATCCGCCGGCCCCCCGGAAATCCAGTCGAAATAAGCGGCATCGCGATATTCCAGAGCCCCCACGACCATTTCCTCACGGCTGGGAAAATACTTGTAAAGCGTTCTGAGCGACACATCCGCGCCCTCGCGCAATGCCTCCACCCCCTGGGTTGCGAAACCCATTTCGGCGAATTGCCGATCAAGATTCCTCGCGATTCTCAGTTTCGTGCTCCTCATGAAGCGAAGGTAGAGCGATCACTCTACCTCGACATCGCAAAAAGCGACGTTCTTCATGTGAACAGCGACATCTTCCGGGCTGGCCGCAAACTTGCGGCTGGCGGCTGTGTAAGGGTCCAGTGCTCGGCCCCCTACCCCAGCTTCCCTCGTTGCATCATGGGCGTTACTCCGAAAGCGGTCCGGTAGACGCGTGAGAAGTTGCCAGGGTTGTCGAAGCCGCACGACAAGGCGATATCGGTGACCGACATTTCGGTCTGGAGAAGGAGATGCCTGGCCTTCTCCAGGCGCATTTCCATGAAATATTTCTTTGGCGCCGTATTCAGATATTTTCCGAACAGCCGTTCCAGCTGCCGCGTCGAAATTCCGATCTTGCGAGCGATCGCCGATGGAGGGATCGGATCGTCCAGACGTTCGCGCATGATCTCGATAGCGCGAACAAGATGAGAATTTCGCATTCCGCTTCGGGATTGCAACGAGACCTTCTGGGCGGAAGATGAGCCGCGAACCGCATTATAGACCATCTGGTCGGAAACCGCGACGGAAAGGTCGTAGCCATGTTCCTGTTCTATCAGGTTCAACATCAGGTCCGCGGTGGCCGTTCCGCCGGACGCGGTGATATATTTCTCGTCGGCGACGAAGACGTTCCGCACCAGGTTGACTTCCGGAAACTCCTCCATGAAACTGTCGTGGTATTCCCAATGAATGGCGGCCTGCTTGCCGTTCAGGAATCCGGCTTTTGCCAGAACATAGGCACCGGAACACAGGGCTCCGATTTTCGTTCTTCCGCCTCGATCCAGGGTGCGAAGGCTGGCGATCAGGTTGCGGAAATCCTTGTGCCGCATGTTGATGCCCGAAAGGACGAATACCCGGTCGCACGGGGGAATGCTTTCGAACTTGTGCTGAACGACAATTGCGGTGCCGTCCGAGCTGATGGCGGTTTCCCCGTCCAGGGAAGCATAGGACCAGCGATACAGTTCCTTGCCGCTGATCAGATTGGCGATCCGGAGGGGATCGACGGCGCATGCAAAGGCAAGATGCGTATAGTCCTCGACAAGCGCGAAGACAAAATGTTGCGGTTTTGACATCTTCTATGCGCATCTCCAAGAAAGGGCCCGCGGCCCTGCCGGCGCAATTCCTGCTGCGAGACCTCGTTTATATTCCGGCCTTCGATCCAGCGCCGGCGGTCTCATGTGATCCTCCGCCAAGAGGAAAAAGCACAGATTTCCATTGTAGACAACATGTCTTTCTTCTCGCTACAGTGCTTGAGAGGCCTTGGCTTGCCCTGAATACGGGTCGTGCTCAGGGTGGGAGGCACGCAGTGAGCGAAGGACAGACCAGCAAGAAGGTGAAATGCCTGGAGGATCTGCGCCGGCGCATCCTGACCCAGGAGTTGGAGCCCGGTGCCTATCTGGATGAGGTCCAGCTCTCTGAAAGATACGAGATTTCTCGCCCGCCCCTGAGGGAGGTCCTGAACCAGCTGGCAGGAGAGGAATATGTGGTCCTGCACAAGAATCGCGGGGCGCAGGTGGCCCCCATGTCTCACAAGACGCTGCGGAATTTCTTCGTGGCAGCGCCGATGATCTACGCGGCGGTGAGCCGGCTTGCCGCGGAACATGCCAGGCCTGCCCAGATCATGCGGCTGAAGGATACGCAGCTTCTGTTCCGCGCGGCGATTCGCAATCGCGATGTGGCCGGGCGCGCGCTGATGAACCAGCGGTTTCATGCGATCATCGGCGAGATGGCCGACAATGAATATCTCATGCCCAGCCTGCGGCGGCTGCTGATCGATCACACGCGCATCGCGATGACCTTCTACAGTCCGCGCGCCGAAGCTCTGGCCGAGCAGCGCCGGGTCGCCGCCGACCAGCATGACCAATTCATCGCACTCATCGAGCGTGGCGATGCCGATGCCGCCGCAGAGCTTGCCGTTGCGCATTGGGAGCTGTCCCGGGCCGAGATCGAAAGCTTCGTCACCCCTTCCGGCATGCGGATCCCGCTTGGTCGCGTCCCTGCCGTCCTGAACGGGGATGAAGCCACATGACATTCGGGGGCGGGGCGCCGATGCAGATGTTTCCCCCTGCGGTCATGCGGCAATGGGACGACGGCCTTTTCGGCACCAAGGGTCGACCGACCCGGCTGCTGCCGCAGGCGGTCCAGCAGATCGGCGCGAATACCGACATGCGCTGAAGGGCGTTCCGGGCTGCCGCCGCTGCCGTTAAGGCGATGCCGGAGTCTGCCATCGATCAGGAACCGGCAGCCGGCAGGCCGAAGCCTGCGAAAACCGGGGCGCGGTCCTGGATGCGGGACCGGCTTCCGGTCCCGCCGGGATTGGTCCGCCGAAACCGACGTCAGACCTCGACCTCGACATGGCCGATCGGCTTCGAGCAGCAGGCCAGGATATAGCCTTCCTCGATATCGTCGTCCGAGATGCCGCCGCTATGCACCATATGCACCTGACCCGAGAGCTTGCGGATCTTGCAGGTGCCGCAAACGCCGAAGGTGCAGCCCGAGGGGATGTTCAGGCCCGACCGCTTGGCCACGGCCAGAACGGTGTCGGTTTCGGTGCACAGGGCGTCCACGCTGGAGGCCGCGAAGGTGATCTTGGCCGCGGCGTGGTCGTCCGGGACCACGTCGTCATGCTCTTCGATATCCTCGACGGTCTCGATGGGCTTGGCGAAGCTTTCCTGGTGATAGTGCTCCATGTCGTAGCCAAGCGCGATGAGCATTTCGCGCACGGCATCCATGAAGGGCTCGGGCCCGCAGCAGTAAACCTCGCGCTCCATGTAGTCGCCGGCGATCAGGCCCAGCATGATCTGGTTCAGCCGGCCGCGGAAGCCGGTCCAGACCTGATAGGGATCGTCCTCCTCGACGATGAAATAGAGCTTGATCGACGGCACCCGCGCGGCCATGTGCTCGAATTGCTTGCGCGCGATGATTTCGGAGGGCCGCCGGGCGCAGTTCACCAGGGTCACGTCGATATCGGTCGCCCGGTCGAACAGATAGGTGGTCATCGCCAGCGAGGGCGTGATCCCCGAACCCGCCGAGATGAAGAGATATTTCTTCTTTTCGTTCCTCGGCATGGTGAAGACGCCCAGCGGACCCGTCGCCTTGATCCGCATCCCCGGGCGCAGGTGGTCCAGCATCCAGCGCGTGCCGATGCTGCCCGCCTGCGCCTTGACCGTCACCGAGATCGACAAGGGCCGCGAGGGCGAGGAGGAGATGGTGTAGGTCCGCCAGACCGTCTCGCCGGGCACGGGCAGTTCCAGGGTCAGGAACTGGCCCGGCTCGAACTTGAACAGCGCGCCGCTGGGGGAAACGAAGCTGATGGTCGCGACATCGGGCGCCTCGGGCACCACCGAGCAGCAAACCAGCTCCTCGGTGTCGCGCCAGATGTCATTGCTGTCGGAAACGACCAGGTTGCTGTGAACCGTCATTCCTTACTCCGCCGCCATCGTCTTGGGGCCGGTGATCGCGCGAACCAGCGTGCTGGCATACCAGTCGGTGAACTGGATCAGCCCGCCCTCGTGGATTTCCGAATAGGGGCCGGGCTCATAGGCCGGGGTCAGGATGCCGCGCTGGTTGTTCTCGACGACCTCGCGATCCTCGTCATTGGTGGCGATCCAGACTTCGGTCAGCCGCTTCAGGTCGTAGTCCTGGCCCTCGACCGCATCCTTGTGGACCAGCCACTTGGTGCAGACCTCGGTTTCGGTCGGGCTGATCGGCGTCACCCGGAACAGGATGCTGTGATCGGACAGGAAATGGTTCCAGGTGCCCGGATAGCGGAATTTCAGCAGCGCGCCCGCATCCCGGAACGGAATCCCCGAGTTCGGCCTGGTCGAGGCGACCTTGCCGTCCATGGTGTAGCTTTCGGCGCCCTCAAGCAGCGGGGTGCGCACGAAGCGCCATTCGCCCAGTTCCGCGATCCTGAAGGCCGAGGGCGCGCCGATGGCTTCGCAGCGCGCGACATGCTTGTCGAGATCCGAGGCCAGGACCCCGTCGTCGTTGTTGCCGATGGCGCGCGGGTCCTCGGGGAAGGTGCGGCACAGCGAGGGATGGTTGCCCGCGCAGTGATAGCATTCGCGGTTGTTTTCCCAGACCAGCTTCCAGTTGCCCTTCTCGATGATGGTGCTCTCATAGGCGATCCTGGAGTTCTCCAGGTCGTGCGGCGCCAGGTAGCGCGCCGTCTCGGCCGCCAGTTCCTCGATATCCGGGGCCACGTCGGCGACGCAGATATAGACCATCCCCGACAGGTTGCGGCAATGCACCTGCTTGAGGCCATGCCGCGACGGATCGAATTCGGGGCCCATGTCGCGCGCCCAGATCAGCCGGCCGTCCAGGTCGTAGGTCCATTGATGATAGGGGCAGACGATCTTCGGGTTGCGGCCCTTCTTGCTCTTGCACAGGACCGAGCCGCGGTGACGGCAGGCATTGTGGAAGGCGCGGATCTGGCCATCGGTGCCGCGCACGATCACCACCGAATAGACGCCCACCTCATGGACGACATAGTCGCCGGCTTTCGGGATCTCGCAGGACGGGATGGCGAAAAGCCATTCGCGATACCAGATGTTTTCCAGATCGACCTGGAAGACGCCGGGATCGCAATACAGCTCCTGCGCAAGGGAATGGGCTGGCTTGCGGCGCAGAAGCATCGACAGAACATCCGATTCGCGCAACATGACTTGGCTCCTGTAAAAGGGTTCGACGGGTGCGAACCCGGGGTCGTTTTTCATGAAAGCGTGGCGGATCCACCCGGCCCACCGCCCTTCTTTCTGTGATTCAGCACGAATCGAGCCCGACGCACTTCGCAATTTGCGACACGGACGGCCGGCGGTGCGACGCGCGGCCGCCTCGCGTCATGCCGGTGGCATTCGGCGCCTTGCCGCGGCCGGACCAGCTGGAGCTGGAGCCGCAGGTCCGGCGGCGCGGCTCTTTTGTCCGTGGCCCTGCTCTCGCCCCCGGGCCGTGCACCGCCTCACCGCCTCCGCCTTCGCACCGCGGACACGGCGCGGTTCCCGATGTCCGGGCCTAAACGTCCTCGGGGCGCAGGGTCAGCGTGACGCGGTCGCCGGCGAACCAGGTGGTGCCGTATTCGACCGGCACGCCCGCACCGTCCACGTTCACCGAGACCGAGCGCAGCACCGGCGCCCCCTCGGGCAGTTCCAGCGTCAGCGCCATCACCGCCGGCGCCAGCTCGGCCGTCAGCCGGGTCGAGGCGCGGGTATAGTCCTTCAGCCCGCATTCCGCCAGCGCCGCGGTGACCGAGGGGATCTCGACCACATGCCGCAACAGGTCGGGAAAGCGCCCGGCATCGAAGACCGAGCGGAACACCGCCACAGGCTGGCCATCGACCAGCGACACGCCCTCGACCACATGCACCGGGCTGCCGGCGGCAAGGCGCAGCGCCTCGGCCTCCTCGGCATTGGCGGCGCGCGTCTCGGTCAGCGTCAGCCGGCGCGAGGGCGTGCGGCCCGAGGCGACGATGTTGCGATGAAACCGCACCCGGCGGCCCAGCGGATAATCGGTCGGCCGCGCCGCGACAAAGACCCCCGCACCGCGGCGCGAGCGCAGCGTCCCCGCCTCGGCCAGCGCGGCCAGCGCGTGGCGCACGGTATGGCGGTTCACCCCGAAACGCGCCGCCAGCACCGCCTCGGAGGGCAGCTTGTCGCCGGGGTGGTAATGCCCGCCGGCGATCTCGGCCGCCAGCGTGTCGGCGATGGATTTCCAGATCGCGCTGCGCGCCATGCACCCCCCTGTCACCGAAAATTCACAAGACTGCCCTTGAGCCGAATCGGCGGGCAGGCTATCACTTGTCTAGTTGTATAGGAATCTAGACAAACCCGCAAGCTTGTCGAGGCCCGGAATGTCCCACTCTTCCCCTTCCGAAACCGCTGCGCGCCGCGACTGGATCTCGGCGCTGGCCAAGGCGCCGCCAGGGCGGCTGGCGGCGCTGCTGCCCGACCTGCCCGCGCATGAGCTGCTGCGCGCGCCCGAGATCGGCACCGTGATGGTGCAGGGCCGTATCGGCGGCACAGGCGCGCCCTTCAACCTGGGCGAGATGACCGTGACCCGCTGCTCGGTCCGGCTGCCGGGCGGTGCGGTGGGCCATGCCTGCGTGCAGGGCCGCGACAAGGCCCATGCCGCCCGCGCCGCCATCGCCGATGCGCTGATGCAGACCGAGGCCGCGCCGCGGATCGAGGCGAAGGTGCTGACCCCCCTTCGGGCCGAGGCCGCCGAAGCGCGCGCCAGCCGTGCCGCCAAGGCCGCCGCGACCCGGGTCGAATTCTTCACCATGCTGCGCGGAGAGGACGCATGAACGCCATCCTGACCGGGGGTTTCGCCGACCCTTCCACCCAATCCGCCCATGCCTTTCGCGCGCTGCTGGAGGCCATGGCCCGGCCCGGCCGCATCTTCGCCGTCGCTGGCGCGCAGCCGCCTGCCCCGATCTCGGTCGCGGCGGGGGTGGCGCTGCTGACGCTGACCGACGCCACCACGCCGCTGCATCTGGCCGGCGCCGCGGATTGCGAGGCGCTGCGCGGCTGGATCGGCTTTCACACCGGCGCGCCGCTGGTTGCGGCCGAACAGGCGCAATTCGCGCTTGGCCGCTGGGATGCGCTGCAACCCGTCAGCCGTTTCCGCATCGGCGAGCCGCCCTATCCCGACCGCTCGGTCACGCTGATCGTCGAGCTGGACCGGCTGGAGCCCGAGGGCGCCCGCCTGACCGGCCCCGGCATCGAGGCCGAGGTGCGGCTTTCGCTGCCCGAGACCGCCGCCTTTCGCGCCAACCGGGCGCTGTTCCCGCTGGGCTTCGATTGCATCCTGACCTGCGGCGACCGGCTGGCCGCCCTGCCCCGCAGCACCCATGTGGAGGACGCCTGATGTATGTCGCCGTCAAAGGGGGCGAGCGCGCCATCGACGCCGCCCATGCCTGGCTGGCCGAGGAACGCCGCGGCGATCCCGCGGTCCCCGAGCTGACCGTGGCCCAGATCCGCGAGCAGATGGCGCTGGCGGTGAACCGGGTGATGGCCGAGGGCTCGCTCTATGATCCCGACCTTGCCGCGCTGGCGATCAAGCAGGCGCGCGGCGACCTGATCGAGGCGGTGTTCCTGATCCGCGCCTATCGCACCACATTGCCGCGCTTCGGCGTCTCGCGCCCGGTCGATACGGCGGCGATGGCGGTCGATCGCCGCGTCTCGGCCACCTTCAAGGATCTGCCGGGCGGGCAGGTGCTGGGCCCGACCTTCGATTATACCCACCGCCTGCTGGACTTCGCGCTGGCCGCCGAAGGCACGCCGCCGCCCGCCCCCATGGCGCCTGCCTCGGACGAGCCGGTGCCGCATGTCACCGGCCTGCTGGACCGCGACGGGCTGATCGAGCAGCAGCCGGCCGAGGACACGCCCGCCCCCGACCTGACGCGCCAGCCGCTGGAACTGCCGGCCTCGCGCGCGCTGCGCCTGCAGGCGCTGGCGCGGGCGGACGAGGGCTTCACCCTGTCGCTGGCCTATTCCACGCAGCGCGGCTATGGCCGCACCCATGCCTTCGTGGGCGAATTGCGCATCGGCCGCGTCGCGGTCGAGGTGGAACTGCCCGAGCTGGGCTTCGCCGTCGAGATCGGCGAGGTCGAGCTGACCGAATGCGACACGGTGAACCAGTTCAAGGGCTCGAAGACCGAGCCGCCGCAATTCACCCGCGGCTATGGCCTGGTCATGGGCCAGTCCGAGCGCAAGGCGATTTCCATGTCGCTGGTCGACCGCGCCCTGCGCTGGCAAGAGCTGGGCGAGGATTTCATCGGCGCCCCCGCACAGGATGAGGAGTTCGTGCTAAGCCATTGCGACAACATCCAATCGACGGGTTTCCTCGAACATATCAAGCTGCCGCATTACGTCGATTTTCAGGCGGAACTGGAACTGGTCCGGCGCATGCGGCGCGAGGCCGTGCAGATGCAGGAGGCGGCGGAATGACCGACCAAGCCTATAATTTCGCCTATCTGGACGAACAGACCAAGCGGATGATCCGCCGCGCGCTGCTGAAGGCGCTGGCAATCCCCGGCTATCAGGTGCCCTTCGCCAGCCGCGAGATGCCCATGCCCTATGGCTGGGGCACCGGCGGCGTTCAGGTGACGGCGGCCTGCCTGACCCCGGACGACCGGCTAAAGGTCATCGACCAGGGCGCGGACGACACCACCAATGCCGTGTCCATCCGCCGCTTCTTCCAGCGCACGGCGGGGGTCGAGACCACCGAGCGCACTGCGGAGGCCACGGTGATCCAGACCCGCCACCGCATCCCCGAGCAACCGCTGAGCGAAGGCCAGATACTGGTCTATCAGGTGCCGATCCCCGAGCCCCTGCGCTTTCTGGAGCCGCGCGAGACCGAGACCCGCAAGATGCACGAGCTTGAGGAATACGGGCTGATGCATGTCAAGCTTTACGAGGACATCGCCCGGCATGGCGAGATCGCGACCGCCTATGCCTATCCGGTCAGGGTCGAGGGGCGCTATGTCATGGACCCCTCGCCGATCCCGAAATTCGACAATCCGAAGCTGGCCGGCAACCCGGCGATCCAGCTTTTCGGCGCCGGGCGCGAGGCGCGCATCTATGCCGTACCGCCGTATTCCGACGTCGTGAGTCTGGATTTCGAGGACCATCCCTTCATCGCCTCGAAGGCCGATCACGCATGCGACCTCTGCGGCTCGGCCGGCAGCTATCTGGACGAGGTGATCACCGACGACCGGGGCACGCGCATGTTTGTCTGTTCCGACACCGATTTCTGTGCCTCGCGCCAGGCGCAGGGGCATCGCGGCCGCCTGTCGCCGCAAGGAGCCACGCCATGACCCTGATGCAGAACGCCATCACCGCCGCACCGCTGCTGTCGGTGCAGGGCCTGACGAAACGCTACGGCGCCCGGATCGGCTGCATGGGCGTCGGCTTCGACCTTTATCCCGGCGAGGTGCTGGGCATCGTCGGCGAAAGCGGTTCAGGGAAATCGACGCTGCTGTCCTGCCTTGCCGGCCACCAGCGCCCGGACGAGGGACGGATCCTGTTCGACGGCGCCGACGTGCTGGCCTTTTCCGAGGCCGAGCGGCGCCGGCTGCTGCGCGGCGACTGGGCCTATGTCCACCAGAACCCGCGCGACGGGCTGCGCATGGGCGTCTCGGCCGGCGGCAATGTCGGCGAGCGGCTGATGGCGGTGGGCGCACGCAACTATGCCGCCATCCGCGAGACCGCCACCGACTGGCTGGGCCGGGTCGAGATCGCGGCGGACCGGATCGACGACCGCCCCTCGGTCTTTTCGGGCGGCATGCAGCAGCGGCTGCAGATCGCGCGCAACCTGGTGACGGGGCCGCGGCTGGTGTTCATGGACGAACCGACCGGCGGGCTCGACGTCAGCGTGCAGGCGCGGCTTCTGGACCTGCTGCGCGGGCTGGTGCGTGACCTTGGCCTGTCTGTGGTGATCGTGACCCATGACCTTGCCGTGGTGCGGCTGCTCGCCGACCGGCTGATGGTGATGAAATCGGGCCGGGTGGTGGAATGCGGGCTGACCGATCAGGTGCTGGACGATCCGCAGCATGCCTATACCCAGCTTCTCGTGTCCTCTGTCCTTCAGGTGTAGCCCATGATCGAGATCCGGAACCTTTCGAAAAGCTTTACCCTGCACAATCAGGGCGGCGTGGCGATCCCGGTGATGGCGGGGGCGCATCTGCGCGTGGCCGGCGGCGAATGCGTCGGGCTGGTCGGCCGGTCCGGCGCCGGCAAATCGACGCTGATGCGCATGGTCTATGGCAATTACCTGGCCGAGGCCGGCTCGATCCGCATCGGCGAGGTCGATGTGGTCACGGCCGAGCCGCGGCAGATCCTGGCCTTGCGCCGCGCGGTGCTGGGCCATGTCAGCCAGTTCCTGCGCGTGGTGCCGCGCGTGCCGACGCTGGAGGTGGTGGCCGAGCCGCTGCTGCGGCTGGGCACCCCTGCCCCCGAGGCCCGCGCCCGCGCCGCCGAACTGCTGGCGCGGCTGAACATCCCGGAACGGCTCTGGCGGCTGTCGCCCACCACCTTCTCGGGCGGCGAGCAGCAGCGGGTCAACATCGCCCGCGGCTTCGCCCATGACTATCCGGCGCTGCTGCTGGACGAGCCGACCGCCAGCCTCGACGCGCAGAACCGCGAGGTGGTGCTGCGCCTGATCGAGGAGGCCAAGGCCCGCGGCGCCGCGATCCTCGGCATCTTCCACGACGAGGGGGCGCGGGACCGGGTCTGCGACCGGCTGGTCGACGTGACCGGCTTTACGCCGGGGCTGGCGGCATGAGCCGGCGGCTGGTCGCCGTGGTCGGCCCCTCGGGCGCGGGCAAGGACACGCTGATGGCGCTGGCCTGCGCCGCGCGGCCCGACATCCGCGCCGCCCGCCGCGTCGTCACCCGTCCGGCCGAGGCCGGCGGCGAGGATTTCGAGCCCGTCACCGAGGCCGAATTCGCCGCGCGCGAGCGGGCCGGCGCCTTCGCCCTGCATTGGCGCGCGCATGGGCTGGGCTATGGCATCCCGGCCGACGCGCTGGCGGGCGAAGGCACGCTGCTCATCAATGCCAGCCGCGCCGTGCTGGCCGAGGCGCAGGCGCGGTTCCCGGACCTGACGGTGCTGCTGGTGACGGCGCCGCCCGAGGTGCTGGCGCGGCGGCTGGCCGGGCGGGGGCGCGAAAGCGGCGCCGATCAGGCGGCGCGGCTGGCTCGGGCGGGCTTTCCGCTGCCGCCCGGTCTCGCGCCGCGCGTGGTGATGAACGACGGCACGCCCGATCAGGGGCTTGCGCGCTTCCTCGCCGCGCTTCAGCCGGAAAGGGTATAGCGATGCAGCAGGTGAAAACGCCCGTCCCCCGCCTCGCCGAACAGGCACAGGTCCGAGACCTTGAAGGGCCGGGGCAGGACCGGGGCGAAATGCGCCTCCAGGATCCGCGTCGCCTCGGCGGCCAGCGGTTCCTCCAGCCGGTCGGTCAGGGTCAGGTGGAAGCGGAATTCCTCCATCACATAGGGATAGCCCCAGAGCTCCAGCAGCTCGCGCTGCCGCGGCGTCAGCTGCTCGGGGCGGCGGCGGGCGATCTCGGCCTCGGTCAGGGGCGCGCGAAAGCCGTCCAGCGCCGCCACCACCGTCGCGGCCAGGGTTTGCAGCGGCGCCGTGTCGCCTTCGGGCACCAAGGCCAGAAAGCCGCCCAGGCTCGCCAGCCGCAGCCCGGGCAGGACGACCGGCGAAAGCCGCGCCGCGAGAGCCTCGACCGCCCGGTGCAATGCTTCGGCATCCCGGTCCTCGGCCAGCCGGAAGGGCGGCTTCAGCGTGCCGTGAAAGCCGTATCGGCGCGGGTCGCGGGTGATCTCCTCGGCCGGCAGGCCCAGTTCCGGCGGGGTCAGCGGCTGGCCCGTGGTGGCATCCCAGCCCAGCCATGCATCGGCGCAGCGGGCGAATTCCCCCTCGGGCGGGGCGTAATAGACGGCGTAACGCTTCATGATTTCCATGCGCAGGCTCTTATCGCTGGCGTGTCACAGGCTTGTGACACGGCGCTGGCATTCAGCCCGCCCATGGAGCCAGACGCAAGACAGGACAGCACGAAATGACCGAGACGATCCTTGCCAATGCCACGCTTATCCTGCCCGACGAGGTGATCCCCGGCGCGCTGCGCATGGCCGATGGCCGCATCGCCGCCATCGATCCGGGCCGGATGGTGCCGACGGGCGCGCTGGATTGCGAGGGCGATCTGGTGCTGCCGGGCCTGATCGAACTGCATACCGACAATCTGGAGCGGCACATCCAGCCCCGCCCCCGGGTGCATTGGCCGCATCAGGCGGCGATCCTGGCCCATGACGGCGAACTGGCCAGCGTGGGCATCACCACGGTCTTCGACGCGCTGCGCGTCGGCTCGGTCGTGTCGGACGGCAAGGCGAACTATGGCGAATATGCCCGGGCGCTGGCCGACGAGATCCTGGATCTGCGGGACAGGGGCGCGTTGAAGATCAGCCATTTCCTGCACCTGCGGGCCGAGGTCTGTTCCGAAACCCTGGTGGCCGAGATGGCGAAATTCGGCCCCCGGGACCGCATCGGCATCGTCAGCCTGATGGACCACACGCCCGGAGAGCGGCAGTTCCGCGACCTCTCGAAGCTCAAGGACTATGTCTGCGGCAAGCACGGCCTGTCGGATGAAGGCTTCGCCGATCACGTCGCCAGCCAGCGCGCCCTGCGCGAAAGGCTGGGCGCGCTGCACGAAGCCACCGCGGTGGCCGAGGCGCGGCGCTATGGCGCGGTGCTGGCCAGCCATGACGACACCACGGCGGCGCAGGTCGCGGTTTCGGCCGGGCACGGCGCGCATTTCGCCGAATTCCCGACCACGGCCGAGGCGGCGCGCGCCTGCCGCGACCACGGCATCCGGGTGATGATGGGGGCGCCGAACCTGATCCGCGGCGGCAGCCATTCCGGCAATGTCGCGGCGGCGGATCTGGCCGAGGCGGGGCTTCTGGACATCCTGTCCTCGGATTACGTGCCCTCGTCGCTGCTGTCGGCGGCGCTGCTTCTGGGCGATCTGTGGGGCGACATGGCGCGCGGCATCGCCACCGTGACCCAGGCCCCGGCCGAGGCGACGGGGCTCGGGGATCGCGGCCGGCTTGCGGCCGGGGCGCGCGCCGACGTGATCCGCGTCGCCCGCATCGGCGAGGCGGGGGCGCTGCGCGGCGCCTGGGTGCAGGGCAAGCGCGTGGCCTGACCGGGTGGACCGGCGGCGGCCGTGGATTTTCTTGCGGAGGGATGTCACATTTCCGGGCGCTGCCTCGTCAAGTCGGTGCAACAGAACGGAGCAACCCGATGACACCCCGCATGACCGATCATTTCGACCGCACCAGGACCGGCTATCGCGCGCTGACAGGCTTCGAGGCCGCGCTGCAGGCCGGACCGCTGGAGCCGAAACTGCTGCATCTGGTCAAGCTGCGCGCCTCGCAGATCAATGGCTGCGCCTTCTGCATCCAGATGCACACGGCCGAGGCGTTGCAGGACGGCGAGACCCATCTGCGCCTGCACATGGTCGCCGGCTGGCGCGACAGCCCGCTGTTTTCCGACCGCGAGCGCGCCGCGCTGGCCTGGACCGAGGCGCTGACGCTGATCGCCCAGACCGGGGCGCCGGACGCGGATTGGCAGGCGGTCGAGGCGGCCTTTTCCCCGGACGAGCGCGCCTGGCTGACACTGGCCATCGGCGCGATCAACCTGTGGAACCGCGTGCAGGTCGGCTTGCGTGCCCGCCATGCGATGGGCCTGCCGGCGGAACGGGCCGATGCGGCCTGACCGCGCCACGCAAACCTTTCAGGCGCAGCGGCCCCGGCTGCTGCGCCTGGCCTATCGCATGCTCGGCAGCCATGCCGAGGCCGAGGACATCCTGCAGGAGGCCTGGCTGCGCTGGGACCGCAGCGACCGGACGGCGATCGCCGAGCCGGCGGCATGGCTGACGCGGGTGGTCTCGCGCCTGTGCCTCGACCAGATGAAATCCGCCCGCGCCCGGCGCGAGTCCTATCCCGGCACCTGGCTGCCCGAGCCGCTGATCGAGCCCCAGGACGACAGCCTGCGCGCCGACAACCTGACGCTGACCCTGATGATGGCGCTGGAGCGGCTGACGCCGCTGGAACGCGCCGCCTTCCTGCTGCACGACGTCTTTGGCGAAAGGCTGGACGAGGTCGCGGAAACCATCGGCCGCAGCCCGGCCGCGACGCGGCAGCTGGCCGCACGGGCCCGCGCGCATGTGCGCGTCGACCGGCCCCGCCATGCCGTTCCGAAAGAGACCGGCGAGGCGCTGGCCCGCGCCTTCTTCGAGGCTTGCCGGCAAGGCGATCCGGCGGTGCTGGGCCGGATCCTTGCCCGCGACGTGCGGATCTATTCCGACGGCGGCGGCAAGGTGGTGGCCTTCCTCAACGTGATCGCGGGGGCCGAGCGCGTCGCCCGGCTCTATGCCGGGCTGGCGCGCAAGCCCGGCCCCCCGCCCGAGTTCTTGGGCGCCGTCACCATCGACGGCCTGCCCGGCTTTCTCAGCCGCGTCGGCGGCCATCTGCAGACCACCGCCCTGCAGATCGAGGAAGGCCGCGTCGCCGCCATCTTCATCACCCGCAACCCCGACAAGCTGGCGGGGCTGCGGCCGGCCGTTCAGAACGGGCTGTCGGGATAGTAGAACTGCTCGGCGTTCTCGGGGGTGATGAGCTGGCTGCTGATGATGAAGCGCCCGGTCATCGGCGCATTCGACACGAAGTTCAGCGCCGTCATCTCGATGGCCGAGGAGATCAGCGCCGGCGGATAGGTCACGTTCACCGGCAGCTGCTTATCGCCCTCCATGATGCGCTTGACGATTTCCTTCATGCCGGCGCCGCCGATCACCCACATCTCGTCCTGCCGGTTCGCGGCCGAGATCGCTTCGAGCACGCCGATGGCCATGTCGTCGTCGGCCGCCCAGACCGCATCGATCTGCGGATATTTCGCCAGATAGTCCTGCATCACCGCAAAGGCGTCGTCGCGGTTCCAGTTGCCGTGCTGCATGTCGAGGATCTCGACCTCGGACCCCTCCAGCGCCGCCCGGAACGCATCGACGCGCTCGTTGTCCAGCGTGGTCGGGATGCCGCGCAGCACCACGACCTTGGCGCCGGGCTCAAGGTTCTCCTTGAAATATTCCCCCGCGACGCGGCCGAAGGCGGTGTTGTCGCCGGCGACGTAAAGATCCTCGATCCCCTCCTGGCTCAGCCCGCGATCCACCACGGTCACGAACTTGCCCGCATCCTTGACCGCCTTGACCGGCGCGGTCAGCGGCTCGGATTCGAAGGGCAGCACCACCAGCGCGTCGATGTTGCGCGTGGCCATCATGTCCTCGATGTCGTTGACCTGCTTGGCCGGGTCGCCGGCGGTGGAGAGCACGAATTCAAGGTTGGGATAGGCGGCACCCAGCCGCTTGATCGTGTCCTGCGCGTGCCAGTTCAGCCCGCCCATGAACCCATGCGTGGCGGACGGGATCGACACGCCGATGATCTTCTTCTCGGCCTCCTGCGCGACGGCAGGGGCGGCGATCCCCATCGCCGCCATCAGGGCCGCGGCTTTCATCAGGCTTCTGCGTTTCATTTGTTGCTTCCTCCCCAGTCACCGCTCCTCGGCGGTGCGTTTTTCCCGCTGCAAGACGACAGCAAGAACGATGATGACCCCCTGGATCGCCCCGTTCAGATAGGGGCTGACCAGATCGGCCAGATTCAGGATGTTGTCGATCAGCGACAGGATCAGCACACCGACCACCGTGCCCCAGACCCGGCCGCGCCCGCCCTTCAGCGCGGTGCCGCCGATGATGACGGCGGCGATGGCCTCAAGCTCCCACAGAACCCCGGTCGAGCCCGAGGCCGAGCCGAGCCGCGGCACGTAAAGCACCACCGCCAGCCCGACCAGCACGCCCAAAAGCACATAGGTCAGAAGCCGCATCCGGTTCACGTCGATGGCCGAATAGCGCGCGACCCGGTCGTTCGAGCCGATGGCCTCGACATGGCGGCCGAAGCGGGAATGGCGCATGGTCCATTCGCCAAGGACCGCGACGATGGCAAAGACGATGATCGGCCAGGTGATCCAGCCGATCCCGCTGTAATAGACCGGCCGGTAAAGCGTGCGCAGCCCGTAATCCAGCGACAGCGTGCCGCCATCGGCCAGCCACGTGACCAGCGAGCGGAAGATGCCCATGGTGCCCAGCGTGACGATGAAGGGCTCGATCCGCGCCTTGGTGACCAGCGCGCCGTTCAGGTATCCGGCGGCGACGCCGCCAAGGATCGCCACGCCCATGCCGATCAGGACCGTTCCCCAGTTCAGGCCGGTCGTCGGCAGGGCGGCGTTCATGGCGATGATGGCGATGCCGGCCAGAAAGGCGGCCATGGACCCCACCGACAGGTCCAGCCCGCCCGCGGTGATGACGAAGGTCATGCCGACCGCGATCAGCCCGATGAAGGCCGAGCGCGCCAGCACATTGGTGATGTTCGCCGGCGCCAGGAAGGCGCTGTTCAGCGCCGCGCCCAGGATCACCAGGGCGACCAAAGCGACAAGCGGGCCAAGGGTATGCAGGTCGATCTTCATGCGGCTTCTCCGGTCACGCCCATGGCAAGGCGGACGATGCGGTCCTCGGTCATGTCCTCTCCGGCCAGTTCGCCGGCCAGCCGCCCCTCGCGCATCACCAGCACGCGGTCGGCCAGGCCGATCACCTCGGTCATCTCGCTGCTGATGACGATCAGGCTGCGGCCTTCGGCGGCAAGCTTGCGGATGAAGGCATAGATCTGCCGCTTGGTGCCCACGTCGATGCCGCGCGTCGGCTCGTCGATGAGAATGATTCGAGGATCAGGAAGCATCACCTTGGCCAGCAACAGTTTCTGCTGGTTTCCTCCCGACAGCTTTCCGGCCGGCATGTCGCGGCGCGGGGCGCGGATGTCGAATTCCCGCGTCGCGCTGTCCAGCGCGGCATCCTCGGCCTTGGTGTCCAGCCGCCAGCCGCCGAAGCGTTCCAGCGTCGCCAGCGTCAGGTTCTCGCGCAGCCCCTTGTCGAGCAGCAGCCCCGCCTCCTTGCGGTCCTCGGTCAGATAGGCGAGGCCGGCGGAAAAGGCGTCGCGCAGGCTGCGGATGGCGACGGGCCGGCCCTCGACCCGGATCTCGCCGGTCGAGGGACGCAGCCCGACCAGCCCCTCGGCCAGTTCGGTGCGGCCGGACCCGACAAGGCCGGCGATGCCCAGCACCTCGCCCCGGCGCAGGGTGAAGCCGACGTCGCGGACCCGGCCCGGCACGGTCAGGCCCCGGACCTCCAGCGCAGGCGCGTCGCCCGGCTGGCCCTTGGGCGGGTAGAAATCCTGCAATTCGCGGCCGACCATGGCGGTGGCCATGCCGTCCTCGGTCAGCTCGCCGCGCAGCGCCTGGCGCACCACGCGGCCGTCGCGCAGCACGGTGATGCGGTCGGCCAGATGCGCCACCTCGTCCAGCCGGTGCGAGCAGTAAAGGATCGCCACCCCCTCGGCCCGCAGCCGGTCGATCTGGGCGTAAAGCGCACCGACCTCGCGATGGGTCAAGACGGCGCTGGGTTCGTCCATGATGAGGACGCGGGCCTTGCGCGACAGGGCCTTGGCGATCTCGACCATCTGGCGGTCGGGCACCGACAGGTCGCGGATGCGCGCCTCGGGGTCGATGCGGGTGTCCAGCCGCTTGAGCAGCGCGGCGGTCGCGTCCCGCATGGCGGCATGGTCCAGCCGCCAGCCGCCGATCTCGCGGCCCAGGAACACATTCGCTGCCACCGTAAGGTCGGAGGCGAGGTTGAATTCCTGGTGGATGACCACGATGCCCTGCGCCTCGGCCTCGGGCCCGCTGGCGAACCGGAGGGGCTGGCCGTCCAGCAGGATCTGGCCCGATGTCGGGTCCAGGAACCCGCCCAGGATCTTCATGATCGTGGACTTGCCGGCACCGTTCTCGCCGATCAGGGCATGGACCTCGCCCGGTTCCAGCGCCAGATCGACCCCGTGCAGCACTTCGATCGGGCCGAAGCGTTTCGAGACGTTGTCGAGCGCCAGCACGGTCATGGCCCGACCTCGATCCAGGTGCCGCCGCGCGCCGAGGAAGCCTGAGCGGCAGCGATGAACGCCATGCCGGACAGCCCGGCCTCCAGACCCGGCACGCGATCCAGCAAGCTGGAATCTCCTCGAATAATACTCTCTATATCCCGGTAAATATTTGCAAAACCTTCAAGATACCCCTCGGGATGTCCCGGCGGGGTGCGCGACGAGGCGCTGCGGTCCTGCGCCCGGGTCAGGATGCGGGCCGGGCCGTCCTTGGGCGACAGGATCAGCCGCTCGGGCTCGGGCAGGCGCCATTCCAGCGCCGCCTTGGTGCCAAAGACCCGCAGCGACAGCCCGTTCTCCTGCCCCACGGCGACCTGGCTGACCCAGATGCCGCCCTTGGCGCCCGAGGCATAGCGCAGCGCGATCCGCGCATCGTCATCGACCGCGCGGCCCGGCACCATGCTGGACAGATCGGCCGACAGGGAGGCGGGTGTCTGGCCGGTCACGAATTGCGCCAATTGCCAGGCATGGGTGCCGATATCGCCGATGGCCCCGGCCCCGGCGCGGGCGGGGTCGGTGCGCCATTCCGCCTGCTTGCCCTCGGCGCGGTCGGCGAGCCAGCCTTGCAGATATTCGGCCTGCACCAGCCGGATCTCCCCCAGCGCGCCCTCGGCCACCAGCGCGCGGGCCTCGCGCACCATGGGCATGGCGCAATAGTTGTGGGTCAGGAAGAACCGCGCGCCGCTGGCCCGCGCTGCCTCGGCGATCTCGCGCGCCTGCTCGGGCGTCGCGGCCAGCGGCTTGTCGCAGATCACATGGATGCCCGCGCGCAGGAAGGCCGCAGCGGGGGCGGCGTGCAGGTGGTTCGGAGTGACGATGCTGACCGCCTCGATCCCGTCCTCGCGCGCCGCCTCGGCCCGCGCCATCTCGGCGAAGTCGCCATAGCCGCGGATGCCCAGTTCGGCGGCGCTGGCCGCGGCACGCGCGGGGTCCGAGGACAGCGCCCCCGCGACCAGCACAAACCGCCCGTCCATGCGCGCCGCGATGCGATGGATGGCGCCGATGAAGGCGCCGCTGCCGCCGCCGACCATGCCCAGGCGAACCGGTCTCATAGCCCCAGCGCCCTGTCGATGGCCGCTCGGTCGACGCGGCTGGCGGCGAAATCGTCGAAGGCGTGCGGCGTGACCCGGATGATGTGGTCGCGCACGAAACGCGCACCCTCGCGCGCGCCGTCCTCGGGATGCTTCAGCGCGCATTCCCATTCGACCACCGCCCAGCCGTCGAAACCGTATTGCGTCAGTTTCGAGAATACCGCGCCGAAATCCACCTGACCGTCGCCGGGACTGCGGAAGCGGCCCGCGCGTTCGGCCCAACCCTGATAGCCGCCATAGACCCCCTGCCGGCCGGTCGGGCGGAATTCGGCATCCTTGACGTGGAACATGCGGATGCGGTCGTGATAGATGTCGATGTTCTGAAGGTAATCAAGCTGTTGCAGGAGATAGTGCGAAGGATCGTAAAGCATGTTCGCCCGGCGGTGCCCGTCCACGCGGTCAAGGAACATCTCGAATGTCACGCCGTCATGCAGATCCTCGCCCGGATGGATCTCATAGCAGAGATCCACCCCGTGCTCTTCGGCCAGGTCCAGCAGCGGGCGCCAGCGCGCGGCCAGCGTGTCGAAGGCGGCCTCGACCAGCCCCGGCGCGCGTTGCGGCCAGGGGTAAAGATAGGGCCAGGCCAGGGCCCCCGAAAACGTCGCCATCCGGTCCAGCCCCAGCAGCCGGCTGACGCGGATCGCGCGGGCGACCTGATCGACCGCCCATTCCTGCCGCGCGCCGGGATTGCCGCGCAGGGCGGGCGGCGCAAAGGCGTCGAAACCGGCGTCATAGGCCGGATGCACGGCGACAAGCTGGCCTTGCAGATGGGTGGAAAGCTCGGTCACCTCGACGCCGTTCTGCCGGGCGATGCCCAGGAATTCGTCGCGATAGTCCTGCGAGTCCCCGGCACGCTTCAGATCCAGGATGCGCGGGTCGCCGGTCGGCACCTGCACGCCCCGATAGCCGCAATCGGCGGCCCAGCGGGTGATGCCGTCCCAGCTGTCGAAGGGCGCCGTCTCGCCGATGAACTGCGCCAGGAACAGCGCCGGTCCCTTGATGGTCCGCATGGTTTCCCTCTCTCCCCCAGGGTCAGGCTGCACTGGTCTGCAATCGATTGCAACATTTTCTTGCGCCGCCCCTCGCGGCGCGCGTAACCTTGGGCGATGGAAAGCCGGACCCCGCCCGGACGGGCCAGATTGTCGGATGTCGCGCAGCGCGCGGGCGTGTCGGCCTCGACCGTCAGCCGGGTGCTGTCCAATCCGGGGGTGGTGGCGAAGGCCACGCGCGAGGCGGTGATGCAGGCCGTGGCCGAGACCGGCTATCGCATGAACCACGCCGCGCGGAACCTGCGCAAGCAGCGGACCGGCTGCGTCGTGGCGCTGGTGCCCAATCTGGGCAATCCGTTCTTTGCCAAGATCCTGGACGGCATGGGCCGCGAACTGGCCGGGGCCGGCTATGACCTGCTGGTCGCCGACACGCTGGAGGATAGCGGGCGGCATAGGCGGCTGGACCGGTTCCTCGACCCCTCGCGGGCGGACGGGATCATCCTGCTGGACGGGCTGGCGCCCTTTGGCGACCTGGCGGGGCGGGCGGACCTGCCGCCGGTGGTCACGGCCTGCGAATGGATCGAGGGCGCGGACCTGCCCCGGGTCATGCTGGACAATCGCGAGGGCGGGCGGCTGGCCGTGGCGCATCTGCGTGCGCTTGGCCACGCGCATATCGGCCTGATCGGCGGCCCGCCCGGCAACGTGCTGCACAAGGCCCGGCGCGAGGGCGCGATGGAGGCGGCGGGCGATGCGCGGATCACCGAATTTCCCGGCGACTTCACCCTGCAATCGGGGCAGCAGGCGGCGCTGGCCTGGCAGGCCCTGCCGGTCTCGGACCGCCCGACCGGCATTTTCGCCTTTTCCGACGAGATGGCCTGCGCCTTCATGTCGGGCCTTCAGCGCGCCGGGCATCATGTGCCGCGCGATGTCTCGATCGTCGGCTTCGACGATATCGAGCTGGTGTCCCACCTGGCCCCGGCGCTGACCACGATCCGCCAGCCCAAGCGCGAGATCGGCCGCAAGGCGGCGCGGATCGTGCTGGACCGCATCGCCGGGCGCGACATCCCGGCCGTGACGCTGCTGGCGCCGCTGATGATGGCGCGCGAGACGACGGCGCCGCCGCCCTGAACGGAAAAAGGGGCGCCCCTGCGGACGCCCCCTTGCTGCGATATGGGCCGGTTCAGTCGGCGCTGGCCTCGTTCAGGCGCAGCCCGGCCGGGGCGCCGTGCAGGTCGTGGATCGGCGCGGCCTCGCCCCCGGCCTCGCCGGCCAGCACGCGGTCGAACTGCTCGCGGTCCAGCGCGCCTTCCCAGCGGCTGACGACGACCGTGGCCACCGCATTGCCGATGAAGTTGGTGATCGAGCGGCATTCCGACATGAAGCGGTCCACGCCCAGGATCAGCGCCATGCCGGCGACCGGCACCGTGGGCACCACCGACAGCGTCGCGGCCAGGGTGATGAAGCCCGCCCCGGTGACGCCCGCCGCGCCCTTCGACGACAGCATGGCGACCAGCAGCAGCAGGATCTGCTGTTGCAGCGTCAGGTCGGTATTGGTGGCCTGGGCGATGAACAGCGCCGCCAGCGTCATGTAGATATTGGTGCCGTCCAGATTGAAGCTGTAGCCGGTCGGCACGACCAGCCCGACCACGGAACGCTTGCAGCCGGCCTTCTCCATCTTCTCCATCAGCGAGGGCAGCGCCGATTCCGAGGACGAGGTGCCCAGCACCAGCAGGATCTCGGCCTTGAGATAGGAGATCAGCCGGAAGATCGAGAAGCCGTTGAGCATGCAGACCGTGCCCAGGATCACGATGACGAACAGGGCCGAGGTCAGGTAGAAGGTGCCGACCAGCGTCGCCAGGTTCACCACCGAGGCGATGCCGTATTTGCCGATGGTGAAGGCGAAGGCGCCGAAGGCGCCGATGGGCGCGGCCTTCATCAGGATGTCCACCATGCGGAACACGGCATGGCTGATCGCCTCGAACAGCGCCACGACCGGCTTGCCCTTGTCGCCGATCAGGATCAGGCCGATGCCGAACAGGATGGCGATGAACAGCACCTGCAGGATGTTGCCCTCGACGAAGGCCGAGGTCATCGTGGACGGGATGATGTCCATGACAAAGCCGGTCAGCGAGGATTCATGCGCCTTGGCGGCGTAATCCGAGACCTTGCTGGCATCCAGCGTCGCCGGGTCGATATTCATGCCGGCGCCGGGGCGGATGACATTGGCAGTGACCAGCCCGACGATCAGCGCCAGGGTCGAGAAGGTCAGGAAATAGCCGAAGGCCTTGCCGACGACCGAGCCCACGCCCTTCAGCGTGCCCATCCCGGCCAGCCCGGTGACGATGGTCAGGAAGATGACGGGCGCGATGATCATCTTGACCAGCTTGATGAAGGCATCGCCCAGGGGCTTCAGCGCCTCGCCGGTCTCGGGATAGAAATGCCCGATCAGCGCGCCGGCGACGATGGCGCAAAGAACCTGGAAATAAAGATGCCTGTAAAAGGGCCGCGCTGCGTGAGCGACCGGCTCGGCCGTGGTGTCGATGTGCATGGGGCCTCCTCCGACCTGCGTATGACGACGATGTGACGGCCATGATAAATTCCCGGGCCCGGGCGCCCAAAAACCCGGCGCATGACAGCAATGCGTTGTAATCATGGCTTTTTGTCGCGCATTACCGGTCAAATCCGTGTGGTTTTCCACACAGGGCGGATCTGCTAGTGTGGAAATCCGCACAAGCGCAGCGCAAAGGAAACCATGGCCGCCACCATCGATTCGCAAGGCGAGGGCCGCCGCCTCACTCCGGGCCGGCTGTTGGTCGCGGCTGCCGTGGCGCTGGCGCTGCTGGGACTTTTGGCGCTGACCTTCCGCATCGCGCATGAAAGCGCCGCCCGGGCCCTGACCGAGCGGCTGGCGGTCAGCGCGCAGAGCCGGGTGCAGACGCTGGAAAGCGTGCTGGCCAAGCAGCGGGCCGTGGCCACGGTGCTGTCCGACGACGCCGCCGTGCGCCAGGCGCTGGCCCAGCCGTCGCAGGCCAATGTCTCGCGCGTGTCGGAAAAGCTGGAACGGTTGCAGGAACAGACCAGCAGCGCGGTGATCTATCTGCTGAATCGCGACGGCGTGGCGATCGCCGCCTCGAACTGGCACGATCCCGACAGTTTCGTCGGTTCGGATTACAGTTTCCGCAGCTATTTCAGCGAGGCCCTGCTGCAGGGCGAGGCGACGCAATTCGCGCTTGGCACGGTCAGCAGGCGGCCGGGGCTTTATCTGTCGCATGACGTGCCCGTCGGGGACGCGCCGCTGGGCGTCATCGTGGTGAAGGTGGAATTCGACGCCATGGAGCAGGGCTGGGCCCGGGCGGCCGAGACCACGCTGGTCAGCGACGCCGCCGGGCAGGTGATCCTGGCAAGTGCCCCCGGGCTGCGCTTCGCGCCGCTGCCGCCGGCCGCGGCCGGACAGGTCTCGGCCCGGCGCGAGGTGCCGGGGGCGGGCTGGGTGCTGTGGGTCCGCGCCTCTTCGGCCGAGGCGGCGCGGGCGGCGCTGCTGGCGGCGGGGACGGTCGGCTTCCTGTTCACGCTGCTGCTGGGCGGCGGGCTCTGGGGGTTGCGCGCCCGCACCCGCGCCGCCCGCCGCGCCGAGACCGAGCGCCGCTATCGCGCCGATCTGGAACGGGCGGTCGAGGCGCGCACCCGCGATCTGTCCGACGAGATGCGCGAGCGCCGCGCCGCCGAACAGCGCCTGGCGCAGCTGCAGGGCGAGATGGTGCAGGCCAACAAGCTGGCGACGCTGGGCCAGATCACCGCCGGCGTCGCGCATGAGGTGAACACGCCCCTGGCCACCATCCGCCTGCTGGCCGAGAACGGCCGCCATATGCTGCCCGAGGGCGCGCCCGATCTGGATCGCAACCTGGGCCAGATCCTGCGCATGACCGACCGCATCGCCCAGATCACCACCGAGCTGCGCGGCTTTGCCCGCAAGGCCACGGGCGAGCTGGGCCCGGTTCCGCTGAAGGACGCGCTGGACGCGGCGCTGCTTCTGACCGCCAGCCGGCGCCGGGCGCAGGACATCCGGCTGATCCTGCCCGAGATCCCGCCCGACCTGCGGGTCATGGCCGAGACGGTGCGGCTGGAGCAGATCCTCGTCAACCTGATCCAGAACGCGCAGGAGGCGCTGGAGGGCCGGGCCGACCCGGAAATCCGCCTTACCCTGCAAGAGGACGGGCCGGTGCTGCGGCTCAGCGTCTCGGACAACGGCCCGGGCCTTTCGCCGGGGATCGCCGCCGGGCTTTTCACCCCCTTCGCCACCAGCAAGCCCGAGGGGCTGGGCCTTGGGCTGGTGATCTCGCAAGAGATCGCGCGGGATTTCGGCGGCAGCCTCGCGGCCGAGCCGCCGCGCGCCGGCGAAGGCGCGACCTTCCATCTCGACCTGCCGAAAGCCGCATGACCGACGCACCCGCCCCCGACGCCCGCCTTGTCCGCCTTGTCGATGACGATCCCGACCTTCTGGAGGCGCAGCTGCAGGCGCTGCAATTGGCCGGGTTCCGCGCCGAAACCTTCACCGACCCGGCCGAGGCGCTTGGCGGCCTTGGCCCCGACTGGCCGGGCGTGGTGCTGTCGGATGTGCGCATGCCGGGCATGGACGGCTTCCAGCTGTTCGAGCGCATCCATGCGCTGGACCCCGACCTGCCGGTGATCCTGCTGACCGGGCACGGCGACGTGCCGATGGCGGTCGCCGCGCTGAAGCAGGGCGTCTACGACTTCCTGACCAAGCCGGTCGGCGGCGGCACGCTGGCGGCGGCGCTGGCGCGGGCGGCCTCCAGCCGGGCGCTGGTGCTCGAAAACCGCGCGCTGCGCCGCCAGCAACAGGACAGCGCCGCGCGCGAGACCCGGCTGGTCGGGCAAAGCCCCTTCATGCAGCATCTGCGCGAGACCGTCGCCCGGGTGGCCGAGACCGGCGGCGACGTGCTGATCCTCGGCCCCGGCGGCTCGGGCAAGGAAACCGTGGCGCGCGCCATCCATCGCCAAAGCCCGCGCCGCGCCCGCGCCTTCGTCCATGTCGCCTGCGCCGCGCTGGACGAGGCGCGCTTCGAGACCGAGATGCTGGGCGCCGAGCCGCAGGGCCGCGCCCCCCGCGTCCCCGGACGGCTGGAGGCCGCCCATCGCGGCACGCTGTATCTGGACGAGATCGACGCGCTGGCCCCGGCCCTGCAGGCCCGCCTGCTGGCGCTGATCGAGGCGCGCGAGATCCAGCCGCCCGGCAGTGCCGCGCCCCGGCCGCTGGACCTGCGCGTCATCGCCTCAAGCCGCGCCGACCTGGAACGGCTGATGCAGGAGGGGGCGTTTCGCAGCGACCTTTATTACCGGCTCTCGGGCGTGACCCTGACCCTGCCGCCGCTGGCCGAGCGGCGCGAGGACATTCCCGCGCTGTTTAGGCATTTCCTGCTGGCGGCGGCGGCGCGGCTGAACCTGCCGGTGGCGCCGGTCACCGGCGCGGTCAAGGCGCGGCTGGCCGGCCATGGCTGGCCCGGCAACCTGCGCGAATTGCAGCAATTCGCCGAAAGCCATGCGCTGGGACTGACGCCCTTCGATCCGCCGCAGGAGGGCGGGGAGGCGCCGGGCCTTGCCGATCTGGTCGCGGAATACGAGGCCGGGCTGATCCGCGAGGCGCTGCGGCTGGCCCAAGGCAATGCGACCCAGGCCATGACCCGGCTGCGCCTGCCGCGCAAGACCTTCTACGACAAGCTGGCGCGCCACGGCATCAAGCCCGCCGATTTCCGCCCCGGCTAAAGCGCCTGCAGCCGGTCGCGCAAATGCGGCATCCGCGCCAGCGTCGCGGCCAGCCGCGCACGCCAGGACGGGCCCTGCCCCATCGCCGTCTCATAGGCGTCGCGCAGGTCCTCGGGGCGTTCCTCGGCCAGCGCCTCGATCAGGAACTCGGCCTGCGCGCGGTCCTTGCGCGCCTTCAGCGCATCGGGCCCCTCGCGCCGGCGGTCGGCGACGATCAGCTTGTGGATGGCGTAACGCTCGGGCCGCGGCACCTGGATCAGGAAGCCGGCGCGGTAAAGCAGCGGCACCCGGATCGGCTGGGCGATCAGGAAGTTCAGGTAATGCAGGCTCTGCGCCGAGACGCCAAGCGCCGGCAGGTCGCGCAGCCCCTCGGTGCCGTCGAAACAGGGGGTCAGGAACTCGACCAGCGTCTGCTGCTCGCCCTGGCGCCAGCGCCAGACCCGCTGCCCTTCGAGCGAGGGCAAGGGGTCGAAGCGCAGGTCGCGGAACACCTCGGCCAGCGGCTCGGTCACCTGGTCCCCCAGCACCAGCGACAGCCGCTCGAAACTGGCGATGTCGATGTCGTCGGTCATTGCGGTCTGGTCGAAGCCGATGCGGATGCCCAGCTCGCCCTCGTAGCAGCGGAACGCTTGGGTGCCGACCAGCGTGCCGCCCAGGCGGAACACCCCCGCCCGCGCCATGGCCGAGATCACCTGGCCCGAGCCGCGGTCGGTCATCAGGCAGCCCTCGGCCCGCAGGATGCGCATCAGCCGCGAGCGTTCGCGCTGGCTCTGCCGTTCGGCCTCGCGCAGCGCCTCCTGCCGGGCAAGACGGGCGCGCAGTTCCTCGCCGTCCTCGCCGATATAGCGGTCGACGGTCTTGTCGCCGATGCGGAAATGGTCGTACCAATAGCCCTTCTGCCCGACCTTCTTCAGCCGCGGCGTGCCGCGCAGCTCGCTGACCGCGGCATCCTTGAGATGCCGCAGCAGATCGGTCCAGGCCGCCACCGCCACCGCGGAAAGATGCTGTGCCATACCCCTACCCCACGGATTTTTTCCTGTGGGGCAGGATAGCGGAAGCGCCGCTACCCCACAATGAAATAATTGTGGGGTAAGTGGCTCCTCCGCAGAAGCCGGGCCGCGCCGCGCCCGAACGTCGCCGCGCAAACCGTCAGGGATCGGCGCAGCCGGGCGCCGGCTGCGGATGGCAAAGGTCCGGCGCGGTCGGGGGCGGGCGGCTGCCGTGCTCGGCCATCCAGGCCAGCGCCCCGGCCAGCACCGCATCGTGCACCGCGGCGCCGATCGCCTCGCCCAGGGCGGTGTGCAGCCCGGCGAAGGCCGTGCCGCCGGCATCGCAGGCCACAGCGATGCAATCGGTGCCGGTGCCGGTAGCGCGCCCGGTCGGCAGCTCGATTCCGGCGCTCAGGATGGCGGCGGTGCGGGCCTCGGCGACGATGCTCAGCGCCTCGATCATCGCGGCATCGGTCAGCCCCTCCTCGACTAGCAGGACGATGTTGATCGTGCCATGGCCGCGCGGCGGCACCATGCGGCGGCGGCCGACCCGCTCGGCATTGCCCAGCCCCACGGTGGCAAGGCAGGCCACCGGGCCGGCACAGGCCAGCCGGTGATGGCGCAGCGCGCGCGAGGTCATCATGCCCACCGCCCCGGCATGACCGATCCGCGCCATCTCGGCCGCCAGCCAGCGGGTCGCGTCCAGTTCGGGGCCCAGTTCGGCGTCGCGGACCTGGCGCAGCAGGATATGCCGCGCCGCCTCGAAGCCGGGGCGGTGCGGGGCAAAGGACAGAACCCGCCGCTGCCGCCCCAGATCGGCCAGAAGCCAGGGCGGGGTCAGCCTGACCCGCAAAGCCGTTCCTGCCGCCGTCATCCCGTCCCCCCGCCGCCGGTTCCGGCCCGGTTTGCGCCATCGCGCGGCGGCGATCAAGCGCGCGTAGCAAATGCCGCGGCGCGTGCTATGATCGGCCGAACCCGCCTGCCAGTCTGGGAACCATGTCATGTGTGAAGTCTTCTCGCGCCAGGACCCGCGCCGCTATCAGCCGGTGACCCGCAAGCTGCGGCTGAACGGGCAAAGCACCTCGATCCGGCTGGAACAGGCCTTCTGGGACATCATCGACGAGATCGCCGCCGGCGAGGGCATGGCCACGCCCGCCTTCCTGTCCACGCTGCAATCCGAGGTGCTGCAGCTGGGCGGCGAGCCGGTGAATTTCACCTCGCTCCTGCGCTGCGCCTGCCTGGTGCAGCTGGAGCTGCGCGGCCGCGGCGCGCAGGATTTCCGCAAGGCGGCGCAGCGGGTGGCGCAGGCGGCCTGATCCCCGCCCGGCCGGCGCCAAGGAAGAAAATGCCCGAAAAACCGCCACGTGGTAGCATGATGCTACCCGCAGGACCCCGGCGCTTCCGATACTGGTGCAAAGATCGGAAAAAGGGGTCCGCATGGCCAAGATGATTCATTCGATGATCCGCGTGACGGACGAGGCGCGCTCGCTGGCCTTCTACAAGGCGGCCTTCGGGCTGGAGCCGGTCGAGCGGCTGGATTTCGACAGCTTCACGCTGGTCTATCTGGCCAATGCCGAAAGCACGTTCGAGCTGGAGCTGACCATCAACAAGGGCCGCGAGCAGCCCTATGAGCTGGGCGACGGCTACGGCCATCTGGCCGTCTCGGTCGAGGATGTCGCGGCCGAGCACCGGCGGCTGACCGATCTGGGTCTGGCCCCGCGCAAGCTGGTGGATTTCGCCCCCGGCGGCGAGGTCATCGCCCGCTTTTTCTTCATCAAGGACCCGGACGGATACGAGATCGAGGTGCTGCAGCGCGCAGGCCGTTACCTCTAGGCAGGCAGCCCGCCGGGAGGGGCGGGCCAACCAACTCAGGGAGGAGTGAGATGACTGTCACCCACATATCCCCCTCTGGCAGCGATGTCAGGGGGCTGACCCGGCGCGGCCTGCTGGCGCGCGCCATGGCGGCGGGGGCGACCTTCGTGGTCGGCTCGGGCTTCGTCGCCGCCCGCGATGCGGCCTGGGCGGTCGAGACCGCGGCGCTGAAGCCCGAGACCATGGCGGTGCTGATCCAGATGGCCCGCGACATCTATCCGCATGACCGCATCGCGGACCGCTTCTATGCCATCGCCGTCAAGGCGCATGACAATCCCGAACAGGCGCAGATGATCGAGGAGGGCGTGGCCGGGCTGAACCTCGTCGCGCAGGCGCAGGGCTTCGACGGCTACCTGGCCGCGGGCTGGGAAAAGGACCGCGTCGCCATGCTGCGCCTGATCGAGCACACGCCCTTTTTCCAGACCGTGCGCGCCGGGCTGGTGACCGGGCTCTACAACCAGAAAGAGGTCTGGCCGGTCTTCGGCTACGAGGGCGAAAGCTTCTCGCAGGGCGGCTATATCGAGCGCGGCTTCAACGACATCGACTGGCTGTGAGGGGAGGCGGACATGGCTGACAATGTGGCGAAATTCGGGCATGACGACGCCTCGGTCGTGGTCGTGATCGGCACCGGCTCGGGCGGCGGCGTGCTGACCAACGAGCTGGCGCAAAGGGGCGTCAAGGTCGTGGCGCTGGAGGCGGGCGGGCGCTACCTGCCCGAGGATTACATCAACGACGAATGGGACAGCTTCGCACAGCTGAGCTGGGGCGACATGCGCACCACCTCGGGCGACTGGCGGGTGGCGCGGGACTTCGCCAACCTGCCGGCCTGGATCGTCAAGGCGGTCGGCGGCACCTCGATCCACTGGGCCGGGGCCTCGCTGCGCTTTCAGGAACACGAGTTCAAGGCGCTGTCGACCTATGGCCCGGTCGACGGCGCGAACCTGCTGGACTGGCCGATCACCCTGGCCGAGCTGGAACCCTATTACGATCTGGCCGAGAAGAAGCTGGGCGTGACCCGCACCAACGACCTGCCCGGCCTGCCGGGGAACAACAACTACCTGGTGCTTGAAAAGGGCGCCAAGGCCGCGGGCTACAGCAAGGTCTCGACCGGGCGCATGGCGATCAATTCGGTCGAGAACGACGACCGCATGGCCTGCCAGCAGACCGGCTTCTGCTTCCAGGGCTGCAAATGGGGCGCGAAATGGTCGGCGGCCTATACCGACATCCCGCGCGGCGAGGCGACCGGCAATCTGGAAGTGCGCGACCATAGCCACGCCACCCGCATCGAGCATGACGAGGACGGCAAGGTCACCGGCGTGCGCTATATCGACAGGGACGGAACCGAGCAGTTCCAGCGCGCCCGCATCGTCGCGCTGGCCGGCAATTCCATCGAAAGCCCGCGGCTGCTGCTGGCCTCGGCCTCGGACCGCTTCCCGGACGGGCTGGCGAACAGTTCGGGCCAGGTCGGCCGCAACTACACGCGCCACACCACCGGCTCGGTCTATGCGATCTTCGAGCGCCCGGTGCGGATGTGGCGCGGCACCACCATGGCCGGCATCGTGCAGGACGAGGCGCATCACGACCCCTCGCGCGGCTTCGTCGGCGGCTATGAACTGGAGACTCTGGCCCTGGGCATCCCCTTCATGGCGGCCTTCATGGACCCCGGCGGCTGGGGGCGTGAGTTCACCACGGCGCTGGACAGCTACGAGAACATGGCCGGCCTGTGGATCGTGGGCGAGGACTTGCCGCAAGAGACGAACCGCATCACCCTGAACCGCAGCGAAAAGGACCGTTTCGGCCTGCCGGTGCCGAACGTGCATTACGACGACCATCCCAACGACATCGCCATGCGCAACCATGCCTATGCCGCGGGCGAGCGGATCTATCGCGCGGCCGGGGCGACGCGCATCCTGCCGACGCCGCCCTACCCGTCCACGCATAACCTCGGCACCAACCGCATGTCGGACAATCCGCGCGACGGGGTGGTGAACAAATGGGGCCAGGCGCATGACGTCCCGAACCTGTTCGTGTCGGACGGTTCGGTCTTCACCACCTCGGCGGCCGAGAATCCGACGCTGACCATCGTCGCGCTGGCGATCCGCCAGGCCGAGCATATCGCCGCCGAGATGGAGAAAGGCGCGCTTTGACCAAGAAGCGGCCCGCCCTTGCCCGGGCGGGCCGTCCGTGCGGGGACGGGCGCGGCCCTAGCTGGCCGTCCGCGCCTTCAGCTGTTTGGCATAGGGCAGCTCGATGTTGATCTCCAGGCTCGACAGATCGTCGCTGCGCTCCAGCTTGACATCCACGGCGTCGCTGTCGATCTCCATGTGCCTGCGCACCACTTCCAGGATGTCGCGCTGCAGCAGGGGCAGGAAATCCGGATTGGACCCACCGCTGGAACGCTCATGCGCAAGCAGGATCTGCAGGCGCTCCTTGGCGGTCTGCGCCGAACTGGGCTTTCGCTGGCGGAATGAGAAACCGAACATGGTCAGGCCGTCCGTCCCAGAAGCCGCTGGAAGAAGCCGCGGCGCTGCTCGCCGGGGTTCACCCGCATCTCGATCTGCTCGCCGACCAGCCGGCCGACGGCGTCCATATAGGCCTTGCCGGCCGGCGATTTCTCGTCCAGCGACACCGGCGTGCCCTCGTTCGAAGCCTTCAGCACCGAGGTGCTTTCCGGGATGATGCCCAGCAGCGGGATGGCCAGGATCTCCAGCACGTCCTGCACGCTCATCATCTCGCCGCTGGCCGAGCGGTTCTGGTCGAAGCGGGTCAGCAGCAGCTGCGCCTTGACCGCGCTGCCGTCGCCCTTTTCGGCCAGCGCCGTCTTGCTGTTCAACAGCCCCAGCACCCGGTCGCTGTCGCGGACCGAGGAAACCTCGGGGTTGGTCACCACCACCGCCTCGTCGGCGAAATACATCGCCAGATGCGCGCCGCGCTCGATCCCGGCGGGGCTGTCGCAGACGATATAGTCGAAATCCTCGCGCAGCTCGTCCAGCACCTTCTTGACGCCCTCTTGCGTCAGCGCGTCCTTGTCGCGGGTCTGCGAGGTCGGCAGGACATGCAGGTTCTCAAGCCGGCGGTCCTTGATCAGCGCCTGCTTCAGCTTGGCATCGCCCTGGATGACGTTGATGAAATCGAAGACCACGCGCCGCTCGCAGCCCATGATCATGTCCAGGTTGCGCAGGCCCACGTCGAAGTCGATGACGACCGTCTTGTGGCCGCGCATGGCCAGCCCCGCGCCGATGGCCGCCGAGGAGGTGGTCTTGCCGACGCCGCCCTTGCCAGAGGTGACTACGATAACCTTGCTCACGAGCGTTTCCTTTCGATCATGGGTCATGTGAGGGACTCGATGCGCAGCACCTCGCCCTGAAGATAGACCTGCACATGCTGCCGCGGCGTGTCGGGCCCCAGATTCTCGCTGGTGCGGTAGAGGCCGGCGATGGCCAGCAGCTCGGCATCCAGCGCATGGCAGAAGATCCGCGCCGAGGCATCGCCATGCACCCCGGCCAGCGCCCGGCCGCGCAGCCGGCCGTAGATATGGATGTTGCCCGCCGCGATCACCTCGGCCCCCGAGCCGACCGAGCCCACGACGATCAGGTCGCCGCGATCGGCAAAGACCGTCTGGCCCGAGCGCACCGGCTGGGTGACCATGCGGTTCGCGGGCTCCTTCGCCGCCGGGGCCGGGGCGGGGTCGCGCACGGGTTCGGGGCGGCTGCCCTGGCGCGAGACGCGCTCCAGCGCGATGTCGCGGCCGCCGGGCAACGAGATCAGCCCGGCCTCGGCCGCCGCCCGGGCCTGCGCGGCCGTGCCGCTCTGGACGCCAAAGACCGACAGCTTGCGCCGGCGCAGCTCGGCGGTCAGCTGAATCAGCTCGGCGGCGCTGTCCAGCCCCTGGGCCTGTTCCAGGTCCACCACCAGGGGCGCGTTGTCGAAGAACAGCGGCGTCTGGTTCAGCCGTGCCTCCAGCGCCTCGAAGAAGGCCCGGTCCGGCCGGCCGGTCAGATGCAGCGCGATGGCCGTGAAGGTGCGGCCGCGGATCTGTAAAGGCTTCACGGTCGCGACGGTCTGGGCCGCGCTTTTGCCGGATTGCATCACTGTGCTCGGTTCTGCTCTGTTCTTGCGTGTGACGCGGGCGGGCGCGCCCGCGCTTTTGCCGGTCTTCCTAATACGTCCGGGCGCCAGCGTCCATTGGCAACTGGCGCCGCGCGCGGATTCAGCGGAACCATGCCGGCGCAAAAGGCGAATTTGCGCAGGAATCCGTCGCCCGCGCCGGCCGCTGGGCGCGGGCGGGCGCGAATCAGCCCTCGGCCCGGCGGCGGATGCCCAGCAGCTGGTAAAGCAGCAGCGCCGCGAAGGTCGAGGTGCCGATGCCCCCCAGCGCGAAGCTGCCGATGGTGACGGTGAAGTCGCCGGCGCCGAAGATCAGCGCCACGCCCACCGTGAACAGGTTGCGCGGATCCGAGAAATCGACCCGGTTGTCCACCCAGATCCGCGCCATGGCCGAGGCGATCAGGCCGAAGACGCAGACCGCAAGCCCGGCCAGCACCGGCGCCGGGATGGTCTGCAGGATGGCGCCGAATTTTGGCGACAGGCCCAGCAGGATCGCGATGGCGGCCGCCATGGGAAAGATCAGCGTCGAATAGACCCGGGTCATCGCCATCACGCCGATATTCTCGGCATAGGTGGTGACGCCGGTGCCGCCGCCCGCGCCGGCCAGCATGGTGGCCAGCCCGTCGCCCAGAAAGCCCCGGCCGATATAGCGGTCCATGTTCTGCCCGGTGATCGCGCCCAGGGCCTTGATATGGCCCAGGTTCTCGGCCACCAGCACGATGGCGACCGGGGCGATCAGGGTGATCGCCGACCATTCGAAGCGCGGCGCGGTGAAATTCGGCACGCCGAACCAGGGCGCGGCGGCGACGGCGGCGAAATCGATGCCCGGCACCAGCCCCAGCCCGTTGCCGCAAACCAGGACCAGCCCATAGCCGAACAGCAGCGCGATCAGCACCGCGATCCTGCGCGTCGCCTGCCGGCCGTAGACCGAGACCAGCGCCATGCACAGCACCGTCGCCGCGGCGATGGCCAGATGCGCGTGGCTGCCGGTCAGCTGCCGGACCGCCACCGGCGCCAGGTTCAGGCCGATGGACATGCCGATGGCCCCGGTCACCGCCGGCGGCATCAGCCGCTCGACCCAGGCCGAGCCGATGGCCATGACGATCAGGCCGATCAGCGCATAGACGAGGCCGGCGGCGACGATGCCGCCAAGCGCCACGGCGATGTTGGGGTTCGCGCCCTGCCCGGCAAAGCCGGTCGCCGCCATGATGACCGCGATGAAGGCGAAGGACGAGCCCAGATAGCTGGGCACGCGCCCGCCGGTGACCAGGAAGAACAGCAGCGTGCCGATGCTGGAAAAGAACACCGCGACATTGGGGTCGAAACCCATGATCAGCGGCGCCAGAATGGTCGAGCCGGACATCGCCAGCAGGTGCTGCAGGCTCATCGGCAGGGCCTGGGCCAGCGGCAGCTTTTCATCGGGTAGCACCGTGGCGCCGGCGGCCGGGCGCCAGTCAGGAAAATAGCCCATCACGTCCCTCGGGGATTCGGTTGCGTGCCCAGGCTAATGCGGGGCTTTGCCGGAAAAGGCCAGTGGCAACCCTGCGTGATCCCGCCGCCCCCGCGACCGCCCCGCCCAGGGCCGCGGGCCGGGCGCGGAGGAACGATCTTCTCTGCCGGCCGGCCCCCGCGACAAGCCCCGTCTCCGGCGGCGCCCGAGTTTGGAATGGCCGGGCTGGGGGCGCGGGCCTATGTTTTCACTACCAACCAAGTCGTCTTTTAGGGAAATGCCCGTGCCTGGACCCCGTTTCGTCGCCTTCGCCGGCTCCTGGAGCCGCCCCTCGAAAACCCGCCTGCTGGTGGCCGAGGCCGCAGATCGCGCCGTCGCCCGTTTCGGCGGCAGCGCGCATGTCTTCGACATCGGCGATCTGGGGGCGGATTTCGGCACGCTGCGCCAGCCGCATGGTTCCGGGCTGCGCCCGCATCTGGACGCCTTTCTGCAGGCCGATGCGCTGATCGTCGCCAGCCCGGTCCACAAGGGCAGCTATACCGGATTGTTCAAGCATTTCATCGATCTGCTGGACCCGGCCGCATTGGCCGGCAAGCCGGTTCTGCTGGCGGCGACCGGCGGCGGCGACCGTCATGCGCTGGTGATCGAACACCAGCTCCGGCCGGTCTTCGGCTTTTTCGAGGCCCATACGCTGGCGACGGGGCTCTATGTCTCGTCCTCGGATTTCGACGGCGAGGCGCTGGCTTCCGGATCCGCCTCGCAGCGGCTGGATCGGGCGGTGGCGCAGTTCGCCGCGCATCTTCCCAGCCGGCAGGCGGCGCCCCTGCGCGCAGCGGGCTGAATTGTCGGGGCGATCATGACCATTCCAGCGAAAAAGCGCATCATCCTCAACGCCTTCGACATGACCTGCGTCGGCCATCAGGCGGCGGGGACGTGGCGGCATCCCTCCAGCCAGGCCTGGCGCTACAACGATCTGGAATACTGGACCAACCTCGCCGTCGAGCTTGAGCGCGGCTGCTTCGACACGCTGTTCATCGCCGATGTGGTCGGCGTCTACGACGTCTATCGCGGCTCGGCCGAGGCGGCGCTGCACGACGCGGCGCAGGTGCCGGTGAACGATCCGTTCGGGGCGATCTCGGCCATGGCGGCGGTGACGCGGGATCTCGGCTTCGGCATCACCGCAGCGGTGACCTTCGAGCATCCCTATCTGCTGGCGCGCCGGCTTTCGACGCTGGACCACCTGAGCAAGGGCCGGGTGGCCTGGAACGTGGTCTCCTCTTACCTGGACAGCGCCGCGAGGAATATCGGCATGGAGCGCCAGATCGCCCATGACGCCCGCTACGACCTGGCCGAGGAATACATGGAAGTCGCCTACAAGCTGTGGGAGGGCAGCTGGGAAGACGGCGCCGTCCTGCGCGACAAGGAAAGGGGCATCTTCACCGACGCGCGCAAGGTCCATCCGATCCGGCACGAGGGCGAGTATTTCAAGGTTCCCGGCTTCCATCTCTGCGAGCCCTCGCCGCAGCGCACGCCGGTGATCTTCCAGGCCGGGGCCAGTTCGCGCGGCCGGCAGTTCGCGGCGCGCCATGCCGAGGCCATGTTCGTGCTGGCGACCAGCCCCGGGACGGCGCGGAAGCTGACCGATGCCATCCGCGCCGAGGTGGCCGGGGCCGGACGCGAACCGGACAGCCTGAAGATCTTCGCCCTGCTGACCGTCGTCACCGGCCCGACCGACGAGGCCGCGCGGCGCAAGTATGAGGAATACCTGGATTATGCCAGCGCCGAGGGGGCGCTGGCGCTTTACGGCGGCTGGACCGGGCTGGACTTCTCGACGCTCGACCCCGACCAGCCGCTGGCGGCGGTGGAGAACGATAGCCTGCGCACCACGCTGGAATCGCTGGCGGCCGACGGCGAAGCCTGGACGGTGCGCGACGTGATCCGCAGGCGCTCGATCGGCGGGCTTGGCCCGGTGCTGGTCGGCGGGCCGCAGACCGTGGCCGACGCGCTGGAGAAATGGGTCGACGAGGGCGGCGTGGACGGGTTCAACCTGGCCTATGCCGTCACCCCGGCCTCGACCACGGATTTCATCGACTTCGTGGTGCCCGAGCTGCGCAAGCGCGGCCGGGCGCAGACGGAATACGCGCCCGGCACGCTGCGCGAAAAGCTGCTGGGCGACCCGGGCGGCCGGGTGCGCGACAGCCATCCCGCCGCACAATGGCGCCGGCACTACATCGGCCGCGAAAGCGTCGCCGATGCCAGCCGCCCCTCGGCATTCGAGGGAACGGACCCGCGTTACACGGAGGCTGCGGAATGACCACGCCGGAGGTTTTCTGGTTCCTGCCCAGTTCGGGCGACACGCGCTATCTGGGCATCTCGGATTTCGGCCGCGCGCCCAGCACCGCCTATCTGCGCGACATCGGCACCACGGTGGACCGGCTGGGCTATGACGGCATGCTGATCCCGACCGGGGCAAGCTGCCTCGATCCCTGGGTGGCGGCGGCGGCGCTGGCGCCCGTGACGCAGCGGGTCAAGCTGCTGGTGGCGCTGCGCACCTCGATCAGCGGCCCGACCGCCGCGGCGCGGCAGGCGGCCTCGCTGGACGAGGCGCTTGGCGGGCGGCTGCTGCTGAACGTGGTGCCGGGCGGCGACCCGCGCGAACTGGCCGCCGACGGCGCCTTCTTCAGCCATGACGGCCGCTATGAGAACGCCGAGGAGTTCCTGACGGTCTGTAAGCGGCTGATGCAGGGCGAAACGGTGGATTTCCACGGCAAGCACATCCGCGTCGAGGGGGCGAGGAACTTCCATCCCGGCCCGCAGGCACCCTATCCGCCGCTGTATTTCGGCGGCTCTTCCGAGGCGGCGCACGAGTTGGCCGGCAAGCATGTCGATGCCTATCTGACCTGGGGCGAGCCGCGCCCCGCCGTGGCCGCGAAGATCGCCGATGTGCGGGCCCGCGCCGCGAAACATGGCCGCAAGGTCCGCTTCGGCATCCGCCTGCACGCCATCGTGCGCGAGACCGAGGCCGAGGCCTGGGCCGAGGCCGAGCGCCTGATCAGCCGCCTGACCGATGACGACATCGCCCGGGCGCAGGCGAATTACGCGACCATGGATTCGGTCGGGCAGCGCCGCATGGCCGCGCTGCACGGGGGGAGCCGCGACAAGCTGGAGATCGCGCCGAATCTCTGGGCCGGGGTCGGGCTGGTGCGTGGTGGCGCCGGCACGGCCCTGGTCGGCGACCCCGAGACGGTCGCGGCGCGGATGCGCGAATACCAGGAGCTGGGCATCGAGACCTTCATCATGTCCGGCTATCCGCATCTGGAAGAATCGATCCGCTTTGCCGAACTGGTCTTCCCGCTGCTGGGCAAGCGGGCGGTGACGCTGCGCGGCAGCAGCCAGACCGGCGGCGCCTTCGACATTCGCGCCCGCGCCGCCTCCTGAGCAATGCCATGGGCTTTCCCCTCATCGGCATGGGCGGCCGCGCCGGCCCGCGGGACAGCGGCGAACACCTCGCCCACCCGGCCAAGCCCCAAGGCTTTCCGGACGAAATCCGGGATGCCGCCCTGCCCCGCGCCATGCAGGCAGGGTTTTTCCACGACAATGCGCCAAGGCGGCTGGACCTTGGCGAAACCGAAGGCAGGAGGTCTCCATGACCGTGAAAACCCCGGAACGGCTTGACGCGCATGTACGGGCCGCTATCGCCGATATCGCCGCCGGGCGGCTGGTCATCGTCACCGATGACGAGGACCGCGAGAACGAGGGCGACCTGATCGGCGCCGCCGCGGCCATGGGGCGGGCCGAGGTGGCCTTCATGGTGCGCCACACCACCGGCATCCTCTGCGCGGCCATGGACCCGGCACGCTGCGCCGGCTTCGACCTGCCGCCGATGGTGCAGGGCAACCAGGACCCGAACGGCACCGCCTATACCGTCAGCTGCGACGCGGCGGCCTGCGGCACCGGCGTCTCGGCCCAGGACCGGCTTCTGACCCTGCGCACGCTTGCCGGGCACCCTGATCCGGCGGCCCTCCGCCGGCCCGGCCACATGTTCCCGCTGCGCGCGCAGCCCGGCGGCGTGCTGGCCCGGCCCGGCCACACCGAGGCCGCCTGGGAGCTGGCCAACCGCGCGGGCCTGCCCGGCGTCGGCGTGCTGGCCGAACTGGTCAACGACGACGGCAGCATGATGCGCGGCCCGGCGCTGCAGGCCTTCGCCAGCCGCCACGGCCTGCGGCAGCTGGCGATCACCGAGCTGATCGCCTGGCGGCTGGCCGGCGAAGGCGCCGCGCCTCTCGCAAGCCAGGCCGTCCCGGACCCGATGATGGATGAGGTCGCATGAAGGATCTGGGCCCGAACCAGCCGGCCGCGGCCATGCCGGTCGTGGCGATCATCGGCGGCGGCTTCAGCGGCGCGACGGTCGCCTGGCATCTGGCGCGCGCCCTGTCGGCGCCCGCCGCGATCCTGGTGATCGAGCCGCGTCCCCGGCTGGGCGAGGGCCTGGCCTATTCGACCGCCGATCCCAGCCATCGCATCAATGTCCCCGCCGCGCGCATGACCATGGACTGCGCCGAGGAGGGCGGCCTCCAGCACTGGATCGAGACCAGCGGCGCCGGGCTTTCCCCGGGCAGCCGGGCCGCGAACGGGGCGCTGTTCCCGCAGCGCCGGCTGGTGGCCGATTACGTGAACGCCAACCTGCAGCCCTATCTGGCGACCGGGCGCATCCGCCATCTGCGCGCCCGCGCCATCGAGGTCGTCCGCAAGGCGGGGTTCCGCATCCGGCTGGACGATGGCAGCGAGCTGGCCGCCGACCGCGTGGTCATCGCGACCAGCCATCCGCCGCCCGGCATTCCCCGCGCCCTTGCCGCGCTGCGCGATTCGCCGCGGCTGATCGCCGATCCCTCGGGACAAGGCCGGCAGCTGGCAGCGGTGGCGCAATCGGCGCGCCGGGTGCTGGTGGTCGGCACCGGGCTGACCTCGGCCGACGTGATCGCCAGCCTCGACCGGCAGGGCTTTGCCGGCCGCATCCTGGCGCTGTCGCGGCGCGGCCTGCGCTCGCGCGGGCATGCCTTCGACTATCCGGAATCGACGGTGGATTTCGCCGAAAAGCCGGCGCGCAGCGCGCTGGAGCTGCTGCGCCGCATCCGCGAGGCGGTGCGGCGCGACAGCGATGCCGGCCTGCCCTGGCAGGCGGCGCTGGACCAGGTGCGCCGCGACGGCCAAGCGATCTGGGCCGCCCTGCCCCAGGCCGAGCGCGGCAAGCTGCTGCGCTGGCTGCGCGTCTGGTGGGACGTTCACCGCTTCCGCATCGCGCCCCAGGTCGAGGAGGTGCTGGACCGGCTGGTCGCCCAGGACCGGCTGCGGATCGTCGCCGGGCGGCTGCTAGCCGCGCATGAGGCGCCGGGCGGCATCGAGGTGGACTGGCACGCCCGCCGCGTCGCGCCGCAGAGCGAGCTTTTCGACGCGGTGATCCTGACCACCGGCCCGGCGCATGGCGACATCCTGCAAAGCTCGGCCCTGCTCGACGCCATGGCCCGGGCCGGGCTGATCCGCCCCGACCCGCTGGGTCTGGGGCTGGAGGTAACCGATCATTGCCGGGCCGTCGGCGGCGACGGCCGGCCGGTGCCCGGCCTGCTGGTCGCCGGACCGCTGGCGCGCAGCCATGTCGGCGAGCTGATGGGCATCCCCGAAGTCACCGCCCATGCCGAGGCCGTCGCGGCCCGGCTGGCCGAAAGCCTGCCCGCGGCGGCGCCCGCCCGGCGGTCAGACCCCGCGTGAAAGCGCCCTGCGCAAGGCCAGACGCGCCTCGCGCAGCGCCCGGCCCGATTGTCCCGGCCATGGACCCTGCCCCAGCTGGGCCTGCAGCAGCGCCAGGTCCTGTTCGGCGGTCAGCCCCAACCAATCCGCCGGAAGCAGCAGCACCCGCAGCCGGCGCAGGCGCGCCGCATCGCCGGACCAGAGCGCAAACCAGCGCGGCCCGGCCTCGCGCACCGACCACTCGCCGCCGACCGGCGCGGGATGCCGCCGCCTGCTGGTGGTCAGCAGGAAAACCCGGTCGAGGATGCGCTCAGCCGGGCCTGCCATCGCCCGGCCCTCTGCCGTCGCGCCGCGGGGGCTCGACCGGCTCGACATGGGTCCGCCACAGCGTCCGGTCGCGGCCGCGCAGCAATTCGGCGGCCGCATGCCGCGGCGCATGGGTCAGGAAACTCAGCGGCTTGCCGTTCACCCGGGGCACCTCTCCGGTGCGGCGGTCGATCAGCCGCACCTCGAACAGCTGGTCGCCTTCCTTCCGCGGGGCCAGCAGCCCGGCGCCGGAAAACTGGATCATGGTCATGCGGGGCCCTCCTGTCGAAGAATCGCCAAAGCCTGCCTGTCGCAAGTCAACAGTATACACGATCTAACACATAGACAATATCGTTTATCTTCGGCATAAGGAACGCATGAACTCTCTGCCGGCTGCACAAGGGAAGGAAACATGGCTGACCTGGACCTGATCGACCGCAAGATCGTGGCCGAACTGATGCAGGATGCGACCCTGCCCATCGCGCAGATCGCCGACAAGGTCGGCCTGTCGCAGACCCCGTGCTGGAAGCGCATCCAGAAGCTGGAGGCCAGCGGCGTGCTGACCGGCCGCGTGGCGCTGGCCGACCCGGACAAGCTGGGCTTCGGCATCATCGTCTTCGTCGAGATCGAGGCGCCCAACCATTCCGTGGAATGGCGCGAGGAATTCACCCGCGCCGTCGAGGGCCTGCCCGAGATCATGGAGGCCTATCGCATGGCCGGGCAGATGGACTACCTGCTGCGCGTCGCGGTGCCCAGCATGGAGGCCTTCGACCTGTTCTACAAGCGGCTGACCGACGCGGTGCCGATCAAGAACGTGACCTCGCATTTCTCGATGGAGCGCATCCGCTACACCACCGCCTACCCGGTGGACAGCCGCAACCGCTGACCGGCCCGCCCTCCGTGGCGCGGCGGGCGCGGTTCAATAGGTCACCGTCACCACCACCGTGTCGGAATAGCTGCCGGGCGGCGGCGTGGGCTGGGCCGGGACCCGGCCGAAAACCGTGAAGCCCTGCGCCGCCCCCGAACCCGCCGCGGTCATCGCCAGCCCGTCCGCCAGCTGGCCCCAGCCCAGCGTCCGGCCGGGGTCGCGATAAAGCTGATAGCCGATCCGGTTCCCCGCCAGATCGCGCATCTGCCGGTCGTTCACGCCATTGCCCTGCAGCCCGTAGCCCAGCCCCAGCTGATAGCTCGACCCGGCTGTGCAGGTGACGCGGATCTGGCTGGTGGCGTCGACCGGCTGGTCCAGCAGCCCGGCCGAGCCGAAATCCAGATCATCCGCCTCGACCCGGCAGTCCGGCACCACCTGCGCCCGCACGGTAAAGCTGAAGGTCGCCGTCCGGTCGGTGCAAAGCAGGATGATGTTGCAGGTCCGGTAATCCACCCGCACGTCCAGCGGGTTGCGGGAGAAAGCCGAGGCATAGCTGCCCGGCATCACCCCGCCCTGCCCGCCCGGCACGCGGGCATGGACCGGCACGTTCATGCCCGATCCGGTCAGCAGCGTCAGCACGCTGGCGCCCGTCAGCCGCAGCGGCTGCCCGCCATGGCTGCCGTAACTGCCGCCAAAGACCACGCTGCGGGCCGCATCCTGATACAGCTGGTAGCCCAGCCCGGTCGAGGTGGTGGCGCTGGTCATGCGCCGCATCCCGCCGCCAAGCCCGCCCAGCCCCTCGCCCAGATGGATGCGCATGTCGATCGAGGACAAGAGTCCCAGGAAGGCCGAGCAGTTGATGGCGATATTGCCCGTCGCATCGGTCGGGCCGCCGCCAAGCACGTCGACCGGACCCAGCACGACATCGGTGGCGGAAAAGCTGCAGCTCTGCGCCCGGACCAGACCGGCCGAGGCCAGCAGAAGCAGCAGGGCGAACAGCATCGGGCGCAGCATCGGCGCCAGTCGCGGCGGGGTCACAGGCAGGGCACTCCTCGGATTTCGGTCAGGGTTCCGGGCTGGTCGGCATAGTCGAACTGTGCGGCGCAGCTGCGGCCGTCGGGATAGGAAATCCGGATCTCGTTGCGGTCGCGCAGTCCCAGCGCAAAGACCTCGCCGTCGAAGCCGACCAGCAATTCGCCGTCATCCGCGCCGTTCAGCACCACGCGGCCGCCCACCTCCAGCGGGCGGCCGTCACCGCCGACCAGAGCGATCAGCGCCTCGCGCGCGCTGGCCTCGACACCGAAATCCACCCGGGCCCCGGCGCGATGGGCGGGACGCACCGTCTGCTTCGTCACCCCCACCGCCGCATCCAGCGGCAGGGCGGCCGGGTCGATCGTGACGCTGTTCGCCTCATAGGCGCGCAGGTCCGGCACCAGGATCTTGCCCGAGCGGCCGGTCCGGCCCACGGGGCGATTCTCGGCGCTGACCTCGACGCCCGGCGCGCCGGCATCGACCACCGCGAAGGCGTCGTCGATGCGCCGCGACAGAAACACCCCGCCGCCCGCCACCACGACCGAGCCGTCCAGCCGCAGCCCCAGCCCGCGGCCATGCTGCGACACGCGGGCGCCGACTTCCGCGCGGCCCAGCCGGCCTTCGCGCGCGGCGCTGCCCTGCAGGGCAAGGCGCTCGCCCCGGTCGGCCTGCAGGCGCCAGCTCCATCCCGGCACCCGGCTCTCGCTGCGGCCGCTGGCGGTGGCGTATTGCCGCCAGCCTTCGCGGCGATGCTCGATCATCGTCCCGATATCGCGGCGCGCGCCCAGCGGCACATGCAGCTGCGCGCCGATCACCCGGTCGTCCTGCGCGCCGCGCTGCGCCAGCGCGGTCAGGGTCAGGCTGGCATCGCCCCAGACCTGCCGGTTGTAGGAGGCGCCGATGCTGGTCTCGTCCGGCCCGTCCGCATGGCGCAGGTCGGACAGGAACAGGCTGGCCGCGCTGCCCCGTTCCCGCCCCAGGGGCATGGAAAAGGCCAGCTGCGCCAATCGCCGGGGAAACCCGGCCAGCCCCGGCTCGATCAGGTCGGGATCGGCGGTCAGCGCGGCGATATCAGCAAAGCCGCCGCTGGTCCGCATGACCCGCCCCGAGACCTGCGTCCGGCCAAAGCTCAGCCGGGTCGAAAGGTCCAGCAGGCTGCCCTGCCCCCGGTCCGAGCGGCTATGCGCCAGGCTCAGGCTGGCGGTGCCCAGATGCGCGATGCGGAAGGTCGCGCCGAGGCCGCCCATGGCCAGCCCGCCGCCGCCCTCGGCATGGGCCATCAGCGTCAGTCCGTCGGTCAGGCCGTAGCGCAGCGTCGCCGCCCCGAAGACACCCTCGGCATAGCGGTCGGTGCCGGTGCCGATGCCCAGCCGCGGCCGGCCCGCGGCCAGCGCGAAATCGGCCATGCCCCGGCGCAGCAGCTCGTCCGAGACCAGGAAGGGCAGGTCGATCTGCGTCTCGCGCCCGGTGACATCGCGCACCACGACCCGCGCCATGCCCGCGCCGCCGGCCAGCGGCAGGTCGTCGATGCGGAACGGGCCGGCCGGAACCTCGGCGGCATAGGCGCGGATGGAATCGGCAAAGACCTCGACCGTCGAGGGCAAGGCCGCGCTGCCCTCGAATCCCGGCAGCGGCAGGGTGACCAGATCGGGGCGCAGGCCGAAATTGCGCTCGACCATCAGCCCGCCCAGCCGCACCGGCCGGGACCAGCCGGGACCGCGCGTGGCGATGTCGCCCAGCTGCACCTGCACCGCACGACCGGGAAAGGAGCTGCGCCAGTAACTGTCGAGCCGGCGGTGGCGCAGCGTGCCCGCCTCGTCCTCGGCCATGGCGAAACCGTGGGTCAGCACGCCCAGCGGCATGAACAGCCGCGCGTCGAAACCGCCCGAGACGCTGCGATCCGCCAGGCCCTGCGCGCCCCGCCAGGCGTCGAGGTTCAGCCCGTAGTTCAGCACCAGCCCGTAGCCGTGATCGACCGGCGGGGCCGCGGCCTCTTTCTCTTCTTCCGGCGCGGCATCGGGGGCGGCGCTCAGCACATGCGGGGCCAGCAGAGCGTCGGGAACGACGAAGCGGATGGTCTGCTCCGGCTCGACCAGCCGCCAGCCAAGGCCGGGGATCTGGTCCAGCCGCACCTCGCCCCGCACGGCCGCGGCATCGGGCAGGACGCCGCTGTTGCGCAGCTCGTCGGCATCGGCCGACAGCGCCCCGCCGCCCAGGTCGGTGAACCGGGTGATCAGGTTCATCGGCCGGCCGTTGACGAAGACCTCCAGATAAAGGTCGCGCCCGGTTTCCTCCGTCTGCTGCGCGGAAAGCGGACCGGCCAGCAGGGCGCAAAGCGCAAGGACAAGAAGTCTGCGGGTCAGCGGGTGTCCCCTGCCGGGGCTACCGCGCCGGGACCCGGGCATCCAGCGCCCCGAGATTGGTCGCCGCCCTCAGCCGGGCGCCGCCGCCCAGCCGGCCGGCCTGCGCCACCGGCCATTGCATGGTCGAACCGCCCAGCACATAGCCCACCAGACCCGGACGCGAGACCGAGGCGCCGCTGGCGCCGGTCAGGCGCAGATCGGCCAGCCGCAGCCGGGTGTCGCCGCGGTTCTGCGCCACAAGGAAGGTAGCGCCGCCGGAATTGCGCAGCGACCAGGCGACCTCGGGGCTGCGGGCCCCGCGGCCGGTGAAGAAGACGGGGATGCGCAGCTCGGTGGCGAAGGCGACCGCGCCGCTGCGGCGGCGGCTCTGGTCGGGCACCTCGTTGATGATGATGCGCCAGGCTTCCTCGCCCTTGACCGGGGATTTTGCGGTGCGCACCACGCGGATGGTCTGGGTGGCGCCGGGCGGCAGCCGGGTCGCGGGCGGGCTGACCACCACCTCGCCGCCGCGGCGCAGCTGCTCCTGCCCGCCGGATTGCGTCCAGCGGAAGGCCCGGGCCTGGACGGTGATCGTCTCGCGCCCCTCGTTGCGCAGGGTCAGCGTGGTCGCCGCCCCGGGCGCGGGCACCTCGAGCATCACGGGGGACACCCGCAGCCCCTCGGCGGCGGCAAGGCAGGGCGCAAGCGCCAGCGAGGCGGCCAGAAGGCCGCGACGAAGCAGGTCGAGCATGTTCGGCATTCCGTTCAATAGGTGACCGTCACCGTCACATTGTCGCTATAGCTGCCCGGCGCGGGCGTGGTCTGGGGGATGACCCGGCCATAGATGGTGAAGCTTTGCGCCGCGCCGGTTCCGGTCCCGGCCTGGGTATCGGTGCCCACCGTGTCGCCCCAGTTGGCGGTGCGGCCGCTGTCGCGGAACAGCTGATAGCTGATCGTGTCCAGGCTGGCCGAGCTCATCTGCCGGGTGGTGGTGGTCGCACCCGCCCCCTCGCCTGCGCCCAGGCCGATGTCATAAGGCGTCGAGCTGGTGCAGGCGACCTGCAGTGAGGCGGTGGCGTCGACATTGCCGGTCAGCACGCCCGCATTGCCGAAATCCAGCGTCTCGGTCGAGATGACCTGGCATTCCTCGGTAATGGTGATGCGGACGTCGAAACTGTCCGTGGCGGTCTGCGCCCAGGCCCCCAAGGGCACCAGCACCATGCATCCCGCAAGAGCCGCGCGCATCTTTGTTCCAATCATGGCAATTATCCGTCCGGATAGAAATATTCCTGAAAACAGGCCGCACAATCTTGGGCATCACGTGCTTATTGCACTAAACCTGCAGTTGTTAATACCTATTAACGCGCACCATTAGCGTCAACAGAAAAATATTGCATGGGATGCGGTATTTGAACGCAGGTTGGCGATTATATCCAATTTGTCTTTAACGCCTCGCTTGCGACAATATGCATATATCCGAATATATTTCTTATACACCAATATGTTGCGGGAAAATCCCCGGGCAAATGCCTTCCTTTGGGCAAACCCTTGGCGGAAGCTTTGGCTCGGGACCTGCTCATGTCTTTATGTCTGTTTGGTTGTAAGGTTTTTAACTGCTCTCGCGGCATTCTCCGCGCTCTTGGCCCATATTATACCGCCTTCGGAAGATGATCGAAAAACAACATGAGACCTTCGCCCGCGAATCTGATCGAAAATAAGACGCATTTGTCTGCAAATACCCCCTCGCCCTCCAGTCGCAGCAGGCTGCACCCCAAGGCCAGCCCACCGCCGAGAGCCGTCGCCCTCCGGACCCACCCCGCCCGGCATCATCCGTTCTGATTTTCCGAACGCCGTATCGCGCAATCCGCCGTCTGGACAGAACCGGCGGCGGCAGGCATCCTCGTCGGGACCGGCCCGGACCGGCGGCCGGCTTCGCAGAGGAAGCGCCCGATGACCAAGATCGCCGTGACCAAAGAGAACGACCGCTATGTCGCCCGCCTCCCCGGCATCGCTGCCGAGGGAGAGATCACCTTCACCCGCCGCGGCCCCGGCGTGATCAGCGCCGACCATACCGGCGTTCCCGAAGCCATGGCCGGCCGTGGCGTGGCCAGTGCCCTGCTGGAGTTCATGCTCGAGGACGCGCGGCAGAACGGTTTCCGCATCATCCCGCTCTGCCGCTATGTGCGCGGCCAATATGCTCGCCATCCCGAATGGGCCGAACTGTTCACCACCGCGCCCGGCGAAGACCCCTGAGGAGGAGACCATGGCCAAGACCAGCCCGAACCGATCCAGCTCGGCTCGGAGCTGATGCGCAGGGGCGCGCAGCGGTTCCGCAAGGTGCAGCAATGATATTTCCCGCGCCGTGCCGCGCTGATGCGCGAGGGCAGGCTCGGCTGATCCGCCTACAGTTCCGCCGCGAAGCCTGCAAGGAATTTGCGCAGCTGTCCGCGGGTCTTGTCGTCGGTCAGGTTGCCCTGATCGTCGAAGACCGATTCCGCGCGCGACACCATCAGCCGCCCGGCGGTCCACAGCTCGGTCTTGAGCGTCCGCAGCACCGGCAGCCAGTGGTTCTGCGCCAGGATGGTGCCGAAGCCGCCCGGCGAGGCGCCGATCACCGCCACCGGCTTGCCGACGAACATCGCCAGCCCCTCGCCGCGCGACATCCAGTCGATGACGTTCTTGAGCACGCCCGGCACGCCGTTGTTGTATTCCGGCGTGACCAGCAACAGCCCGTCCGCCGCCGCAAGCTGCGATTGCAGGGCGCGGACCGGCCCGGGCAGGCCCGATGCGGCCTCCAGGTCGCCGTCGTAAAGCGGCACGTCGCGGATCGCGCCGATCGGGATCTCCACCCCCTCGGGCGCAAGCTCGGCCGCGGCGCGCAACAGGCCGGCATTGAACGAGGCGCGCCGCAGGCTGCCGCCGAGGCCCAGAATGGTCTTGGTCATCGCTTTTCCTTTCCCAGGTGATGCGGTCAGCCGCTCAACGCCGCCGGGCCGCGGATCGTCGCCCCGGCGGGGAATATTTTTCGGCGGCCTATATGCGGCAGCCGGCCGAGGTAAGGGCCATACCGGTCTGATCCGCGTCGCCAGCCGGTTCGGACCGGCTTCTTCAGCTGTCTCCGCCTGCGCGACATCCGCTAGCGAAGGCACGACCGTCGCCATCCGCGAGCTGCGCTATGAGACCGGCTCGCCAGAGCGGCGGCAAGGCATCCTCGCCCTCGCACTGCTTGACCTGCCAGGCGCCGTTTGGAGGCCGGACAATTCGTCCCCCCTCCGGGCCATCGGGCTCGGAGAAGGCCATGCAGCTCTGCCTGTCGGACCTGTTGCTGCAAGCGCCGGTGGTCGAGGCGCTGCGCTAGGCGCCCCCGTCCCGGTCCTGCAGCGCCCGCGGCTTGGGCCCGCCGGTCGCCCAGTCGAGCAGCTCGGCCGTATGAACCACCGGCACGCCGGTGCCCGAGCCGATCTGCATCATGCAGCCGATATTGCCGGCGCTGATGACCTGGGGGGTCAGCGCCTCCAGCGTCTCGACCTTGCGGCGCTTCAACTCGGCCGAGATCGCCGGTTGCATCAGGTTGTAGGTGCCGGCCGAGCCGCAGCAGATATGCGCGTCCCTGGGCTCCAGCACGGTGAAGCCGGCGGCGGCCAGCAGCTCCTTCGGCGTCGCGCGGATCTGCTGGCCGTGCTGCAGCGAACAGGCGGCGTGATAGCCGACGCGCAAGGGCTCGGCATGGCCGGGCTCGCGCAGGCCCAGATCGGCCATGACCTCGGTGATGTCCCTGGCCAAGGCCGCGACCTGCGCGGCATCGGCCGCCAGCGGGTCATGCGCGAACATATGCCCGTAATCCTTGATCGTGGTGCCGCAGCCCGAGGTGTTGATGACCACGGCGTCCAGCCCCTCGCCCGCCACCTCGGCCATCAGCGCGCGGATATTGGCGGCGGCCATGGCGTGGCTTTCGTCGGTCTTGCCCATGTGATGGGTCAGCGCGCCGCAGCAGCCCAGGCCGCGCGGGATCACCACCTCGCAGCCGTGCCGGCGCAGCAGGCGGATGGTGGCGTCGTTGATGTCGGTGTTCAGCGCCCTTTGCGCGCAGCCGATCAGCAGCGCCACCCGCTTGCGGCGCGGCCCCTCGGCGGCAAAGACCTGCGGGCGGTCGTTCAGGCTGGGCGGCGGGATGTCGCGGGGCGCCATGTCCAGCATGGCCCGCAGCCGCGCATCCGGCACCAGCCGGCGAAACGGCCGCGCGAGCTTCGCGCCCATCAGCGCCAGCCGGAAGCGGCCCGGATAGGGCAGGATGCGCGCCAGAAGCCAGCGCAGCGCCCGCTCGCCCAGGGGACGGCGATAGGTCTTCTCGATATATTCGCGGGCGTGATCGACCAGATGCATGTAATGCACGCCCGAGGGGCAGGTGGTCATGCAGGACAGACAGGACAGGCAACGGTCGATATGGCCGACGGTCTTGGCGTCGGGAACCTTGCCGTTCTCCAGCATGTCCTTGATCAGGTAGATGCGGCCGCGCGGGCTGTCCAGCTCGTCGCCCAGCACCTTGTAGGTCGGGCAGGTCGCGGTGCAAAAGCCGCAATGGACGCAGCTGCGCAGGATCTCGTTGGCGCGGGCGGTGCCGGGATCGGCCAGTTGCTCTGCGGTGAAATTGGTCTGCATGTCACTGATCCATCAGGCCGGGATTGAGGATGCCGGCGGGGTCGAACCTCTGGCGCAGCCCGGCCGAAAGCCGGGCGACGGCCGGGGCCTCGGGCGGGAAGGCCGGGCCGGTGAGCCCGCCGCGCCGCACCAGCGTGGCATGGGGGGCGACCTGCCGCACCGCCTGCGCGCCGCCGGGCCCGCAATACCAGACCAGCCCGCCGCCCCAGTCCAGCGACGCCTCGCCGCCAAGCGCCTGCAGGGCCCGCACTGTCGCCGGTGCGTCGGTGGGCTTGACCAGCACCCGCCAGAGCGGCGCGTCCGAGCCGGCGAAGTGCGCCAGATCGCGCAGGTCGCGCCACAGGGCCAGGGTGGCCTCGGCATCCAGCAGCTCGGTCTCGCGCGGTGCCAGCAGCGCCAGCAGCCGGTCGCGGCGATAATCCATCTGCGGCCCCAGCCCCTCGACCCGCAGCCAGGCGGTGCCGTCGCGGAAGGCCGCGCCCGAGACCTCGAAAGGGGTCGCCAGCGCGGCCGAGAAGATCGCCACCGCCTCCTCGACCGTGACGCCGTGCAAGCCCAGCGTGCAGCGGTCGGGCAGATGCGGCAGGGTCTTCAGCGCCACTTCGGTCAGCACGCCCAGCGTGCCATGCGCGCCGCAAAAGAGCTTGCCCAGATCGAGGCCGGTGACGTTCTTCATCACCCTGCCGCCGTTCTTCAGCACCCTGCCCTGCCCGTCGACGAAGCGCAGGCCCAGAAGGTGGTCGCGGCAGGCCCCGGCCAGCATCCGGCGCGGCCCGCTGGCATTGGCCGCGACCACGCCGCCGATGGTCGGCGTGCCATTGCAGCCCAGCACGCCGCGCATGTCGGCGGGCTCGAAGGCCAGCGCCTGGCCCTCGGCGGCCAGCATCGCCTCGATCTGGTCCAAGGGCGTGCCGGCGCGGGCGATCAGCGTCATCTCGCCCGGCTCATAGGTCACGACGCCCGAGATCGCGGCGGTCGAGAGGGTGTCGCCCGGCAGATGCCCGGTTTCGACCCGCGTGCCGCCGCCGGCAAGGCGCAGCGGCTGGCGGGCGGCGAAACGCTCGGCAATCAGGGCGCCAAGCTCGGCCTCGCTGGCGGGGTTCAGCCCCGCGCGGCTGGGGGTCTCGGGGATCATCGGGTGGCTGCCTCCTCGCGCCAGGGCCGGCTTGCATCCAGCGGGAAGACCTTGGCCGGATTGAGCAGCCAGCGCGGGTCGAAAACGTCCTTGACCGCCATCTGGATCTCCAGGTCGGGGTCGTCATATTGCTTGCCCATCAGGTCGCGCTTTTCGATGCCCACGCCATGCTCGCCGGTCAGGCAGCCGCCGACATCGACGCAAAGCCGCAGGATGTCGTTGCCGAAAGCCTCGGCGCGTTCCAGGTCGCCGGGCTTGTTGGCGTTGAACAGGATCAGCGGGTGCATGTTGCCATCGCCGGCGTGAAAGACATTCGCGACCTCCAGCCCGTGCTGGCGCGAGAGTTCCCCGATCATCTTCAGCGTATAGGGCAGCTGCCCGACCGGCACGGTGCCGTCCAGGCAGATATAGTCGCCCAGCCGGCCCATGGCGCCAAAGGCCGATTTGCGGCCCTTCCAGATCGCCATGGCCTCGTCGGCATTGCGGCTTTCGCGGAACTCGACCGGGTTCAGGGCACCCGCGATCTCGCGGATGCGGGCGATCTGGTGGTCGATCTCGGCGGGCGAGCCCTCGACCTCGACGATCAGCACCGCGGCGCAATCGGGATAGCCGGCATGGGCAAAGGCCTCGACCGCGCGCAGGCAGACATCGTCCATGTATTCGATGGCGACCGGCAGCACGCCCGAGCGGATGATCCGCGCCACGCATTCCCCCGCCACCTCGGCGCCGTCGAAGCCGATCAGCACCGGGCGCGCGCCCTCGGGCCGCGGCAGGATACGCAAGGTGGCCTCGGTCACGATGCCGAGCTGGCCTTCCGAACCACACAGAAGCCCCATCAGGTCCAGGCCCGTCGGCCCCATTTCCGGCCCGCCCAGCTCGACCACCTCGCCGGTCGGCAGCACCACCGTGGCGCCCATCAGGTTGTTGGTGGTGACGCCGTATTTCAGGCAATGCGCCCCGCCCGAGTTCATCGCGATATTGCCCGCAATGGTGCAGGCCAGCTGCGAGGACGGGTCGGGCGCATAGAAGAAGCCCTGCGGCTCCAGCTCGGCGCTGACCGACAGGTTGGTCACGCCGGTCTGCACGCGGATGAAGCGGTTCGCGGTGTCGATCTCCAGCACCTCGCGCAGGCGCAGAGTGGCGATGATGACCGAATCCGCCGTGGGCAGCGCCCCCCCGGCCAGCGAGGTTCCCGCGCCGCGCGGCACCACCGGCACGCGCATTTCGTGGCAGATGCGCATGGCGGCAGCGACCTCTTCGGTCGTGCGCGGCAGCACCACCGCCAAAGGCGGACAGCGATAGGCGGTCAGCGCGTCGCATTCATAGGCGCGCGTCTCCTCGGGGTCCCAGATCACGGCATCCGCGGGCAGCACCTCGCGCAGGGCCGCGACGATCTGCGGCGCGCGCGCAATGATGCCCGCATCGGGCTGGGGCATGGCGATACCGGACAAGCTCTCCTCCCTTGGTCAGGCGGCAGGCGCGGGGCCTGCCTCTTCTTCTTGGTATAATTTTCAGACCATATTCGTCAATCGGTATTTTTCTGGACCGACAGCCTGCCCTATGCTTACATGGCGCAAGTCCGACAACCGCATGAGCGCCCATGACCGACGCTTCCGTGAAATCCCAACGCGCCGCCGAGGCCGTGGCCCAGCATATCGAATCGCTGATCCTCGAAGGGTCGCTGCGTCCCGAGGAGCGGCTCTTGCCCGAGCGCGAGCTGGCCGAGCGGCTGAACGTCTCGCGCTCGACCCTGCGCGACGGGCTGAAGATCCTGGAGGAACGCGGGCTTCTGACCAGCGCCGGCGGGCGTGGCACCAAGGTGGCACAGCTTGGCGCGGTGGCGATCGCCGATCCGCTGATCGCCATGCTGGCCCGCCATGCCGAGACCGCCGACGATTACCTTGAGTTCCGCGGCATCGTCGAAAGCGCCGCCGCGGCACTGGCGGCAGGGCGCGCCACCGAGGTGGAGCTGGCGCGCATCCGCGACTGCCTCGACCGCATGGACCACGCCCATGCCCGCGCCGATGCCGAGGAAGAGGCCGAGGCGGATGCCGAGCTGCATCTGCTGATCTACGAGGCCAGCCACAACCTGACGCTGCTCCAGATCATGCAGGCGCTGGCGGGGGTGCTGCGTTCGGACGTGATGCAGAACCGCAGCCGGCTGTTCGCGGTGCCGGCCATCCGCGAGCTGCTGCGCCGGCAGCACCGCGCCATTGCCGAAGCCATCATCGCCCGGGATGCCGGCGCGGCGCGGCGGGCAGCCGAGGAGCATATCGGCTATCTGCGCCAGGCCAGCCGCGAGATCCGCGAGGCCGAGGCGCGGCTGGACCTGTCGCTGCGCCGGCTGAACGGCGGCGGCGCCGGCACGCGGGCGGCCGGCGCGGCGGGCGTACGGAAATCCGCACCCGCAGCGGGCAGCTAGGCCGCGCGAAAAAGGCCGGGTCGCGGCCCGGCCTTTTGATCCCCTTTTCGATGGTCCGTCAGTCCAGGGTTACATTGGCATCGCGCACCACCGGCTCCCATTTCGCCATCTCGGCCGTGACGTGCTCGGCCAGTTCCTCGGGCGTCGAGGCGACGATGGTGGCGGAAAACTCCTTCATCCGCTCGGCCACGGCCGGGTCGGCCATGGCGGCCAGCGCGGCCTTGTTCAGCGCCTCGATGGCCTCGGGCGGCGTGCCGGCAGGGGCGAAAAGCGCGTTCCAGGTATAGGTCTCGTATCCCGGCAGGGTCTCGGCAATGGCCGGGATGTCGGGGAAGCTGGGCGCGCGTTCCGCCGTGGTCACGCCAAGCGCCCGCAGCTTGCCGCTGGCGATATGGCCGGAGGCCGAGGGCAGGTTGTCGAAGATGATCGGCACCTGGTTGCCCAGCACGTCGGTCAGCGCCGGACCCGAGCCCTTGTAGGGGATATGCGTCAGCTCGATCCCGGCCATGGCCTTGAACAGTTCGCCCGACAGGTGCAGCGGCGTGCCGTTGCCGGACGAGGCATAGGCCAGCGGCTCGGTCTTGGACAGGTCGATCAGCTCCTGCACGGTATTGACCGGCAGTTCGGGGTTCACCGCCAGCACGTTCGGCACCAGCACCAGCAGCGAGACCGGCGCGAAGTCCGCGACCGGGTCATAGGGTTTCTGCTTCAGGATCAGCGGGTTCAGCGCATGGGTGGCGACCGTCGCCATCAGGATCGTATAGCCGTCCGGGTCGGCCTTGGCGACCTGGGCGGCGCCCAGGCTGCCGCCGGCGCCGCCGACGTTCTGCACGATGACCTGCTGGCCCAGTTCCTGGCTCATGCGGTCGGCGACGATGCGGCCGACCACGTCGGTCGAGCCGCCGGCGGCGAAGGGGATCACCAGGGTGATCGGCCGCTCGGGGTATTCGGCGGCGGCGGCACCTGCGAGGCCAAGCGCCATGGCGGCGCCCAGCAGCAGGCGGCGGGTGATGGATGCGGTCATGGTTTCCTCTCTGTTGAATGTCTTACGCATCGCTTTCGGTAAAGACCTCGTCCCGGCGCTTGCGGATCTGCGGCAGGAAGACCAGCACCAGCACGACCAGCGACAGGCCAAGCAGGGTGGCGCTGATCGGACGGGTCAGGAAGGTCATGGGATCGCCCCGCGACAGGATCATCGCCCGGCGCAGGTTCTCTTCCAGCAGCGGGCCCAGGACGAAGCCCAGCAGCAGGGGCGCCGGCTCGCAGCGCAGCTTGGACATGACATAGCCCAGAAGCCCGAAGAAGGCGACGGCATAGAGGTCATAGGTGTTCGAGGCCACCGAATAGACCCCGATCGAGCACATTGCCATGATGATCGGGAACAGCACATAATAAGGCACGGTCAGCAGCCTGACCCACAGCCCGATCAGCGGCAGGTTCAGGATCACCAGCATCAGGTTGCCGATCCACATGCTGGCGATGATCCCCCAGAACAGCGCCGGCTGTTCGCTGACCACGTTCGGCCCCGGCACGATGCCCTGGATGATCATGGCGCCGATCATCAGCGCCATGACCGGGTTCGCCGGAATGCCCAGCGTCAGCAGCGGGATGAACGAGGTCTGCGCCCCGGCATTGTTGGCGCTTTCCGGGCCGGCGACGCCGGCCAGCGCGCCCTTGCCGAACTCCTTGGGGCGGGCCGAGACCTTCTTCTCGATCGTGTATGAGGCGAAGCTGGCCAGGATCGCGCCGCCGCCCGGCAGGATGCCCAGGACCGAGCCGACACCGGTGCCGCGCAGGACCGGGCCGATCATCTGCCTGAACTCCTCGCGGGTGGGGAACAGGCGGCTGATGTTCTTGGTCATCACCTCGCGGTCATGCTCGTCCTCGAGGTTGCGCAGGATCTCGGCGATGCCGAAGACGCCCACCGCGACGGCGACAAAGTTCAGCCCGTCGGCATATTGCGTGATGCCCAGGGTGAAGCGCGGCGCGCCGGTATAGATGTCGGTGCCGACGATGCCCAGAAGCAGACCCAGCACCACCATGGCCAGCGCCTTCAGGACCGAGCCATGCGCCAGCGCCACCGACATGACCAGGCCCATGACCATCAGGCTGAAATACTCGGCCGCGCCGAATTTCAGCGCCACCGCGGTCAGCGGCGGGGCGAAGATCGCGACCAGGAAGGTCGCGACGGTCCCGGCAAAGAACGACCCCAGCGCCGCCGTGGCCAGCGCCGTGCCGGCGCGGCCCTTGCGCGCCATCTGGTAGCCGTCGATGGCGGTCACGGCGGACGAGCTTTCGCCCGGCATGTTGATCAGGATCGCCGTGGTCGAGCCGCCGTATTGCGCGCCGTAATAGATCCCCGCCAGCATGATGAGCGAGCTGACCGGCTCAAGCTGGAAGGTGATCGGCAAAAGCATGGCGATGGTCGCCGTGGCGCCGATGCCCGGCAGCACCCCGATCAGCGTGCCCAGCAGCACGCCGATCAGGCAGAAGGCCAGGTTCGCCAGCGACGAGGCGACCGAGAAGCCGAGCGCGAGATTGCTGAGAAGATCCATGCCGCCCCCTTTCTAGAACTGGACCCAGGGGCCGAAGCGCCGGAACGGCAGGCCGAGCCCGTAGCTGAAGATCAGCGTGGACAGGAGTGTCACCGCCACCGCCAGGATCAGCGCCGCCAGCGGCCGCATCCGCACCGAGGCCTGCGAGGCGATCAGCGTGGTCAGGAACAGCGCCGGCACGAAGCCCAGGCCGCGCACGGTCAGGCCGAAGAAGATCGGCGCCGGCAGGATGAACAGGATGCCGCGCCAGGCGACCTTGCCGAAGGGCTCGTCATCCTCGCGGCCGAAGGCGCGCAGAAAGACGATCAGCCCCAAGAGGAACAGGATCCCCGACAGCACCATCGGGAAATAGCCGGGTCCCATGCGCAGCGATGTGCCGATCTCCAGCCCCGTCGTCTGCCAGCCGAAGAACCCCGCCGCCGCCATCAAGAGCAGCCCGGCGGCGATATCGGTCCCGTCCTTGGGTTTCGTGGACATGTGTTTCCCCCCTGCTTGCAGCAGGCCCCGCCGCGCATCGCGGGCGGCGGGGCGCGCGCCGGTTCAGTCGGCGTAGACGCCCGCGGCCTCGATCACCGGCTTCCAGCGGGCGATCTCGGCCTCAAGCTTGGCCTGAAGCGCCGCGGGCGTCGCATCCTCGGCCGGCGAGGGCGACGTGCCCAGGTCGGCCATGGCCTTCACGACCCCCTCGTCGGCCAGCGCCGATTGCAGCGATTGCGACAGCCGCTCGTTCACCTCGGCCGGCGTCCCCTTGGGGGTATAGATGCCGTGCCAGATCGAGACGTCGAAGCCTTCAAGCCCGCTTTCCATCGCCGTGGGCAGGTCCGGGAACAGCTCCAGCCGCTCGGGCGTGGTCACGGCATAGGCCTTGATCGTGCCGCCCTTGATCTGCTGCGTGGTGTTGGTGGTCTGGTCGCACATGATGTCGGTCTGCCCGCCCAGCAGGTCGGTCATCGCCGGGCCGGTGCCCTTGTAGGGGACCGTCACCAGCGGCGCCTCCAGCGCCGACATCAGCATCATGCCGCACAGATGCGAGGCCGAGCCGATGCCGGCATTGGCCAGCGTCAGGTTGTCGGCATTGTCTTTGACGTAAGAGATGAAGGCGGTGAAGTCGTCCGGCTCGAAATCCTTGCGGGCGACGACGACCATCGGCACCTCGGTGACAAGGCCGACATAGTCGAAGGCGTTCAGCGTGTCATAGGCCAGGTTGCGGTAAAGCGTGGCCGAGGTCGCCATGCCGATATGGTGCAGCAGCACCGTATAGCCGTCCGGATCGGCCTTGGCGACGTTGCCGGCGCCCAGCGTGCCGCCGGCGCCGCCGATATTCTCGACGATGATCTGCTGGCCCAGGTCGGCCGACATGCGCTCGGCCACCATGCGCGCCACCGTATCGGTCGGCCCGCCGGCGGCGAAAGGCACCACCATGGTGATCTGGCGCTGCGGCCAGTCCTGCGCAAAGGCCGGCGCGATCAGCATCGTCGTGGCGCAAAGCGCGCCGAGAAGCTTTGGATAAGCCATATCCCCTCCCAAGAATTCTGACTTCGGCCGACGTCCTCCTCGACGCGGCCACTGGACAAAAGGTGCGATCGCTTGCGCCTCTGGCACAAATCAAAAACGAACCGCACCTCGCGATAATCGCACGGATGGGTCAAAAATGGGTGGAAAAGGTAACATGGCGCGCGAATGATGGGTAGATTTCCACCCATATGCCCGTTCAACCGGCATCGTCCTCGGCGGTGTCCAGGATCAGGCGGCGGTCCAGCCCGTATTTCTGCATCTTCTCGTAGAGCGTCTTGCGCGAGATGCCCAGCGTCTCGTAGACCGGGCGCAGCTTGCCGCCATGGGCGGCGATGGTGCCGGCGATCAGGCTGCGCTCGAACTCGGCCACCCGGTCGGACAGGCGCGCGCCCTGCGCGGGACCGATCTCGGCCCCTTCCAGCCCCAGCACGAAACGCTCGGCCAGGTTGCGCAGCTCGCGCACATTGCCCGGCCATTCCTTGGCGGCAAGGCCCGACAGGAAGGCGGCGGGCGCCTCGCGCTCGGGGATGTTGTGGCGCGCGGCCGCCTCGCGCAGCAATTGCAGGAACAGCAGCGGAATGTCCTCGCGCCGGGCCGAAAGCGGCGGGACATGCAGCACCGCGACGTTCAGCCGCCAGAACAGGTCCTCGCGGAAACGGCCCTGCGCGACCAGCTCCTCCAGATCGACCTTGCTGACGGCGACGAAGCGCACGTCAAGGGCCACCGGGTCGTTCGAGCCGAGCCGGGTGATCGTCCGCTCCTGCAGCACCCGCAGCAGCTTGGCCTGCAGATCCGGCGGCATCGAGCCGATCTCGTCCAGCAGCACGGTGCCGCCGCGCGCATGTTCGAACTTGCCGTATCGCGGCCGCAGCGCGCCGGGAAAGGCGCCCGGCTCATGGCCGAACAGCTCGGATTCGATCAGCGCCTCGGGCAGGGCGGCGCAGTTGATGGCGATGAAGGGCCGGCCGGCGCGGGCCGAGATGTCGTGCAGCGTGCGCGCCACCACCTCTTTCCCGGCGCCGGTCGGGCCGATGATCAGCGTATCGGCATCCGAGGCGCCGATGGCACGCAGCCGATAGCGCAGGTCGACCATGACCTGGGTGCGGCCCGGCAGCCGCGCCTCGACATCGTCGCGCTTGCCGGCGACGGCGCGCAGCCGGCGGTTTTCCAGCACCAGCCCGCGGTGGTCGATGGCGCGGCGGATCACCGTGGCCAGTTCCTGCACGACGAAGGGCTTTTCGATGAAGTCATAGGCGCCGCCGCGGATCGCCTCGACCGCCAGCGGCACCTCGGCATGGCCGGTGACCAGGATCACCGGGATCTCGGGATCGACCTCGTGCAGCCGGCCCAGAAGCGTCATCCCGTCCATGCCCGGCATGCGGATGTCGCTGACCACCGCGCCGGCAAAGCCCGAACCGGCCAGCGCCAGCGCCTCCTCGCCCGAGGCCAGCGCCTCGACGGTGAAGCCCGCCAGTTCCAGCGCCTGCGCGGTCGAGCTGCGCATCTGCTCGTCATCCTCGACCAGAAGCACGCGCGGGGTCATGCGGCGGCCTCGGCGGCGCCGGCGGCGGGCAGGATCACGCGGAACTCGACGCCGGGGTCCATGTTGCGGCAGGCGATCTCGCCGCCGAAATCGCGCACGATATTGGCGGTGATCGACAGGCCGAGCCCCAGCCCCGCCCCCATGCCCTTGGTGGTATAGAACGGGTCGAAGATGCGCGCGGCGATGGCATCGGGCACGCCCGGCCCGCGGTCGCGCACCCGGATGGCGATGCGCCCGCCCTCGGCCCGCGCCGAAAGCGTGATGCGGCGATCCGCGCCGCCCTCGACCGCGTCGGCGGCATTGGTGATCAGGTTCACCAGCACCTGCTGCAAGCGCGTCGGCCCCGCCCGCAGCGGCGGCAGGTCGGCGGGCACGTCCAGTTCGAGCGTCGCGCCGCTGCTGGCCAGCCGGGCGGCGGCGATGGTGCGCGTCTCCTCCAGCAGCCCGGCCAGCGCCACCGCGCCCAGCACATCGTCGGGCTTTCTTGCCGCGTGCCGCAGATGCTTGCCGATGGCGGCCATCCGGTCCACCAGCAGCAGGATCTGGGCGATGTTCTCGCGCGCGCGGGCGTGTTCGCCGCGCTCGATCAGGATTGCCGCGCTGTCGGCATAGTTGCGCGCCGCCGCCAGCGGCTGGTTGATCTCATGCGAGAGCGAGGCGGACATCTGTCCCAGCGCCGCCAGCTTGCCGACCTGCACCAGGCTGGCCTGCGCGGCCCGCAGCTCGGCCTCGGTGGCGCGGCGCTCGGCGATTTCCTGTTCCAGCTGATCGTTCACCCGCGCCAGATCGGCGGTGCGCTCGACCACGCGGCGCTCCAGCTCGGCGGTGGCGAATTGCTGCATGGCCAGCCGCTCGGCCGCCTGCGCGCGACGCTGGCGCCACATCATCAGCCCGAAGCCCGCGACCGACAAGAGCAGCGCGAGGCTCAGCACCGCCAGCCGCGCCTCGGCCCGCAGCTCGGCGCTGTCCAGCAGCACATGCACGGTCCAGCCCGCGCCCGGCATCTCTTCCGAGGCGACGATATAATCGTGGCCGCCCCCGGCCTCGTCGCCAAGCGCCGGCGGCAGGCGAAAGACCGGCACGCCGTGCAGCTCCAGCCGCTGCATCGGAAACTCGGCCAGCGGCGTGCCGGCATAGCGGCGCGAGGATTCGGTCCGCGCCAGCCGTTCCGGCGTCAGCGGCCGGATGCTGTGGTAAAGCCAGCTCGGTTCCGAGGACAGGAAAGCCGCGCCCTCGGGGTCGGTCACCAGCACGCGATACTGGTTGCCGCGCCAGGAGGCCTCGATCCGGTCCACGCCGATCTTGACCGCGACGACGGCGGTGATGCGGCCCGCATCGTCCTGCACCGGGGCCGAGAAGAAATAACCCCGCACTCCCGAAGTGGTGCCGATGCCGTAGAACCGCCCCTGCCGGCCCGCCATGGCGTCGATGACATAGGGCCGATAGCTGAAATTCTGCCCGACAAAGCTGGAGGGACCAAGATAGCCGGAATGGGCGATGGTCTCGCCGTCCGGCAGGATCAGGTAGATGTCCGAGGCCTGCACCGCCTCGTTCTGCTCGGCCAGCCACTGGTTGGTTTCCTGCCGCAGGGCGGCGTTGCCGGGATCGGCGGCAAGCTGGTGGATCAGGTCCAGATCGCCGACCAGCTGCGGCACCACCTCGTAGCGCGCCAGATCGGCGTTGAGCGCGTTCACCGTCAGCCGCAGCGCGGTGGCAGCGCGGGCATGGCCCTCGCGGAAATAATGCTGATAGGCGAGTTGCGCGCCCAGCCACAGGACGGCCGCCACGCAGGCCAGACCGGCAGCCAGCCGCCAGCGATCCATCCCCGGCCGGTGCGCCGCCGGCTCTATCCGCATCTGGCCCCCCGCATCCCGCTGCCCCTTGCGCCATCCTCTGGTGCGGAATCTGACAGCAAGGCCGGCTGCGCGCAACCGGCCCGTGCCCCCGTCAGGACAGCGCCCGGCGCGCCGCCACCCGGCCGGCCAGCGCGCCATAGGCGGCGCCCGCGACCAGGAAGGTCGCCGGTGCGGAAAGCGAGGCCGCGGTGCCGCCGGCGAAATGCAGCGCCAGCCCCGCGCCCGAGGCCAGCAGCCAGGCCCCCAGCCCCGCCGGATTGACCGCCCGCGCCTGCGCCGGATCGGCGTCGCCCGCGCCGCGATCCGTCGCGATATGGACCAGCGCGATGCCGACCCAGGCCACGACGAAGATGCCCTGATAGGCCAGCGCCTGCAGGATATAGGCAAAGACATCGGCCAGCATCAGCGCATAGGCGATGGCGCCGACCACGCAGGCCCAGACCCATTTCGGCAGGTGCAGGCGGAAGGCGGTCTCGGCAAAGCTCTCCATGTTCACCGCGGCGAGGTAATAGTTCGCGGTGTTGATCCGGGTCTGCGAGATCCAGACGAAGGCGAGGCCCGCCACGCCCATCAGCTGCACCAGCGCGAAGACGACCGAGACCTCGGAGACCCCGCCCTCGGTCGGCAAGCTGGCAGCCAGAAAGATGCCGACAAGGCCGTTGAGCAGGAAGGCCACGGCATAGAAGGGCGCGCCGAAGTTGATAATGGCGTGGAAGCGCGCATCCTCGGGCCGGCCGAAGCGGGCATAGTCATAGGTGAACATCATCAGGATCCAGACGCCCATATAGGCGGTGAAGCAGTCCCACCAGCCGCCGGCGGGCGTGCCGCCCTCGGGGCCAAGGTTCAGCCAGGCGTCCGAATAGCCGTATTCCGCCACCGCCAGCACCACCGCGGCAACCAGCCCCAGCAGGTAGAAGGGCAGCAGCACGCCGTTGAACTTATCCAGCCAGTTCTGGATCGAGCCGAAGATCAGCGCCACCGAATAGACCGCCACCACCAGCGCCGCCAGCGGATAGGAGATGCCGGCATATTCCCGCAGGGCGACGGCGATGACCGAGCCCTCGAACACCGCGTAATAGATGGCGGTGGCAAAGAAGATCAGCGTCGCCACCGCCGCCCCGCTGCGGCCCAGAAGGAGGCGCGAGAACAGCGAGACGCTGAGCCCGGTGCGGATCGCGTGCCGCACCAGCACCGCGTTCACCGCCGCATAGGCAAGGACCGACAGCACCAGCCCGATGATGGCGTTCCTTGTGCCATAGGCCAGCGCCAGCGAGGCGGCGATGACCAGGTAGAACATGGCCGAGCAGACCGACCACCAGGCCATGGTCAGCGGCAGCCGGCCCATGCGCCGGTCGCGCGGCACCGGCCGGTCCGAGAATTCCAGGTCTTCCGAATTGTCCAAAGATCCAGCCATGGCTGAAGCTCCCTGTTTGGTTCTTGTGATTGGTTGGGATGGGCGGGGCCTCGCGCGGCCCCGCCGCGGCCTTAGTCAGGCCTTGGTCAGGCCTCGGTCAATGCCGCGGCCCTTTCGGGCGCAGCGCCGGCGGCGCTGGCCACGGTCACGACATAGACGCCGTTGCCGTCCAGTTCTGCGACCCAGCCCGGCTCGATGACGATGGTGGTCGTCACCTCCTGGATGACCGCCGGGCCGGTGACGACGTCGCCCGCGCCCAGCTTCGCGCCGTCATAGACCGGGGTCTCATGCTTGCGGCCCGAGGCGTCGAAGATCATCTCGCGCGTGCCGGACAGCGCCGCATGGGCGCCTGCGCCCTGCGCGATGCGCATCCGCGCCGGCCGCTCGACCGCGCCCGAAATGGCGCTTTCCACGTTCACCACCTCGACCGGGCTGTGCGGCTCGGCATAGGTGTAAAGCTCCTCGTGGCGGGCGTGGAAGGCGGCCTTGAGGCGTTCCAGCGCCGCCTCGTCGATCGGGAAGGGATCGACGCTGACCGTGCATTCATGCACCTGCCCGACATAGCGCATGTCCAGGCTGCGGCGGATGCCGATCCGGTCGGGCGCGAAATCGTCGGCCAGCAGGTCGGCGCGGCCCTTCTCCTCCAGCCGGGCGAAGGTCTCGTCCAGCCGCCTGGCCGCCTCGGCCCCTTCCAGCCGCGCGGCGATGGGGGCCATGTAGTTGTATTTCACGTCCGAGATGATCTGCCCGAAGGCGCAAAGCCCCGAGGCGAGCTTGGAGACCAGCACCTTGCCGATGCCCATCTCGCGCGCCAGCGCCGTGATATGCGCGCCCGTGGCGCCGCCGGCGCAGTTCAGCACGAAGTCGCGCGGATCGTAGCCCCGCTCGACTGAAACCCTGCGGATCGCATTCACCATGTTGTTGTTGACGATGGTGAACATGCCGTAGGCCGCGGTCTCGACGCTGATGCCCAGGGGCTCGGCCAGGTGCTTGCGGATCGCCTCGCGCGCCTTCTCGACGCTGAGCGGCAGGCGGCCGCCGACCAGGCCCTCGGGATTCAGGTAGCCCAGCACCAGGTTCGCGTCGGTCGTGGTCGGCCTTTCGCCGCCCTTGCCATAGCAGGCCGGACCGGGTTCCGAGCCCGCCGATTGCGGCCCCATCTGCATCAGCCCCATCGAGTCGATCCAGCCGATCGATCCGCCGCCCGCGCCCAGGGTTTCCACCTGAATCATCGGGATACCAATGCGATAGCGCAGAAAGTCGATGTTCTTTGACACATTGGCCTGCCCGTCGCGGGTCAGGGTGATGTCGAAGCTGGTCCCGCCCATGTCCACGGTGATGATGTCCGAAAGCCCGTAGGGTTCGCCCAGATAGAGCGCCGCGCGCGGCGCCGAGGCGGGGCCGGAATTGATCGCATAGACCGACTGGTCCGAGACCACCGACCCCAGCGCCAGCCCGCCGTTCGACTGGAAATAGCGCACCGGCTGACGCGCGCCGAGGCCTTGGAAATAGCCGTCCACCGCCTGCACGTAGCGCGACAGGATCGGCGCCAGATAGGCGTTCACGATGGCGGTCGAGGTGCGGGTATATTCGCGCACCTGCGGATAGAGCTGGCTGCCGACGGTCAGGCGCGCCTCGGGCATCATCTCGCGCACGATCTCGGCGGCGCGGAGTTCGTGATCGGGGTGCAGCACCGACCAGACGAAGCTGATGGCCACCGATTCGACGCCCTCGCGCAGGAAATGCCGGCAGGCCTCGCGCACTTCGTCCTCGTTCAGCGGCGTGTGGACGGCGCCGGTCGAGATCACCCGTTCGCTGATCCCGCGCCGCAGGTAGCGCGGCACCAGCATGGTCGCGGGCGGATAGTCCGGGTCGTAGCGATAGCCGTCCTCCTTGTGGCCGAGGCGGATCTCGATGCTGTCCTCGTGGCCCTTGGTGGCGATCAGCCCGGTCCTGGCGCCGCTATGGGTAATCAGCGCATTGAGCCCGACCGTGGTGCCGTTGATGCACAGGTCGGCGTTCGAGACGAGGTCGCGCGGGCCGATGCCCGTCTCCTCCTCGATCACGGCCAGGCCGTTCCTGATGGCCAGGGTCGGGTCCTGCGGGGTGGAAAGCGCCTTGAAGATGCGCAAGCCCCCCTCGCGGTCGGCGAGGATGAAATCGGTGAAGGTGCCGCCGGCGTCGATGCCAAGGCGATATTGGTGTTTCATGGCGGGTTCCATCTTTGGCTGCGGTTCGCGGGTCCGGCGCCGGGGGCTTCGCGCCCCCGGACCCCCGCGGGGTATTTGGAAAACAGAGAAGGGCTTATGCGGCGCGCAGGGCGGCGGTGGCGGCGTGATCGACGGCGAGGGTCGCGGCATCGGCGATGACGACGCCATAGTCGAGCCGCGCGCCCTCGAGGCTGACAAGGCCGTTTCGGACATCCTCGACCACCTTTTCGACCGGGCGGGCATAGGGGTCGCCGTAGCCGCCGCCGCCGGGATTGCGGTTCGCGGCGCGCTCGCCGGGCTGGATGGTCTCAATGACGTTTTCGGTGATGACCTGCGTCTCGCCGCCCCGCGTCACTTCCAGCCGGCCGACCTTGGGCGGGATCAGGGTCGAGCGGGCGCCGGCCGCGCCCATGGCCGGGATGCGGCGGCCCTCGCCGAAGGTGACGAGCGTCATCGGGCTGTCCAGCGGCTCGACCTCCCAGCAGGTGCCCGAGCCGCCGCGGAACTGGCCGGCGCCGCCCGAATCCTGCATCAGGGAATAGCGGTGGATGATGATCGGATAGCTGTGCTCCAGCATCTCGATATCGCCCGAGGTCAGCGCGCCGAAGCAGCATTCCGGCCCGCAGGCATGCCAGCCGTCCTGGCTGGCCGTGGCCCCCGCCCCCGAGATGATCGAGGCCAGCACCATGGTCACATATTCCTCGTCATGGCGCTTGTCCCAGCCGGCGATGTTGCAGCCATTGGCATGGCCCCAGCTGGCCGAGACCTTGGCCGGCGCCGCCTGTTCGAAGGCCAGCCGTACCGCGTCGGTCAGCGTCTCCATCGGCGTGGTGGTGCAGTTCATGTGCGGCGCGGGCGATTTCGCGTTGCAGAGCGTGCCCTTGGGGCCCATGTCGGTGGTCACGCAGCGATAGAGCCCCTCGTTATAGGGCGGCGGCAATTGCGCGAACATCATCAGGCCCAGATAGACGCCGGAATGGCTGTTGCCTTCGTAGCTGTTGATGAAATAGGGCACCTGCGGCGGCGAGCTGATGGCGATGTGGCAGCCGTCGCCCCGGATCGTCACCGTGGCGGTGATGTCCATGTCGCCGAAGCCGTGGCCAGCATCCTCGAGCACCGCCGTTCCGGTATAGGTGCCGTCCGGGACCTGCGCGATGAGCTTGCGCATATGCGCCTCGGCCATGTCCAGCAGTTCGGCGATGCAGTCCTGCACCACCTGCTTGCCGTATTTGTCCATCAGGCGGACCAGGTTGCGGGCGCCGACCTGGCAGGCGCCGATCAGGGCGTTGAAGTCGCCCTCTTGATCGCGGCGCGCGCGCATGTTGGTCAGCAGCAGGTTCATCACGTCGTGGCGCGGCTTGCCGCGGTCCCAGAGCTTGACCGGCGGGATGCGCAGCCCCTCGGCATAGATCTCGGTCGCGTTGGGGTTGTAGCCGGCGGGGACCGGGCCGCCGACATCGGTCAGGTGGCCCTTGCAGACGGTCCAGAACACCAGCTCGCCCTGGTAGAAGACCGGGTAATACATGCAGGTATCGATGATATGGCTGCCGCCATAGGCCGGGTCGTTGTGCAGGATCAGGTCGCCCTCGTGGATGTCGCCCTGAAAGAAGCTCGCGACCGATTTCATCGCCGGGATCAGGCTGCCGAGGTGGATGGGGATGTCCTGGCCCTGCAGGATCATCTCGGGCGTGTGATTGAAGAGCGCGGTCGAATAATCATGCGCGAGGTTGAAGACCGAGCTGCGGGCGGTCTGTTCCAGCGTCAGCGTCATCTCGCGCTGCGTGGTCTCGAGCACGCCGCGCACCACCGAAAGCGTGATGGGGTCGGGTTTGGGTCTGGTCATGGCTCTTTCCCTGTCTGGGCCGCATGGGCGCGCGCAGCAGGGCAGCCGGGAATCGGCTGGTCATGGTCTTCTCCCTGCGGCGTGCCGCCTGGCGCGGCATCTTTTCGGTCGGACCATGGTGCGGCGGCAGCGGCGCCCGGTCTTGGCGCTGGGTGCGGAGAAACTTGTCGTTCCGTGCAGGCTTGCCGATCCGCGCGGCAGGATCTGGCGCCCGCCGGCCTTCGCGCCAGTTTTCTTTTGCCCGATTGCTCGCGGCAGGCTACGAATCGCCCAAGCGATGCGGGGAGGCGCATCATGACCCTGGAAAGCTACAGCACCGCCGCGACCGCGCCGCCCGAACGCGCGGCGCATTGGTCGGCCATCATCGCGGATACCTATTTCCCGCTGCAGCTGAGCTATCGCGATCCCGCCACCTTCCAGGGCCGGCTGGAGCGGCGCAGCGCCGGGCCGGTGTCGCTGTCGCGGCTGCGCACCGAACCGGCGCGCTATGAACGGGTGCCCGGGCTGATCCGGCAGGGCGAGGCCGAGGAATACCTGGTCACCATTCCCAGCCTCGCGCCGGTGCTGTTCCGCCAGCTGGGCCGCGACATCACCTGCGCCCCCGGCGGCTTCCTCATCGAGCGCGGCGACGAGCCCTATCGCTTCGCCTATCAGGCGCGCAACGACCTGCTGGTGATGAAGATCGCCCGCAGCGCGCTGGCCGAAAGGCTGCGCCAGCCGGACCGGCTTTGCGCCACGGTCTTCGACGGGCGCGAGGGCTTGGGCGGTCTGTTCGCCGAGACGGTGCGCCGCGCCCATGCCATGCCCGCCGATTCCGCAGCGGCAGACGTGCTGGGCCGGCACCTGATCGAGTTGCTGGCTCTGGCGCTGGACCGGCAGGCGGAAACCGACGGCGGCGCCGCCACGGCGGTCCGCGCCGCGCATCTGAAGCGCGCGCAGGACGCGATCCTACGCAACCTGACCGATCCGGCCCTGTCGCCCGAGACGGTCGCGGCGGCCTGCGGCATCTCGAAACGCTATCTGCACGACCTGTTCGGCGATACCGGGACCACGGTGGCGCAATTCATCCGCGAGGCGCGGCTGAAGGCGGCGCGGGACATGCTGCAGATGCCGGGCGACCTGTCGCTGGCCGCCGTCGCCTATCGCTTCGGCTTCAGCGACCAGGCGCAGTTCTCGCGGCTGTTCCGGGCCATGTTCGGCCAGACCCCCAGCGGCTATCGCGCCGCCTGCCGCGCGGGGCGGCAGGGCTAGGGTTCAGCCCTGAAAGCGCCAGTCGCCCTCGCCAAGCGCCGGGGCGGCGCGTTCCGTCACCAGTGGGCTGCGCGAGAAGCGCAGCGGGCTGCGCAGCCCGGCGATGCCCTCGGGCGCGATGCGCAGGCCGCGCGCCTGCACCTGCGGTTCGGCCAGGGCTTCGGCCACGTCGTTGACCGGGCCCGCGGGCACCCCCGCCCCTTCCAGCGCAGCGATCAGCGCGGCGCGGGTAAAGCGGCGCGTGGCCTGCGCCAGCAGCGGCACCAGCCGCGCGCGGTTCGCCACCCGGGCGGGGTTGGTGGCAAAATCCGGCTCTGCCGCCAGCTCGGGCATTTCCAGCACCCGGCACAGCGCCGCGAATTGCCGGTCATTGCCGCAGGCGACGATCAGATGCCCGTCCGAGGCCGGGAAAAGCTGATAGGGCACGATATTCGGATGCGCATTGCCCAGCCGATGCGGCACCGCGCCGCCCAGCAGGTAATTCGTTGCCTGATTGGCCAGCACCGCCACCCCGCAATCCAGAAGCGACAGGTCCAGATGCTGGCCCAGACCCGACCGCGCCCGCTCGGCCAGCGCGGCCTGCACGGCGATCACCCCGTAAAGGCCGGTGAAGATGTCGATCCAGGCCACGCCGACCTTTTGCGGCTCGCCCTGCGGATCGCCGGTCAGGTCCATGATGCCCGACATGCCCTGGATCAGGAAATCATAGCCCGGCTGCGCCGCGCGCGGCCCGTCCTGCCCGAAGCCGGTGATCGAGGCATAGACCAGCCGCGGATTGCGCGCCGAAAGCGTCTGGTAGTCCAGCCCGAACTTGCGCAGCCCCCCCAGCTTGAAATTCTCGATCACCACATCGGCCTGGTCGATCAGCGCCCGCAGCCGCTCCAGGTCGGCGGGGTCATTGAAGTCGCAGGTGACGGAACGCTTGCCGCGATTGGCGGCGTGGAAATAGGCCGCGACCCGTTCGGTGGTGCCGTCTGCACGCGGCCGCTCGATGAAGGGCGGGCCCCAGCGGCGGGTGTCGTCGCCCTCGGGCGCCTCGACCTTGATCACCTCGGCGCCCAGATCGGCCAGCGTCTGGCCGATCCACGGCCCGGCAAGGATGCGCGCCAGTTCGACGACGCGCAGCCCCTTCAGCGCCGGCTGATCCATCACGCGAACGCCTGGATGCCGGTCTGCGCCCGGCCGAGGATCAGCGCATGCACGTCATGCGTGCCCTCATAGGTGTTCACCGTCTCCAGGTTCTGCGCGTGCCGCATGACGTGATAGCCGATCTGGATGCCGTTGCCGCCATGCATGTCGCGGGCCTGGCGGGCGATGTCCAGCGCCTTACCGCAATTGTTGCGCTTGACGATGGAGATCATCTCGGGCGCGAACTTGCCCTCGTCGAAAAGCCGCCCGACGCGCAGGCTGGCTTGCAGGCCCAGGGCGATCTCGGTCTGCATGTCGGCGAGCTTCTTCTGGTAAAGCTGCGTCGCGGCCAGCGGGCGGTTGAACTGGTGGCGATCCAGCCCGTATTGCCGGGCGCGGAACCAGCAATCCTCGGCCGCGCCCATGGCGCCCCAGCTGATGCCGTAGCGCGCGCGGTTCAGGCAGCCGAAGGGACCGCCCATGCCCTCGATGTTCGGAAGCAGCGCCTCCTCGCCGACCTCGACATTCTCCATCACGATCTCGCCGGTGATCGAGGCGCGCAGGCTCAGCTTGCCCTCGATCTTGGGCGCCGAAAGGCCGGGCGTGCCCTTGTCCAGCACGAAGCCGCGCACCTTGCCGCCATGCGCCTCGGACTTGGCCCAGACCACGAAGACATCGGCGATGGGCGCGTTCGAGATCCACATCTTGGACCCGTTCAGCACATAGCCGCCCCCGGTCTTGCGGGCCACGGTGCGCATGCCGCCGGGGTCGGAGCCCGCGTCGGGCTCGGTCAGGCCGAAGCAGCCGATGAACTCGCCCGAGGCCAGTTTCGGCAGGTATTTCTGCTTCTGCTCTTCGCTGCCATAAGCCTCGATCGGGAACATCACCAGCGAGCTTTGCACCGAGGCCATCGAGCGATAGCCCGAATCGATGCGCTCGATCTCGCGCGCGACCAGGCCATAGGCGACGTAAGAGGCACCGACGCCGCCATAGGCCTCGTCCACGGTGACGCCCAGCAGGCCCGAGGCGCCCATTTCGCGGAATATCTCGGGATCGGTTTCCTCGTTCAGATAGGCGGCCTCGACGCGCGGCGCCAGCCGGTCGGCGGCGAAGGCCGCGGCGGTGTCGCGGATCATCCGCTCTTCCTCGGTCAGCTGATCCTCAAGCAGGAACGGGTCGGACCACGAGAAAGGGCTGCCCTTGTGCGATTTCGTCGTCACGTTATGCCTCATGCGCTGATGCTGTCGGATCATTCATTACCGCTTTCAAACCAGGCCGGAAAATGGATAATCCTCATTACTTCATGCACGGGGTGAATGTTCTTGCGGCACAGGCGCTTTCTTCCGAACCTCAGCCTGCTGCTGGCCTTCGACGCGGTGATGCGCACCGGCTCGGTCACCGGCGCGGCGCAGGACCTGGGGCTGACGCAAAGCACGGTCAGCCGGCTGCTGCAAAGCCTGGAGGCGCAGCTGGGGCAGGAACTGTTCATCCGCCACAAGAAGCGCCTGACCCCGACCGAGGCGGCCGAGCGGTATTTCCGCGACATTTCCGCCGCGCTCGACCTGATCCAGCGCGGCAGCATGTCGCTGATCGCCAATCCCGACGGCGGCAGCCTGGACCTGGCCGTGCTGCCGACCTTTGCCACGCGCTGGCTGGCGCCGCGGCTGCCGGATTTCCTGTCGGCCCATCCGGGGGTGTCGATCAACCTGACCACCCGCTTCCGCCGCTTCAGCTTCGACGAGGAACCCTTTGACGCGATGATCTTTTACGGCCGGGACGACTGGCCGGGGGCCGAGCACCTGAAGCTGTTCGATGAACGCCTCACCGCCTGCGCTTCGCCCGATCTTCTGGCCCGGCGGCCTGTAACGGCGCCCGCCGATCTGGCGGGAATGGTGCTGCTTCAATTGCCGACCCGCCCGGACGCCTGGCAGGCATGGTTCCGGGGACAAGGGGCCGAGCCGCCGGCGCCGCTGGACGGGATGATGATGGACCAGTTCTCGATGATGATCCAGGCGGCGATCTCGGGGCTGGGGATCGCGCTTCTGCCCGATTACCTGGCCCGGGTCGAGATCGCCGAGGGCCGGCTGGCGCCGGTGCTGCGGCAGGGCGTGCCGGGCAGCGGCGCCTATTGGCTGGCCTGGCCGGCGCGCAAGGCCGGGCTGAAGCCGCTGGCCGCCTTTTGCGACTGGCTCGCCGCCCGCATGGCGCAGGACGGCATGGGATAGGGGCCGTCCCGCCTTCAGGCCGGGACCAGCGCCGCCTCGATGGCCGCTTCCAGAATCTCCAGCGCCTCGGACAGCTGCGCGTCGGGAATGGTCAGCGGCGGCAGCAGGCGGATGACGTTGTAGCGCGTGCCGCAGGACAGCAGGATCAGCCCGCGCGCCTCGGCCTCGGCCACGATGGCGGCGGTCAGTTGCGCGTCGGGCTGGCTGCGGTCGCCGGCCTGCACCAGCTCGAAGGCATTCATCGCGCCAAGGCCGCGCACATCGCCGATGGCCGGGAAGCTCCCCGCCAGCTTTTGCAGGCGCGCGCGGATGGCCGAGCCGATTTCCTCGGCGCGGGCGCAAAGGTCTTCGTCCTCGATCACCTCCAGCACCGCCAGCGCGGCGGCGATGGCCAGCGGGTTGCCGGCATAGGTGCCGCCCAGCCCGCCCGGCGCGGGCGCGTCCACGATCTCGGCCCGGCCGGTGACGGCGGACAGCGGAAAGCCCCCGGCCAGCCCCTTGGCCATGGTCACCAGGTCGGGCGCGACGCCGGAATGCTGGAACCCGAACATGCGGCCGGTGCGGGCCATGCCGGCCTGGATCTCGTCGCCGATCAGCACGATGCCGTGGCTGTCGCAGATGCGGCGCAGCGCGGCCAGGAATTCGGGCGGGGCGACGTTGAAGCCGCCCTCGCCCTGCACCGGCTCGACGACGATCGCCGCCACCCGCCGGGGGTCGATGGACGAGGCCAGCAGCGTCTCCAGATGCGCAATCGCCTGCGCGACCGACACGCCGGCCATGGCGTTGGGGAAGATCGCGTGGTGGATCTCGGGCGGCATGGCGCCGAAACCGGCCTTGTAGGGCGCCACCTTGCCGGTCAGCGCCATGCCCAGAAGCGTGCGGCCATGGAAAGCGCCGTTGAAGGCGATCACGCCCGAGCGCCCGGTAAAGGCCCGCGCCATCTTCACCGCATTTTCCACCGCCTCGGCGCCGGTGGTGGCGAACATGGTCTTTTTCGCGAAATCGCCCGGGGTCAGCGCGTTCAGCCGCTCGGCCAGGGCGACATAGGATTCATAGGGCGCGACATGGAAGCAGGTATGGGTGAAGTCCTGCATCTGGCGCTGCACCGCCTCGATCACCCGGGGATGGCGATGGCCGGTATTGTTCACCGCGATGCCGGCGGCGAAATCCAGCATCCGCCGGCCCTCGGCGGTCCAGAGCTCGGCATTCTCGGCCCGGACGGCATAGATGTCCCGCGTGCCGACACCCCGCGCCACCGCCGCCTTGCGCCGCTCGATCAACTGCTTCGATTCCATGTGCAGACCTCCATGCTGATGGAATCGGCTTACACGATGCTCAATATATTGAGCAATGACTTTCTTCGATCTGCGGCAGGATGCGGAACTGGTGCGCAACCCCCGGCCCTGATAACCTGCCGCAAAACGGCATCGGGGCAAGGATGAGCGATTTCGACGTGGGCGCGCGGCTGAAAGAGCTGCGCAGCGCGGCAAACATGTCGCAGCGGCAGCTGGCCGAGGCTTCGGGCGTGCCGCATGGCCAGATCTCGATGATCGAGACCGGGCGCTCCAGCCCCTCGGTCGCCTCGCTGCGCAAGATCCTTGGCGGGCTGGGCGTCACCATGTCCGAGTTCTTCGAGCCGGACCTGCCGCAAAGCCCGCAACCCTTTTTCACCCCGGCCGAGCTGCGCGACCTGACCTCGCGGCTTTATTCCGCCGCGCAGGGGCCGGTCGGGCGCATGACCCTGCGCCAGGTCGGCGACGCGCGGCTGCACAACCTGCAGATCCTGCACGAACGCTATGAGCCGGGCGCCGATACCGGCGAGACCATGCTGGCCCATCACGGCAGCGAGGGCGGCATCGTCATCGCCGGCGAGATCGAGCTGACCGTGGCCGACCAGAGCCGGGTGCTGAAGGCCGGCGACAGCTATCTTTTCGCCTCGACCCAGCCGCATCGCTTCCGCAACATCTCGGACCGCGAGGCGGTGGTGGTCTCGGCCTGCACGCCGCCCTATCTCTAGCCCCTGATTTCTAACCCCTGCGGGTGACGAAGCGGGTCTGCAGATAGGCGCCGATCGCCTCGGAGCCGCCCTCGGTCCCCATGCCGGAATCGCCGATGCCGCCGAAGGGCAATTCCGGCAGCGACAGGCCGATATGGTTGATGGTCAGCATCCCGGCCTGGATCTCGTCCTGCAACCGCTGCACCCGGGCCGAGCTGCCGGTCCAGGCATAGGCGGCCAGGCCATAGGGCAGCCGGTTCGCCTCGGCAAAGGCTTCGTCGTCGCTGCGGAACCGGTTGACCACGGCGATGGGGCCGAAGGGTTCCTCGTTCATCACCGCCGCATCCGCCGACACATCGGTCAGCACGGTCGGGGCAAAGAACCAGCCCTCGTTGCCGATCCGCGCCCCGCCGGTCGCCAGTCGCGCGCCGCGGTCCAGCGCGTCGCGGATCAGCCGCTCGATGGCGGGGATTCGGCGCTCGTTGGCCAGCGGCCCCATGGCGCTGTCCGAGTCCATGCCCGGCCCTACCTTGGCGGCTGCCAGTGCGGCGGTGAAACCTTCGGTGAAGCGGTCCGCCACCGCCTCTTGCACCAGGAAGCGGGTGGGCGAGATGCAGACCTGCCCGGCATTGCGCAGTTTCGCGGCCGCCATGGCCGCCACCGCCGCATCGACATCGGCATCGTCGAAGACCAGCACCGGCGCGTGGCCGCCCAGCTCCATGGTCGCCGGCTTCATGTGCAGCCCCGCCAGCGCCGCCAGCTGCTTGCCCACCGCCGTCGAGCCGGTGAAGGACACCTTGCGGATCACCGGATGCGGAATCAGGTAGCCCGAGATTTCGGCCGGATCGCCATAGACCAGGTTCACCACCCCCGCCGGCAGGCCGGCATCGGCAAAGCAGCGGATCAGTTCGGCCGGCGAGGCCGGGGTTTCCTTGGGCGCCTTGACGATGATGGTGCAGCCTGCCGCCAGCGCGGCGGAAACCTTGCGAACCGCCTGATTGATCGGGAAATTCCACGGGGTGAAGGCGGCGACCGGGCCCAGCGGTTCCTTGACGGTCAGCTGGGTGACGCCCGGCACGCGGGGCGGGATGACCTGGCCATAGGTGCGGCGCGCCTCTTCGGCGAACCACTCGATGATCTCGGCCCCGGCCAGGGTCTCGATCCGCGCCTGCGCCAGCGGCTTGCCCTGTTCGGCCACCATCAGCGCGGCGATGGGCTCGGCCCGCTCGCGCAGCAGCGCCGCGGCCTTGCGCATCAGGTCCGAGCGATGCAGCGGAGAGCTGCGCTTCCAATCCGCGAAGGCGCGGCCGGCGGCGGCCAGCGCCTCGTCCAGATCGGCGATACCGGCATGGGCGACACGGCCGATCTCGGCCCCGGTGGCCGGGTTCAGCACCGGCAGGCTGCGCCCGTCCCGCGCCGGGCGCCAGATTCCGTCGATCAAAAGCTGCGTATCCGGATAGCTCATCTTGTCCCACCTGCTGGAGTTGCGCCGGTGCTGCGCCGCTGTTGCGGCCGGCCCGGAAAGCCATAGGGCAAGGCAGCGGGGTTTTCAATCGGCCTTGCTCAATATCCTGAACAAGACCTTTTGCGATTTGGCGGTCAGCGGCCCGCCGGGGCAGCGCCGTCGTATTGCAGGCCGGTTTCGGTGACGATGGCCGCCAGCGGGATGTCATGGGGCTGCGGATAGATCGTCGCCAGGCGGGCGGATTGCAGGCCGGTGCCGACCGCCAGCGGCCGCCGCGCCGCCAGCGTCCGGTCGAAATAGCCGCCGCCATAGCCCAGCCGATAGCCCCGGCCGTCCCAGCCCACCAGCGGGGCCAGCACCACGTCCGGCTCCACCGTCTCGGCCGAGGCGGGGACCGGAATGTTCCAATGGCCGCGGCGCATCGGCGCCCCGGGGCTCCAGCGGTGAAAGGCCAGCGGGCTGGCAGGGCGCTCGACCACCGGCAGGGCCAGCACGGCGCCGCGGTCGTGCAGGCGGGCCAGCCAGGGGCGCAGATCCGGCTCGGACCGGATCGGCCAATAGCCGGCGACCACCCGGCCGCGCAGCTCCGGCAGCCGCGCGGCCAGCAGCGCGTCCAGCGCGCCGCCGATGGCCTCGGCCACTGCCTGCCGCTGGGCGACGCTCAGCGCCGCGCGGCGGCCCAGCAACTCCTCGCGCCGCGCCTTGCGCCAGCGCGCCACGTCGCGGGCCTGCTGCGGCTCGACGGCGAGCGGGTCGAAATAATCCGGCGCGATCTCGGCCGCCAGGCAGGGCGGAGAGGCCGGGCTGTCCTTGCCGCTCATACGCCGCACCCCCCGCCCTGCGCCGGGGAAGCGCCGGGCCGGACCGCAATCCGAGCCGCCGTCATGATCTGCGCGAAGGCGCCCGCGACATCGCCGCCGATGCGCCGAAGGCATCGCGCCGGGGACGCCATGGCGATCCGCCGCGCGGCCCCGACGTCCCGCAACCGTCCGGGCGCCCAGGCCCGGCACCGTCCGATCCGCGCCGAGGGCGCCCCGGCAAGCTGCGTTTCGCTCATCTTTCCGGCCTTTCCTTGCCTCGTCCCGCCCCCGCCGCAGGTCCGAACGGCGCCGGCGTCGGGCCTGCCTGACAGCCTAGACCGCCCGGCGAGCCATGCCAATCCGCGGCAAGCCGTTCGCCGATTGCGGCGCGCAAACGTCCATGCCTCCGGCGTCGAACAGCCGGACGCACCGCGCAAGCCCGTTCGCCGGCGCTTACGGAGGCGCAGGGCAAGGACGGCAACGGCGGCAAGTCCGCAGCACTCTGGCCAATCGCGCACCCATTCGCCGCCGGCGCAAGAATCCGGGTGACAAGCGCCGCCGCAGCCGCTATGCAGGGCGCATGTCGCAACAGATGTTCTACACTGCCTCGTTTTATTGGTTCCGCTGCATCCAGCGGGACCGGGTTGCCGTGTAGCGCATAGGCGCGATAGCGATCCCCGAAGCCGCTGGCCAGACCGGCGGCTTTTTTCTTGCGATGCGCGTCCGGTCCGGCCTCTTCCAGAAAGCAAGAGCCATGCTGACCCAGACCGAGAACCTGCATATCGACACGCTCCGCCCCCTGCCCGCCCCCGCCGCGCTGGCCGCCAGCCTGCCGCGCGACGAGGCCATCTCGCGCATCGTGGCGGACAGCCGCACCGCCATCCGCGCCATCCTTGCCGGCCGCGACGACCGGCTGCTGGTGATCGCCGGCCCCTGCTCGATCCACGACGCGCAGGCGGCGCTGGATTACGCCGCGCGGCTGGCCGAGCTGCGCCGGAGCCTTGCCGACCGGCTGGAGATCGTTATGCGGGTCTATTTCGAAAAGCCCCGCACCACCGTGGGCTGGAAGGGGCTGATCAACGACCCGCATCTGGACGGCTCGGACCGCATCGAGGACGGGCTGCCGCTGGCCCGCCGCCTGCTTCTGGAAATCAACCGCATGGGCCTGCCGGCGGCGACCGAGTTCCTGGACCCGATCCTGCCGCAATATTTCGCCGACCTGATCGCCTGGGGCGCCATCGGGGCGCGCACCACGGAAAGCCAGATCCACCGGCAGCTGGCCTCGGGCCTGTCCTGCCCGGTCGGGTTCAAGAACGGCACCGATGGCGGGGTGCAGGTGGCGCTGGACGCCATCCGCTCGGCCGCCGGGTCGCACAGCTTCCCGGCGATCACCGCCGACGGGCGTGCGGCCATCGCCACCACGACCGGCAACGACGCCTGCCACGTGGTGCTGCGCGGCGGCCATGGCGGGCCGAACTACGGCGCCCGCCATGTCGATGCGCTGGCCGAAGCGGCGGCGCGGGCCGGCATCGATCCCGGCATCGTCATCGACGCGAGCCATGCCAATTGCGGCAAGGACCCGGCCCGCCAGCCGGCGGTCATCGCCGATATCGCGGCGCGCATACGCGCGGGCGAGGCGCGCATCCGCGGCGTCATGCTGGAAAGCAACCTGGTCGCCGGCCGGCAGGATCTGGTTCCCGGTCGGCTGCCGACCTATGGCCAGAGCATCACCGACGGCTGCCTCGGCTGGGAGAACACCCGCGTCTTGCTGCTGGACCTGGCCGAGACCGCCGCGAGCCGGCAGCGCCTCGCCGCCTGAACGCGCGCCGGGCCGGGATAGGGCAACCGTCCCTGGCCCGGGGTTCGGCGGCTTTTGGGCGGGGCCCGCGATTCCGCAGCCGCCGGACCCCTGCGCAAGGCGCATGGGCCGGTGGTGCCGGGCATCGCCCCGGCCGCCCCAAGCGGCCCCGCCCCTGTGCGCTGCGAGAGCTTGGGGCCGGCGGGGGCGCCCGCCGCCGCCATGTCGGGCCGTCTTTCGTCCCGGTCACGCAGCCCCTCCGCCGGTCCTTTCCGCCGTCGCCCTCAGGCCGGCGGCGGCGGTCGCCGGCCCGGCCAATCCGTCGCCTCGTGCCATGCCTGCCCCAGCCGCAGGATCGCCGCATCGCCGCCGACCGGACCGGCCAGCTGCAGGCCCATCGGCAAGCCCTGCGCGCCGAAGCCGATGGGGACCGACAGGCAGGGCAGCCCGGCCAGGCTGACCGGCACCACGATCTCCATCCAGCGGTGATAGCTGTCCGCCTCGCGCCCGCCGACCTGCCGGGGCCAGCGCCATTCCGCCGGAAAGGGCCAGACCTGCGCCGAGGGCAGCGCGATGGCATCGAGCTGCCGGAACAGCCGCGCCAGCCGGCGATACCATTCGCTGCGGATCACGCTGGCCTCGTAGACCTCCTGCGCCGGCAGGCCCAGGCCCTGCTCGATCTCCCAGACCGCCTCGGGCTTCAGCTGCGCGCGGGCGGCGGGGTCGTCGTAAAGCCCGCGCCGCGCGCCCGCGTTCAGAAAGGCCCGCAGCACCGTCCAGGCCCGCCAGAGCCGCCCGGCCGGGAAGGGCGGCGGCAGGGGCACGATCTCGCAGCCCAGATCGGCCAGCTGCGCCAGCGCCGCCTCGGCCAGCGGCAGGATGCCCGGCTCGCAGGGATAGGCGCCGCCCCAATCGCCCAGCCAGCCGATGCGCGTGCCCGCCACCGGACCGGCAAGGCCGGCGGCGAAATCCTCGGCAGGGCGGCCGAAGGGCACGGCCGGGTCCGGACCGGCCATGACGGCCAGCAGATGCGCCAGATCCTCGGGGCAGCGCGCCATCGGTCCCAGCGTGGACAGGGTCGCCATGAAGCCGTCGCCGACCGGATCGCCCGGCACCAGCCCCCAGCTGGGGCGAAAGCCGTAGACATTGCAGAAGGCCGCCGGGTTGCGCAGGCTGCCCATCATGTCCGAGCCGTCCGCGACCGGCACCAGCCGCGCCGCCAGGGCCGCCGCCGCCCCGCCCGACGAGCCGCCGGCGCTGCGGCTGCGGTCATAGGGATTGCGGGTGACGCCGAAAACCTCGTTGAAGCTGTGCGAGCCCAGGCCCCATTCCGGCGTGTTGGTCTTGCCGATGAAGATCGCGCCCGCCGCGCGCATCCGCGCCACCACGAGGTCGTCGGCCGGGGGCACATGGTCGCGAAACAGGGGCGAGCCCCAGGTGGTGCGCAGCCCGCGCACCGCCGCCAGATCCTTGACCGCCACCGGCAGGCCGTGCAGCCAGCCCTTGCGCGGGGCGCGGTCGGCGGCGCGCGCCTCGGCCAGCAGGGCGTCGCGCGGGCGCAGGCTGACGATGGCGTTGATCGCCGGGTTCAGCGCCTCGATCCGGTCGAGATGCGCGGCCATCACCGCCTCGGCGCTGAGCCGTCCTGCGGCCATGGCCTGCGCCAGCCCCTGCGCCGTCATCGCGGTCGGATCGTTCATGCGGCCCCCTTCCCTTGTCGTCCCTGCGGTCCTCGTCCGGGGCAGAGTGCCGCATCCTCGGGCAAAGTCCAGAGCCGCCGGCGGGGGACGGCGCGGCGGACGCTCAGCCCCGCAGCATCAGGAACAGCCCGCTGGCGATCGAGAAGCCCAGCACCGCCAGGCGCAGCGCCGGCCCGTTGACATGGGCATGGGCAAGGCGCGACAGGCCCGTGCCGATCACCACCGCCGGCGCCAGATACAGCGCCGCCAGCATCTGGTCGACATGCAGCCGCCCCGCCACCGCCAGCAGGATCAGCGAGATCACCTCTCCGACCAGGAAGCAGGTGGCGACGGTCGCGCGCAGCACCGGGCCCGGCGCATGCTGGTAAAGCAGCGCCAGCGGCGGGCCGCCGATTCCGGTCGCCGTCTCGGTGACGCCGGTGAACAGCCCCACCCCCAGCGAGGCCGAGCGGCCCGGCGAAAAGGGCGGCGCCAGCAGCGCGATCCCCGCCGCCAGCACCGTGAACAGGCCGACTGCGATCTCAAGCTGGCGGACGGACAGCGCGATCAGCACCGCCATGCCCAGGAAGGTGCCGAAGAACCGCCCCAGGGTGATCCAGCTGGCGCCGCGGCGGTCGATGGTCTGGCGCTCGCGCCAGGCGACGTGGAAGTTCAGCGGCAGCATCAGGATCAGCAGGGTCACCGGCAGATAGGCCGCGTCCACCAGCCCGAAGATCGGCGCCATGATCAGCGCAAAGCCGATGCCGACCGCACCCTGCACGAAGGCCGAGCCCAGCACCGCCAGCGACAGCAGAAGAAAGGCGGCGAGACTCACGCCGGCCTCATGGCAAGGGCGCTGTCCGCGGTGGCATGGATGCGCTGGATCGGCGCCGCGGCGATGGCCGGGGCGGTCAGCTCGCGGATCTCGGCCAGCAGGGCGCGGGCGTCCCAGTCGACCGGCCAGCCCTGCACCAGCCGCAGCCGGCCGCCGGTGAAGACCGCGTCGATCTGGTCGCGGTTGCCATAGCGCACCAACTCCCAGCTGAGATCGTGCGAGGGGGTGAATTCGGGCCGGTCCAGATCGACCAGCAGGAAGTCGGCGGCCAGCCCGGGCGCGATCCGCCCGGTCAGCCGGCCCAGCCCGCTGGCCTCGGCCGCCATGCCGGTCGCCGCCTCCAGCCACAGCCAGCCGCCGCCGCAGGAACTGTCACCCGAGGCCAGCCCGTAGCCGGCGCGCTGCAGCGATTCCGCCGCGTCCATCAGGCGGAACCCGTCCGAGCGGGTGCCGTCGGTGCCAAGGCCGAAGCGGATGCCCAGGGCCTGCATCTGCAGGGCCGGCACGATGGCGTTCCCCTTCCAGACCGAGGCGACGGGATTATAGGCCACCGCCGTGCCGGTATCGCGCAGGATCATCAGCTCTTCGGGGGTGATCAGCGTGGAATGGGCGATCAGCGCCTGCGGCCCCAGCGCCCCGATATGGGCCAGGTGCTGCAGCGGGCGCCGGCCATGCGCGACCAGCGAACGCTCGACCGCGACCAGATGCTCGTTGACATGGGTCTGGAACACCGCCCCCGCCTCGGCCGCCAGGGCCGAGATGCGCTGCAGCATCCCGTCCGTCGCCGCCTCGGGGATCGAGATGGCAAGCGAGGGATGGATCAGCGCGTCGCCCTGATAGGCCGCGAGATGCGCGGCGGCGCGGCGCAGGATCTCGTCGGCCTCGGGGACCTGGGCCGCGCCGCCCAGATCGTTGCAGATCTGCGCCACCACCAGCCGCAGTCCGGTTTCGCGGGCCGCATCGACCAGCCGGCCGATATGCCCGGCCGAGCGCGTGCCGGCATCCACCGCCGCGGTGAAGCCGCCGCGCAGGCATTCCAGCGCCGCCAGCTTCGAGGACAGATAGACCATATGCTCGTCCAGGCTGCCCTCGAGCGGCACCCAGATGCGCCGGAAGATCTCGGAGGGTTCGCCAAAGACCAGCGACTTGCCCAGCGACTGGGTCAGATGCGTATGGGTGTCGATGAAGCCGGGCATCATCAGGTGATGCGGCAGGTCGACCCGCCGCAGGCCGGGATGGCGGGCGCATAGCGCGCCCACCTCGTCGATCTCGGCAAAGCGGCCGCCCTGCAGCAGCACGGCCTTGCCCGGTTGCGGGCCGTTGCCCAGCAGCAGGCGCCCGGGGGCGACGATCAGCCGCTCGGCATCGGCGAAGGTCTGGCGCAGGTCGGTCATCAGGCATGTTCCTCTTGCGGGGTGGGTTTGGCGGCGGGGTCGGCGGGCGCGGCGCGGACCTGGAACAGGGCGTTGACCAGCGCGGCGGTGATCGTGCCCATGGCCAGCCCGTTGCCCAGGATCATCTGCGACCATTGCGGGAACTGGCTGTAGACCCCCGGCACCAGGATCGGCATCAGCCCCATCGCCAGCCCCGAGGCCAGGGTGAACATGGCGCTGTGCTGGCGCAGATCGACGCGGGAAAGCACATGGATGCCGATGACGCCGATGATGGAAAAGACGATGACCGCGGTGCCGCCCACGACCGGGCCGGGCAGGACGCTGGCCAGCCGCGACACCGGGGCGATCAGCGCGATCAGCACCAGGATCACCCCGGCCATGGCGGTGACATGGCGCGAGCGGACGCCGGTGGCGCGCACGATGCCGACATTCTCGCCCGAGGTGATGATCAGCGAGGTGCCCAGCATGCCGCCAAGCAGCGAGGCCACCGCGTCGCCGCGGATGGTGCGCGGCACGATGGGATGGGCATCGCCCTTGCGGCCGACGATCTCGGCGGTGGCGATGGTCTGGCCGGTGGCCTCGGCCATCGAGATCACCGAGAAGACGATCAGCGGCAGCGAGGCGATGAGGTCGAATTTCGGCATGCCGAAGGGAAAGGGCTGCGGCACCGCGATCAGCGGCCCGGTCATCACCCCGGTCAGGTCAAGCCGCCCCAGCGCCGCCGCCAGCGCCGTGCCAGCGATCAGACCCAGCATCACCGAGATGCGCTGCAAGGTGCCGGTGAAGATGCGCGAGAACAGCACCGTCAGCGCGATGGTCGCCAGCGCCAGCCCGACATTGACCGGATCGGCGAAATGCTCGGACCCCGGCTTGCCGGTGATGGTGCCGCCATAGATCTTGACCAGGTTGACCGCGACCAGAAGCAGCATGGTGCCGACGACGATGGGCGGGAAAAAGCGCAGCAGCCGGCTGAACACCGGCAGCGCCAGGAAATAGAACACCGAGGTCAGCAGCACGGCGCCGACCGCGGTCTGCACATCGGTCTGGACGGCGATGGCCAGGAAGATGGCGATGGGCGCACCGCCCGGGACCATGATGAAGGGCAGCCGCGCCCCGAATCCGCCCGGCCCGAAGCTTTGCAGGATCGAGCCGAGCCCGCAGACCAGAAAGGTCGCGCTGATGATCGCCACGGTCAGCGCCATGTCGAAGCCCAGCGTCTGGGCGACCAGAAACACCGCGGTGATCGGCGAGGCCGCCATCACCAGCACGTGCTGCATCCCGTAAAGCACCAGGCTTTTCAGCGGCAGCACCTCGTCGACCGGATCTATCCTTGATTCTTGATGGTTCATCCTCGTGTTCCCTGTTGGTGAAAGGGGTGTTTGCTTTTATGCAAATCGTTTTGCCAGCTTCCTGAATAGCACCGATTCCGATTCTTGCAAATCGTTTTGCAACGGTGGTCGGAACGCGCTAAGCTGCCGGGGCATCCTGCATGGACGAGCAAGACCTTGGGCAGACCGACGATTTCAGACCTGGCCAAAGCCGCCGGGGTTTCCCCGACGACGGTGTCGCATGCCTTCAGCGGCCGGCGGCACGTGGACCCCGAAACGCGCGAGCGCATCCACCGGCTGGCGCGCGAGATCGGCTATCACCCCAGCAGCCTGGCCCAGGGGCTGCGCAGCGGCCGGACCGGGATCATCGCGCTGGCCTCCTCGATGCCCTTCGCGGTCGCGGCCGGTCCCTCGCGGCTGGGCTTCCTGATGGAGATCGCCGCCTCGGCCGCCATGTCAGCGCTGACCCGCGACATCGCGCTGTGCCTGATTCCGCCGCATCCCTCGGGACAGGGCCATGGTCGGGCGGGATTCGACGGCGTGATCCTGGTCGAGCCGACGCGCGACGATCCGCTGGTCGCGCATTTCGAATCGCGCAAGACGCCCATCGTCTCGATCGGGACCGTCCCGGGCCGCCCGGACATCGCCGCGGTCGACCTGCGCTCGCGCGAGACGGCCTTTCTGCTGCTGGACCATCTGGCCGCGCAGGGCAGCCGGCATATCGCGGTGCTGACCGGCGCCAGCCCGCGCACCAGCCATGCCGAGACCGGACAGGCCTATCTGGATTTCGCGGCGCGGCACGGCATGGCGCCGGTGCTGCTGCATCTGGACGAGGCCGGGGGGGAAGAGCTGGGCTATCAGGAGGCCCTGCGCCTGCTGGCGGAAAACCCCTCGATCGACGGGCTCTATGCCTCGGTCGACGCCTTCGCCAGCGGTGCGGTCCGGGCGGCGCGCGCGCTTGGCCGCGCCGTTCCCGACCGGCTGCGCATCGCCACTCGCTACGATGGCTTGCGGGCGAAGCTGTCCCAGCCGCCGATGACGGCGGTGGACCTGCACCTGCCCCAGATCGCCGAGGCGGCGGTCGATCTGCTGCTGGCGCTGATCGAGGGCAGGTCGGGAAGCGCGGTCGCCGCCCTGCCCGATCTGATCGCCCGGCGGTCCTCGCTGTCCGGGGCCTGAGCCGCCCGGCCCGCCGCAGGGACCGTGCCGGAAAGGCCGCACCTCCCGGCCGCGGACGGGCGGGGGTCAGGGACGCTGGAACCGGCAGCTGGGGATGAACCGCTTGAGCTTGCGGCCGGGCAGCAGCAGGCTGTCGGGCGGATCCGCCTCGATGATGTCGCAGCGATGCGCACCGTGGTTCCTGCCCCGGGCGTCCGCATGGGCGGACATGTCGGCCGCCTGCAGGGCGATCTGCACCCGGGTCATCGGGCCGTCGCAGGTCACCACCACCGCATTGCCGTCCAGCGCGACATCGGTGATGCGGGCGCCTGCCGCCTCGACGCCGTGATCGGCCAGCCCGCCATAGGCCGGATATTCGCTGTCGGGATCGAAGATCAGCGGCTTGCCGTCCTCGGTCGAGAAGGGGATGCGCAGGGTGTTGCCCTGCCAGACCGGCCTGCCGGGCAGCAGGTTGACGTTCCGGCCCTGCTCGCGCCGGGCAAAGACATAGGCGGCGATCTCGCAATGGATCAGCTGCGACGGCAGATCGGGATGCACCGCGTTGTCGAAGGTCAGCACCGGGTAAAGCGGCCCGGCAAAGATGGCGTCGAAATCCCGCACCAGATCCAGCTGCGCCAGCACCGGCCCATAGGGCCGCGCCGCGGCGGCGTTCACATAGCCGCCGGTCTGCCACAGCATCAGCGGCGGGCGGATGCCGGTCAGCGCCTCGATATCGTCCAGCGCGTCGCCATAGGCCCGGGCGGCCGCGGCGCGATAGGCCGGCCCAGACATGGCGATATTCGCCTCGCCCTGGATCATGCCATAGACCAGGGGCCGGGCGCCGGGCGCGATGCGCAGCGCCTCTTGCAGCCAGCGGGCATGGTTGTCGCGGATCGTCGTGCCCAGCCGGCCATGGGCCGGGTCGCGGTCGAATTCGTGGATCGAGGTGCCGGCGATGCTGTGGCAGCCGACGAACATGCGGTGCCGCGCGATTCCCAGCCGCCTGCGCCACAGGTCCAGCGCCTGGCTGAAGCTGAAGGCGGCCGGAACGTTCGCCAGCGGAACGGCGGCGGAATGGCCGGTCGCATGGCGCGCGTCATAGCCCAGCGAGCCGGGGCCGTGCAGCCGCACCGCCACCCCGTCCGGGCGGCAAAGCCCGTCCAGCTGCCGAACCGCCGCCCGGGCGTGATGGGAATGCGCGCGGCGTTCCTCGGGCGAGGCGTTGCAACCCAGCGCCAGCGACTGCCCGTCGATGATGACGATCTGCGCTCCGGCCGCAAGCCGGGCGGGGGCAAGGCCGCTCATCTGGCTCCAGAGCGATTGCAGGCGCATCCGCTACTCCACGATGACGGCGGCGGCATGCAGCACGCCAAGACAGGCCCGGCCGATCTCGACGCGCTCCACCGCGAAGGCCGGGACCTGCAGCGGCGATTGCCGGGTTTCGCCATCCGCCTCGACGACGCTCAGCCGGCCCTCGGCCAGGTCCAGCTCGCAGCCGACGGTCTGGCGGTCGCCGAAGCCGCCGATCGGCGCCAGCAGCATCTGCAGCCCGCCCGGTCCGATCACCCGCAAGCCTCTGCGGTCATATTGCAAGAGCAGCGCACAGACCGGCAGGTGCGGGTTGACCGCAAGCAGCGTCGCCCGCCCCGTCCCCAGAACGCCGTGGCGCGTCGCGTCGGCCAGCAGGGTGACGCGGGCCGCGGGGCCGCGGCGGCCGGTCCAGCGCAGGATATAGCCGCGCATCTCCAGCCCCTCGGCGGTCATCCGCCCCGGCGCGCCGCCGGCAAGGGCGCATTCGGCAAGCGCCGCCCGCCAGGCCCCGCGCGCCGTCAGCCCGGACAGCGGCCCGGGCGGCGCAACGCAAGGATCCAGATGGATCGAGGCCAGATCGGCCAGCGCCCCCGCTGCGGCACCGGGCTTTCCCGGTTGCGAACCCCTGTCCTGCATCATCCCCTACCCGCCTTCCCCGCCGGATACTGCCGCCCAGGCGCGCAGCGGCAACCGCCAGCGCCGCTGGTATAGGACGGCGGCGCGGTGCCGTCGATGCGCCTGTCCCGGCCTCATCCCGGCCCGGCCCCGAGGACCGGGCCCGCGAGTGTGGCCAGCTGCACCCCTTCGGGATCGGCCAGATCGTCCAGCACCCGGAAATGATCGCAGCCAGGGACGTGCAGCAGCGCCGCGGGCTCGCCCGCCCGCCGGCAGGCCGCGGCATAGTCGTCCGATTGCCGGACAAGCTCGGGCAGCTCCTCCGCCCCGACCGAGACGAGCATGGGCGCGCCCCGGGCGATGTTGCGCATCGGGCTCAGGGCGGCGATCTCGGCCGCGGTCAGCTGCAGCTTGTCGTTCAGCTGCCCGAGGCTGATCGGCAGCAGGTCGAACAGCCCGCTGATCGCCAGCACCGAGCCCACGGCCGGGTGGCCGCGATGCATGGCCGCCAGATGCCCGCCGGCGGAATGCCCGGCCAGGCAGAGCGGCCGCCCGGCCAGCTCCGCCGCCAGATGGTCGAGCAGGCGCCCGATCTCGGCCACGATCTGCGTCATCGAGGCCTCGGGCGCCAGGGTGTATTCGGCCAGGATCACGTCATGGCCGCGCGCCATGGGACCCTGGGCGCAGAAGGCGAAATCCTCCTTGACGCAGCTTTGCCAATAGCCGCCGTGGATGAAGACGAAGACCGGAGCATCCGACCGGCCGCAAAGGAACCAGTCATAGGTCTGGCGCGCGCCGGGGCCGTATCGCAGGTCGCGCCGGACCTCCCGCGCGGCGTAGAAGGCATCGCTGCGGGCACGGAAATCCCGCATCAGCCCCGGGAAATCCGCAAGCCTGCCGGTATTGCTGTAGGCCGTGTCCAGTTCCTGCCGGGTCATGCCGCGATAGATCGCCGTCGCCATTCACACCCCCAGATAGCGGTCGGTCAGGTCGGCGGTCAGTCCGGCGATGCCGCCCTGCCAGACCGTCGCGCCGCGTTCGACGATCACCGCGCGGTCGGCGACCAAGGCAATCTCGCGCAGCGACTTGTCCACCAGCAGGATCGACAGCCCCTCGGATTTCAGCCGCCGCACGCCGGCCCAGATTTCCTGCCGCACCACCGGGGCAAGGCCCTCGGTCGCCTCGTCCAGCACCAGCAGGCGCGGATTGGTCATCAGCGCCCGGCCGATGGCCAGCATCTGCTGTTCGCCCCCCGACAGGGTGCGCGCGACCTGGCCCATGCGTTCCTGCAGGCGGGGAAACAGCGCGCAGACGCGGGCCATGTCCCAGGGACCGGGCCGGGCGGCGACGGTCAGGTTCTCGGCCACGGTCAGCGGCGCGAAGCAGCGCCGCCCCTCGGGCACCAGTCCGACGCCCAGCCGCGCCACCTTGGGCGCCGAAAGCCCGGCGACATCGCAGCCGGCAAGGCGCAGGCTGCCGCCGGAATGCGGCATCAGGCGGCTGATGCAGCGGATCGTCGTGGTCTTGCCCATGCCGTTGCGGCCCATCAGCGCCACCACCTCGCCCTCATCGAGGTCGAGGGTGATGCCGAACAGCGCCTGCACCGGGCCGTAAGAGGCGGTCACGTCGCGCAGTTCCAGAAGCCGGGTCATGCCTCCTCTCCCAGATAGGAGCGCCGCACCTCGGGATTGGCGCGGATCTCGGCCACGCTGCCGGTGGCGATGATCCGGCCATAGACCAGCACCGAGATGCGGTCGGCCAGCGCAAAGACCGCGTCCATGTCATGTTCGACCAGCAGGATCGGCGCCTCGGCGCGCAGCTCCGAAAGGATCGCGGTCAGCTGCCGCCCGCCCTCCAGCCCCATGCCGGCCATCGGCTCGTCCAGCAGGAAGGCGCGCGGGCGCAGCGCCAGCGCCATGGCGATTTCCAGCTTGCGGCGCTCGCCATGCGACAGTGTCGCAGCGGGGACCAGATGCCGCCCGGCCAGACCGGCCTGCTCGATATGGAACAGGGCGGGTTCGGTCAGCTTGCGGTCGGCCAGCGCCGGCAGGTGAAAGCGGAACACCGCGCCGCTGGCCCCGGCCACCGCCAGCATGACGTTCTGCAGCACCGTGAAATCCGGGATCACCGAGGACACCTGGAAGCTGCGCGCCAGCCCCAGCCGCGCCCGCGCCGCCGCGTCCAGCCCGTCGATCACCTGCCCCTCGAAGCGGATGGAACCGGCGTCGGGCCGGATCTCGCCGACGATCTGCTTGATCAGCGTGGACTTGCCGGCGCCGTTCGGGCCGATCAGGGCGTGGATCTCGCCCGGGCGCAGGTCCAGGCTGACATCGTCGGTCGCCAGCAAGGCGCCGAAGGACTTGCGCAGGCCGCGGATCTCCAGGATGGGTTCGTTGAGCTTCGGCTCAGGCATGGCGGCCCCTTCGCGTGACAATGCCGATCAGCCCGCCCGGCGCGAATAGAACGATGGCCAGCAGCAGAAGGCCCAGCAGCGCCTGCCAGTAATCGCTGATGCCGCCCAGCACATGCTCCAGCAGGATGAAGATCGCCGCACCCGCGACCGGGCCGCAAAGCCGCCCCACGCCGCCCAGAATGACGAAGACCATGATCTCGCCCGACATGTGCCAGGACAGCATGGCCGGGCTGACGAAACGGTTCAGATCGGCGTAAAGCGACCCTGCCAGCCCGACGATTATCCCCGACAGCACGAAAGCCGTCAGCCGGATGGCATAGGGGCGGATGCCGACGGCGACGGTGCGCTGGCTGTTCTGCCGCGCCGCCTGCAAGGCCAGGCCAAAGCGCGACTGCGTGACCACGGCGGTAAAGGCCAGCGCCACGGCCAGCAGCACGGCGCAGACGGCGAAATACTGGATCGGGGCAAAGGTGTTCAGGCCGGGAAAGCTGTTGCGGACATAGAAGCTCAGCCCGTCCTCGCCGCCATAGCGCGGCCAGCTGATGGCGAAGTAATAAAGCATCTGCGCAAAGGCCAGCGTCACCATGATGAAATAGACGCCCGAGGTGCGCAAGGACAGCGCCCCGATGGCCAGCGCCGCCAGCCCCGCCGCCAGCATCGCCATGGGCCAGATGCCCAGCATCTCGTTGCTGCCCATGACGGTGACGGGCAGCGTGGCGACCGGCGTGCCCGCTGCGGCATGGCTGGCCAGGATCGCGGTCACGTAGCCGCCGATGCCGAAGAAGGCGGCATGGCCGAACGAGATCAGCCCGCCATAGCCAAGCGCCAGATTCAGCCCCACCCCGGCCAGGCCGAAGATCGCCGCCTTGGTCGCCAGCGTGACGGCAAAGCCCTCGCCCAGCAGATGCGCGGCGACGGCGGCAGCGACCAGCAGGGCCAGGATCGCCAGGTTGATCGCGGTGTCGCGGTTCAGCATCTCGCGCATCGCTCAGCCCCTTGCCCCGAACAGCCCCTGCGGCCGCAGGATCAGCACCACGGCCATCAGCACATAGATCAGCACCGAGGCCAGCGAGGCGCCGACAGTATTGGCGCTGGAGGCGTCCCATACCCGCGCGAACAACCCCGGCAGCAGCGCCTTGCCCAGCGTGTCGGTCATGCCGACCAGCAACGCGCCGACGAAGGCACCCTTGATCGAGCCGATGCCGCCGATCACCACCACGACGAAGGCCAGGATCAGCACCGGCTCGCCCATGCCGACCTGCACCGACTGGATGGTGCCGACCAGCGCGCCCGCCAGCCCGGCGAGCGCCGCGCCAAGCGCGAAGACGAAGGTGTAGAGCCGCGCGATGTCCACCCCCAGCGCGCCGATCATCTCGCGATCCGCCTCGCCGGCGCGGATGCGGATGCCCAGCCGGGTGCGGGTGATCAGCCACCACAGACCCAGGGCCACCGCCGCGCCGAAGCCGATGATCACCAGCCGGAACAGCGGATAATGCAGCCCGCCCGGCAGCACCACCGCACCGGAAAGCGAGGGCGGCAGCTTGAGGTAAAGCGGGAACGAGCCGAAGAGCCAGCGCGTGCCCTCGGAGAACACCAGGATCAGCGCGAAGGTCGCCAGCACCTGGTCCAGGTGATCGCGGGCGTAAAGCCGGCGGATCACCGCGATCTCGACCAGCGCGCCGGCCGCGGCGGCGGCCGCGAGGCTGGCCGCCAGCCCCAGCCAGAACGAGCCGGTGGCCGCCGCCACCGCCGCGCAGGCGAAGGCCCCGGTCATGTAGAGCGAGCCGTGCGCAAGGTTGATCAGCCCCATGACGCCGAAGACCAGGGTCAGCCCGGCCGCCATCAGGAACAGCATCATCCCGTATTGCAGGCCGTTCAGCGCCTGCTCGGCCAGAAGCATCACCGTTCTCTCTCCCGGTTTGCCCCGATGCGGGCCGGTCGCGGCCGGCCCGCATCAGCGCGGCTTACATGCCGCACTGCTCGGCATAGGCGTCGCCATGGTCGGCCAGGGCCGGGCCGACGATCCTGTTGGTCAGCACGTCGCCTTCCTTGACCACCTCGCGCACGTAATAGTCCTGGATCGGGTGCTGGTTCGGACCAAAGCGGAACTTGCCGCGCACGCTGGGGAAATCCGCCTCGGCCAGCGCCGCGCGGAAGGCGTCGGCATCGCCCACCTCGGCCTTGGCGATGGCCGAGAGGAGCAGGTTCGCCGTGTCATAGGCCTGCGCCGCGTAAAGCGAGGGCAGCCGGCCGTATTCGGCCTGAAAGGTTTCGACGAAGGCGGCGTTCGCATCGTTCTTAAGATCCTTGGACCATTGCGCGGTGTTCCTGACCCCCAGCGCGGCATCGCCCACGGCGGGCAGGATGTCCTGGCTGAAGCTGAAGGCCGGGCCGATCACCGGCTTGCCGACGCCGGATTCGGCATATTGCTTCATGAAGGCGATGCCCATGCCGCCCGGCAGGAAGAAGAACACCGCATCCGCATCGCTGGCGCGGATCTGGGCGATCTCGCCGGCGTAATCGGTCTGGCCGACCTGGGTATAGATCTCGCCGACCACCTCGCCCTTGTAGTAACGCTTGAAGCCCGCCAGCGAATCCTGCCCGGCGGGATAGTTCGGCGCCATGATGAAGACCTTGCCGATGCCGGCCTCGGTGGCATGGGCGCCCGCCGCCTCGTGCAGGTTGTCGTTCTGGTAGGAGACCGAGAAATATTTCGGATTGCAGCCCGCCCCGGCCAGCTGCGAGGGCGCGGCATTGGTGGACAGGTAGAACTTGTCCTGCGCCACCGCCGCCGGCACCACCGCCATGGCGAGGTTCGACCAGACGATGCCGGTCAACACATCGACCTTGTCGGACTGGATCATCTTGTCGGCGATCTGCACCGCGACATCGGGTTTCTGCTGGTCGTCCTCGATCACCAGCTCGACCGCCTGGCCCGCCTCGCCCGCGTTCTTCAGCGCCAGCAGGAAGCCGTCGCGTGTATCGACGCCCAGCCCGGCCCCGCCGCCGGACAGCGTGGTGATCATCCCGACCTTGACGCCTTCGGCCTGCGCGGCCGCGGCAAGGGCAAGGCTGGCGCCGGCAATCAGCAGGCTTTTCGGGTTCATGGCAAACTCCCTGTTTGAGGCGCAATCGTTCCTGCGCATGTTTTGATGATGCGCCGCCGGGCCGCAACGGCTTTCGCACATCGGGCGGCGATCCGGCTGCTGTTTTGCGCGGCAAGGACTGCGGAAAGGGGGCGGAGGGGAGGCTTTGCCGCTCCTGCCGGGAAGCGGCGGGTCAGCCGGCGCGGCAGGGCCGGACTCGATGGGCAGACCCCGCCCCCAGGCGTCCGGGGCCGGTCTGCGCCTGGCTTGCCGGCCGGCAGGAGGCGGTGACGGGAAATGCCTGTTCCGCGCCCGAGGCGTCAGCTCCGGGCGATTGTCGGCGGGCGCCGCCCATCGCCCTCGGGACAAGCCCGCATGTGCCCCGCCGGCATCGGCAGGTCGCGGCGCATGGTTTTGTGCCGGACCGGGCGACCTTCCGGCAGCCCGGCGCGGTCACCGCCCGGGGCTGAAGGCCGCTCAGCCCGGCTTGCCCCATGGCCCGTGATGGCGGTCCTGTCCGTCCAGGCGGTCGAAACCATGCGCGCCGAAGAAGTCGCGCTGTGCCTGGATCATGTTGGCGGTGCCGCGGCCGGTGCGCATCATGTCGAACCAGCTCAGCCCCGAGGCCAGCGCCGGCAGCGCATGGCCGGCCATGATCCCCTGCGCCACCACCGCCCGCAGCGCCGGCATCGCGGCCTCGAGCCTTTCGGCGAAGAAGGGCGCCAGCGCCAGGTTGCGCGACGGATCCTCGGCCAGCGCCGTGGCCATGTCGTTCAGCATGGCCGAGCGGATGATGCAGCCCGCCCGCCAGACCCGCGCGATCCCCGGCAGGTCGAGCTGCCAGCCGAAGGCGCGGCCGGCAGCCTCGATCATCGCGAAACCCTGCGCATAGCACAGGATCTTGCCGACGATCAGCGCCTGCTCCAGCTGGCCGAGCGCCAGGTCCAGCGCCTGCGGAGCGGCGCCGAAGCGCGCCTCGCCCGCCTTGCGCTCGGCAAGCCGGGCCGAGACGTTGCGCGCCGCCACCGCCGCCTCGATCACCGGAATCGGCGCGGCGAGGTGCTGCGCCTCGATCGCTGTCCAGCGCCCGGTGCCCTTCTGCCCGGCGGCGTCCAGGATCACGTCCAGCATCGGCTGGCCGGTCAGCGGATCGGCGGCCCCGGCGACGGCGGCCGAGATCTCGACCAGATAGGATTTCAGCGCCCCCCCGTTCCAGCCGGCGAAGGTCTCGCCGATGGCGGCGGCGGGCAGGCCGAGCCCGTCGCGCATCAGCCCGTAGACCTCGGCGATCATCTGCATGTCGGCATATTCGATGCCGTTATGCACGGTCTTGACGAAATGGCCGGCGCCGGCCTCGCCCATCCAGGTGGCGCAGGGGGTGCCGTCCTCGGCCCGGGCGGCGATGGCCTGCATGACCGGGGCGACGCGGTCCCAGTCGGCGCGGGCGCCGCCGCCCATGATGGCGGGGCCGTGGCGCGCGCCCTCTTCGCCGCCCGAGACGCCCATGCCCAGGAAGCGCATCGGCAGGCCGGCATTCGCGCGGCGGTTGGTGTCGTGGAAATTGGCGTTGCCGGCGTCGATCACCAGATCCTCGGGGCCGAGCAGCGGCGCCAGCGCGGCGATCTGGTCGTCGACGGCCTGACCGGCGGGGACCATCAGGATGATGGCGCGAGGGGGCGCGATGGCGGCGACCAGTTCGGCCAGGCTTTCGGTCGGGACCACGCGCTCCGCCAGCGCCCCGGCCTCGGCATGGAAGCGGCGGGTGACTTCGGCCGTGCGGTTCCAGACCGCGATGGGAAAGCCCTTCTCGGCGATGTTCAGCGCCAGCGCCGCACCCATCGTCCCCAGGCCGATCAGGCCGATCCTAGTGTCAGTGTTCATTATTCTTCTTTGCTCTGGACAACGCGTCCCCGCGAGGGACGCCGAATGATGATCGAAATGCAGCTGCGCGACGGACCCGTGGCACGGAGGCATCTGATAACGCTAACGGGACAGGCAGTCAAACCTGTCCCGCAAGGCGCCCCGGCGTGAAGGGACCGGGACGCCGCCTGCGGGCGGGATCAGCCCAGCAGCAGATCGGGCAGAAAGGTGACGATCCCCGGGAACAGCGCCAGCATGATCGCAAAGCCGATCATGATCATCAGGAAGGGGAAGGTGACCCTTGCGATATAGGCCGTGCTTCGGGCGGTGATGTTCTGGATCACGGCGAAGTTGAAGGCCACCGGCGGCGTGATCTGCGCCATCTCGACCACCAGGACCATGAAGATGCCGAACCAGATCTTGTCGAAACCCGCGGCCTCGACCAGCGGCAGCACCACCGGCAGGGTGGTCGCGATCATCGAAAAGCCCTCGAGCGCGGTCCCGAGCACGAGATAGAGCACGATCAGCGCCACGATCAGCAGCATCGGCGACAGGTTCCAGTCCGTCACGACATTTGCAACCGCGGCAGGGATGCCAAGGGTCGAGGTGATGTTGCCCAGCACCGATGCGCCAAGGATGATGATGCCCATGACCGAGCAGGTCTGCACCGTCCCCAGGATGATGTCGCGCAGCGCCCGCAGGTTCAGCGCGCCCTGCGACAGCGACACGAGGAAGGCGCCGACCACACCCAGCGCCGCGGCCTCGGAAGGGGTCGCCAACCCGCCATACATCGAGCCCAGGACGCAGAGGATCAGGAACATGACCGGGCCGAGATCCCGCAGGGCGGCAAGACGCTGGCGGAAGGGCATGTGGCGCAAGGCGCGTTCATTTTCGGGCACCAGGTCAGGCTTGGCGCTGGCGCGGATCATGATGTAGACGGCAAAGACCAGGGCAAGCAGGACGCCCGGAATGAAGCCGGCGGTGAAAAGCCGCAGGATCGATTCATTGGCCAGCACGCCGTACATGATCATCACCGTCGAGGGCGGGATCAGGAATCCCAGCGTGCCGGCGCCCGCAAGGCTCCCGATGGCCAGATCGGGCGAATAGCCCCGGGCCAGCAGTTCCTTCAGGGTCATGCGGCCGACGACCTGCGTCGTCGCGGCCGAGGATCCCGAGATCGCCGCAAAGATCGAGCAGCCCACGACATTGACATGCAGCAGCCGGCCCGGAAGCAGGCCCGCCCATGGAGCCAGGCCGCTGAACAGGGTCTCCGACAGGCGCGTGCGGAACAGGAACTCGCCCATCAGGATGAAAAGCGGCAACGCGACCAGGTCGGGCGTGGTCAGGATGTTGAACAGGTATTGCGGAAACAGCCTGTCGACGGGCAGGCCGGTGAACATCATTGCCAGGCCGATGGCCGTGGCCAGCAAGGCGATTCCGATCCAGGCCCCGATGGCCAATGTGCCGAAAAGAAGCCCGAACAGGCTTGCGACGATAGCGCCCATGTTTCTCCCCGATATTCCTGGTTTCGCGCGCAGGGGCGCTGTGGCTTACTCGATGGCGCTCGCGGCACCGAGGCTGGGTTTGTCGACAATGTTGCCGCTGATGGCGGTGACGAGTCGGGCAACCATCTGGAAGGCCAGCACGGCCGCGCCGATGGTCAGCACCAGCTGCGGGATCCACAGGGGCGTGAAACTGTCCTGGGAAACCTCGCCATAGCTCCAGGTGCGATGCGTGAACTGCGCAAGCCAGACCGCCAGAGGAAGCGTGACACCGGAGCCCAGGATGGCGGCGAATATCTCGAACATCCGGGCGTAGCGGCCCTTGCCCATCGAGAGCAGCAGCTCCACCCGCAGTTGCAGGCCCGCGCGCAACGTCATGCCCGAGCCGAGCAGGAAGGCCGCGCCCATTAGATAGGCACTGTATTCCCAGCCGATTCCGGTACCCGTCGGAAAGGACGGGACATAACGGCTGATCAAGGCCATCGTGGTGTCGATCAGCACGAGCAGGGTCAGGCCGAGGACGCAGAGACCGGCAAGCCAGGCCGCGACCAGCGAGGCGAAGTCCGCCGCCCTTTGCAGGGCAGCGGCAGCACCGCGTTCAGCGACGGCCTTGGAGGCGACATGCTGCTCTCCGGCCATCTCAGTTGCCGCCTTTCGACGCGAGATAGGCATCGGCAATCGGCTTGGCCGCAGGAACGCGGTCGAAGAATTCCGCCTGAACCTGCTTGGCCTTCTCGGCGATCTGGGCCTTCAGCTCGTCCGACAGCTCGACCAGCTGCATGCCGTGGCCGGTCATGATCTCAAGGCTTTTCCCGTCGCTCTCGCGCGAGCTTTCCCAGAATTGCGGCTCAAGCTCGGCGGCGACCTTCTCGATGGCGGCCTGCTGCTCCGGCGTGAGCCTGTTCCAGGAATCGAGGTTGATCGTCACCGCGTTCGACCCCCAGGTATGGTTGGTCGGATAGATATGGCTGAGGAATTCCCAGAACTTGCCGTCCACGCCCGAGGTGGCGGAAGTCGCAACGCCGCTGACCCGGCCCGAAGCCAGCGCCGGCAGCAGCTCGCCCCAGGGCATGGCGATGCCGTCCATGCCAAGGCTGCTGACGATATCGACGGTGTTCTTGTCGGCACCGCGCACCGTGATGCCGCGAAAATCGCCGATATCGTCGACCTGGGTCTTCAGATAGACATACTGGGCCGGCGACGGCACCATGTAGAGGATCTTCTGGTTGTATTGCTCGGCCAGCTTCTCGAACTCGGGGCGCAGGAAGGTGTGATATTCCTTCAGCTCCTCCATCGATTCGACAAGGAAGGGCACGCCTTCGGCGCCGAACAGCGGGTTCATCCCGACCTGCTGGCTGATGTTGATATCGGCCATGTCGGCAAGCCCGTCGCGCACCGCGCCCAACTGGTCGGGCCCCTTGAAGCCCAACGACCCGGAGGTGGCGACATTGATGACGACCTCGCCATCGGTCGCCTCCTTGACGGCCTCGGCGAAGCTCTTGGCGTTTTCCGCCATGAAATTACCGTCCGGCAGCACTTCGGACAAGCTGAGCCGGGTTTGCGCCACAGCGGCGCTTGCCAGGGCAAGCGCAGCCGCAGCCCCCAACGCGATCGGCTTGAGGAACATCAATCTCTCCCTATCTTGGCACTTACCGCAAGCGAGCCGGACCAACGGCATATCGCTGCGGAGCGGCTGTTTTGCAGTTTTGTGACCGTTGCACCTGCTACCCTAGCGGACAGGCCGGTCGTCGCGAAAAGAACAGTTCGGTCTGACATGATCGCGAATGCTTATACATCGGTGCGCAAAGGGCATGGACCAAATAGAATGACCGGCGGGAACCGGCAGAATCGTGCTTTAAGGACGTGCTATCATGGACATACGCAGGCTTTACGCCTTCATGAAGATCGTGGACATCGGTAGCATCACCCGCGCCTCGGCGATCCTGCACATCGCCCAGCCGGCGCTGAGCCAGCAGATCGCCGCGCTGGAAACCCATTTCGGCAAGCCGCTGCTGCTGCGCTCGAAGCGCGGCGTCATCCCGACCGAGGCGGGCAAGGTCCTGTATCGCCATTGCCAGATGATCATCCGGCAGATGAACCAGGCCGAGCAGGACATCGCCACCTCCTCCGAGGAGATTACCGGCGCGGTCAGCGTCGTGTTCGCGCCGCTGGGCCTCGGCTCGCTGGTGGCGACGCAGCTGATGCGGACCATCCGCGAAAAGCATCCGGGCATCCTGCTTTATGCCAATGAGGCAGTCGGCGGCGGCGTGATCAGCGAACAGATCATGACCGGTAAGACGGACATCGCGCTGATCTTCGATCCCGGCAAGATCCCCAGCCTCAGCTTCGAGCCGATCTCGACGGAAGAGCTGTATTTCGTCGGAACGCAGATCGCCGAGCCGGAGGATGGCGAGATCTCGTTCGCAGAAGCCGTGTCCCAGCCGCTGATCCTGCCGAGCCCGATCCATACCGTCCGCCAGGTGATCGAAACGACGCTGTCGCGCGTCGGGAGCAGCGCCCAAGTGGTCGCCGAGACAGAGTCGATTTCCTATCTGTCGAACGCGCTGGCCGAGGGGCTGGGCTGCACCATCCTGCCCGCATCGGCGGCGCAGGCCGTGCTGCGCCGCGTCCCCGATGCCCGAAGCTACCGCATCCGGCGCCCCAACATGAAAGTCGCGATGGCGATCTGCGTCTCGGCCCAGCTGCCGCTTTCGGAAGCGGCCGCCGTGGTGCGCGATCATCTGGTGCGGCTGGCAACAGAGGCAGCGCGTTCCTCGGCGGCCTCCGGTTCAGGCCAAGGCTGACGTCTCGGCTCAGGCGAAGAGGATCTGCGCCTTGATCGCCGCCGAACGGTCCGAGGCCAGCCGGAACGCCGTTTCGGCCTCGTCCAGGGCGATTTCGTGGGTGATCAGCGGCTTGACGTCGATCCGGCCCGCCAGCATGGCCTGGACGCCGGTCGCGAATTCCGGGTGGAACCGGAAGGAACCGCGCAGGTCCAGCTCCTTGGCGGTGATCGCCGTCATCGGCAGCGGCATGTCACCGCCCAGCCCAAGCTGGACGACCACGCCGCGCGGCCGCATGGCCGCGATGGCCGGCGCGATGGCCGCGGCAACACCCGTGCATTCGAACAGCACGTCGAAACTGCCCTTGCCGGCGGCAAAGGGCGACAGACCGTCGGGCGCCGCACCGGTGTTGACGACCGCGTCCGCACCGCATTCCCGCGCCATCGCCAGCGTGAAATCCGACAGGTCCGTGGCGACGATCTCGCCCGCGCCCGCCAGCCGCGCCGACAGGATCGACAACAGGCCGATGGGCCCGCAGCCGGTGACCAGCACGCGCTTGCCCAGCAACTCGCCCGCCCGGCGCGCGGCGTGCAGCGTGACCGCCAGAGGCTCGGCCATCGCCGCCTCGCCCGGCGTCAGGCCGTTGGCCAGCACGCATTGCGCGGCATCCGCCACCAGTTCCTGCCGGAACGCGCCCTGGATATGCGGGAACGGCATGGCCGAGCCATAGAAGCGCATGTTCTCGCAATGGTTGGGCAGCCCCTCGCGGCAATAGCCGCAATCACCGCAGGGGCGCGAGGGCGAGACGGCGACCAGATCGCCGGGAACGAGCCCCGCCACGTCCGGCGCGCATTCGACCACATGGCCGGAGACCTCATGGCCCAGGATCATCGGCTCGCGCAGCCGCACCGCCCCGAAGCCGCCGTGGTTGTAGTAATGCAGGTCCGATCCGCAGACCCCGCCGGCCGCAAGGCGGATGCGCACCTGTCCCGGGCCAAGCGCCTCGGGCTCGCGTTCCTCGATGCGCAGATCCTTGGCGGCGTGGATGACAATCGCTTTCATGACGGCCTCAGACAACCGGGGTAAGCAGGGGCTGGCCGGCGAAATGCGCCGCCAGGTTGTTGCGGACCAGTTCGCCCATCGCCTTGCGCGTCTCGACGGTGCCCGAGGCCTGATGCGGCTGCAGGAGCACGTTCGGCAGCTCCAGGAAGCGCGGGTCGATCTGGGGTTCGTTATCGAAAACATCCAGCGCCGCCGCGCCCAGCCGGCCGTCTTGCAACGCGGCGATCAGCGCCGCCTCGTCTATGTTGGACGCACGCGAGACATTGACCAGCACGCCCTCGGGACCAAGTGCCTCGATCACCTCGCTATTGACGATGTGCCGGGTCTGGCCCGAGGCCGCCAGGGCGACGAACAGGAACTCCGAATGCCGCGCCAGCGCAACCGGATCGGCGATGAAGGTCAGATCGGCGGCATAGTCCTTGGCCGCGACGTCGGAATAGGCGATATCCATGCCAAAGCCGCGCAAACGCTGCGCGATCTCGAAGCCGATCCGGCCCAGCCCCAGGATACCGGCCTTCCTGCCCCAGATGCGGCGCTGCAGCGGATAATTGCCCTTGGCCGCCCAGTTGCCGCTGCGCACCCAGGCTTCGGCGCCGACGATGCCGCGCGCGACGGCCAGCATCATCGCGACACCCAGATCGGCCACGTCCCCGGTCAGCACGTCGGGCGTGTTCGTCACCCGGATCCCCCGCTCGCGGCAGGCTTCCAGATCGACCGCGTCGAAGCCCACGCCATAGACCGAGATCAGTTCGAGATTCGGGCAGGCCTCGATGATCTTGCGACTGGCGCCCAGTTCGCCGCGGGTGGCGATGGCCCGCACCTCGGCGCCGCATTCGGCCAGGAAGGCCTCCTTGTCCGCGGCCTCGAAATAGCGACGCAGGTCGTAATCCGCCTTCAGCGGAACTTCGTCCCATTCGGGATAGGCCCCCATCTGCAGGACCACCGGCTTGCTCATCGTGTTCTCCATTATGGTGCGGGATTTTCCGGTCGCCCTTTCAGCGGGCCCTTGACTCGGATAGTTATCGATAACAAAACACGAGTCGAACGGATTTGTCGAGACCCAAACGGAGGAACGGGATGGCCGGGACGAATGGATTTGTTGAAAGCCTGTTCGGGCTGGCGGGCCGCCGCGCGCTGGTGACGGGGTCGTCGCAGGGCATCGGCCATGCGCTGGCACGGGGACTGGCGAAAAGCGGCGCCGCAGTGGTGCTGAACGGCCGGGATCCAAAACGGCTGGAGGAGGCGCGCGCCGCATTGCAGGCGGAACTGCCCGGGGCCGAGATCCGGGCCCTGCCCTTCGACGTGACCCGCCATGACGAGGTCCGCGCCGCCATCGACGGTTTCGAAGCTTCGGCCGGTCCCATCGACATCCTGGTCAACAATGCCGGCATGCAATATCGCACGCCGCTCGAGGATTTCCCGGCCGACCGGTTCGAGGCCCTGCTGCAGACCAATATCGCCTCGGTCTTTCACGTCGGGCAGGCGGTGGCGCGGCACATGATCCGGCGCGGGCGCGGCAAGATCGTCAACATCTGCTCGGTCCAGACCGCATTGGCGCGGCCGGGCATCGCCCCCTATACCGCCACCAAGGGCGCCGTCGGCAACCTGACCAAGGGCATGGCGACGGACTGGGCCCGCCACGGGCTGCAATGCAACGCCATCGCGCCGGGATATTTCGACACGCCGCTGAACGCCGCGCTGGTCGCGGACCCCGATTTCTCGGCCTGGCTGGAAAAGCGCACCCCTGCCGGGCGCTGGGGCCTGGTCGAGGAACTGGTGGGGGCCTGCGTCTTTCTGTCCTCGGACGCATCGAGCTTCGTGAACGGGCACACGCTCTATGTGGACGGGGCGATCAGTGTCTCGCTCTAGGCTTGCGTCATCCCGCCATGCCGGGCGGGCGGCGGACGGCCTGCCGCGGCATCCTGTCCCATGCCGCCGGGGTGTTGTGGCCGCATCCCGCAGCGTCTAGCCTGCCTTTCGGCAGGGGCATGTGGCGGCATGAGCAGGGACGGATTTCACAGCGGAACCGTGAAGATGGCGGATATCGCCAAGGCAGTCGGCGTTTCCGCGATGACCGTCTCGCGCGCGTTTCGCGGCGACGAGGGCGTCAACCCGCAGACACGCGCCCGGATTCTGGCCAAGGCCGAGGAACTGGGCTATGTCTTCGACGCGACCGCCGCCAGCCTCCGGCAGAACCGCTCCGGCTTCGTGGCGGTCACCGTGCCCTCGATCAACAACGCGAATTTCGCGGAAACCGTGCGGCAGCTCTCGCGCGGGCTGTCGCGGAACGGCTTGCAGATCCTGCTGGCCAATACCGAATACGACCCCGAGGAAGAGGAAAGGCTGATCGGCCAGCTGCTGCGCCGCAAGCCCGAGGCGCTCGTCCTGACCGTGGGCGACTACACGCGCAGGACGCGGCAGATGCTGCGCGCGACACGGATCCCGGTGATCGAAATCTGGGACCTGCCCGCCCAGCCGATCCGGCATGTCGTGGGCTTTTCCAACACCGCCTGCATCGGCCGGCTGGTGGATCACCTGGTCGCCTCGGGCTATCGCAACATCGCCTTCATCGGTGGTGAATCGCCGCGCGATCCGCGCGGCGGCCAGCGCCGCAGCGGCTTTGTCGAGGCGATGCGCCGCCACGGGCTGGACGACACGCGGCTGGTTCCCGCCGGCACCGCCCCGGTCGGCATGGCCGAAGGGGCGCAGGCGCTCGGGGCCTTGCTGGACAGCCAGCCAGGGACCCGGGCAGTCGTCTGCGTCTCGGATCTGGTGGCTTTCGGGGTGATCTCGGAATGCCAGAGGCGGGGCATCGGCATCCCCGGCGACCTGGCGGTGGCCGGCTTCGGCAATTACGAGATCGGCAGGATCAGCGTGCCCCGCCTGACCACGATCGATGTCCATGCCGGCAGCATCGGCAGCAAGGCCGCGGATCTGATCGTCGCCCTGCTGCGGCAGGATTCCGACGCGGCGCCGGCCCGGATCGAAATCCAGACCGACCTGATCGTGCGGGAATCATCGGCCTGACGGCCCCCGCGTCCCGGGGACGCGGGACGGCCTCGTCAAAGATCGGTGGTCAGGCCCTTGGCCTTCAGCACCGCCTCGAGATTGCAGACGTCGATCACCGTCCGGCCCGATTTGTAGGCCTCGATATAGCCGGCCTCGTCGGCTTCGCGCGCGGCGGATTTGCGCGCCACCTCGGCGGCATGCTCGCGGCGCACGACGACCAGACCGTCGGCATCGCCGCGGATCACGTCGCCCGGCCGCACCACCTGACCGCCGATGACGATGTCGCCGTTGATCTGGCCCAGGGTTTCCTTGACCGTGCCCTTGATGCAGACGCTCAGCGAGAACACCGGCAGGCCCAGCCGGATCAACTCCTGCGTGTCGCGCACCCCGGTATCGGTGACCACGCCGGCGATGCCCTTGGCCAGGCAGGCATTGGCCAGAACGTCGCCGAAGCAGCCCGCCTCCTCGTATTCCCCGGCCGAGACGATGATGACATCGCCGGGCTGGGCGTAATGGATCGCCAGCTGCAGCATGATGTTGTCGCGCGGCGCGCTTTGCACGGTGAAGGCGGGGCCGCAGACCGACATGGCGCGGTCCACGGGCTTCAGGCGCGAGCTCAGCGCGCCCAGCCGGCCCTGCGCCTCGTGAATCGTGGCGCTGCCGAATTTCGACAGGGCGGCCACATCCGCCGGGGCGGCACGTTCGATCCTGGTGATGATATGGGGCACGTCGTGCTTCTCCTTGCTGGAATGCCGCGGCCGGGGCCGGCGGTGATCGGCCGGCAGCATAGGAAGGACGCAGTCCCAGGCATAAGAGCGTCTGCATCTGATGTGATCGGGTTTCGCGATGCCCCTGCCCGGGTCATGCGAAACCGCTCTGACATCATTGCGAAGCGGCGGTGCTACCAATCGCAAGAGAACGCAACTTCGCACAGGGACGACGCCCTTCGCATGCCGATCACCATCGACTCCATCATCTCGGGGATGGAATGGGCCGCCGAAAACCATCTGGCCGAGTTCGCCTTTTCGGCCGAGGGGCACCGTATCACCATCCGCCGCGGCGCGGGCGACGCCCCTCTGCCCGCGCAACCCGCCATCGAGGCGGCGCAGGCCGCCCCGGCGGCGCCCGAGGCAGATGCCGTCACCGCCCCGCTGGCGGGCCTGTGCCACCTGCGCCCCGAATCCGGCGGGACGGCCTTTGTCGAGGTCGGCGCCCGCGTCGAGGCCGGCCAGACGATCTGCGTCATCGAGGCGATGAAGATGATGACCGCCATCCCCGCGCCCCATGCCGGCACCGTCGAGGCCATCATGGTCGGAGACGGCGTGACGGTCGAGGCGGGCGCGCCGCTGATGAGGATCCGCTGATGGCCGCGATCGACATGGACTGCCTGCTGGTGGCCAACCGGGGCGAGATCGCCCTGCGCATCATCCGCGCCTGCCGCCGGCTTGGCCTGCGCGTCGTCTGCGCGCATTCCGAGGCGGATCGCGACGCCGCCTGGCTGCACCTGGCCGATCAGGCGATCTGCATCGGGCCCGCACCGGCCGCCAAGAGCTATCTGAACATCCCCGCGCTTCTGGCAGCCGCCGAGGCCAGCGGCGCGGGCCTGATCCATCCCGGCTATGGCTTCCTCTCCGAGCGCCCGGAATTCGCCGAGGCCGTCGAGGCCGCGGGCCGGCGGCTGGTCGGACCCGGCGCCCCGGTCATGCGGATGATGGGCGACAAGGTCGAGGCCAAGCGCGCCATGATCGCCGCCGGCGTGCCCTGCGTGCCCGGCCCGGACAGCGTGCTGCCGGACGATCCCGACGCCATCCGCCGGATCGCCGCCGGGATCGGCTATCCCGTCATCCTGAAGGCGGCCGGCGGCGGCGGCGGGCGCGGCATGCGCGTCGTGCGGACCGAATCCGAACTGGCCGATGCCTTCATGGTCACCCGGCAAGAGGCCGGCCGCTTCTTCGGCAATGCCGACATCTATATCGAGAAATTCCTCGAAAGGCCGCGCCATGTGGAGATCCAGGTGCTGGCCGATGCACATGGACATGCGCTGTGGCTGGGCGACCGCGACTGCTCGATGCAGCGCCGCCACCAGAAGCTGATCGAAGAGGCGCCGGCGCCGGGCATCGACCGGGCGCTGATCGCGGAAATCGGCGAACGCTGCGCCGCCTCCTGCCGCCGGATCGGCTATGTCGGCGCCGGCACCTTCGAATTCCTCTACGAGGACGGGCAGTTCTATTTCATCGAGATGAACACCCGCATCCAGGTCGAGCATCCGGTGACGGAAATGGTCACCGGGCTGGACATCCTGGCCATGCAGATCGACGTGGCGCGCGGCAAGCCGCTGCCGATCACCCAGGACCAGGTGCGCGCCCACGGCCATGCCATCGAATGCCGGATCAATGCCGAGGATCCGCAGAGCTTCGCCCCCAGCCCCGGCCGGATCACGGCGATGCATATGCCCGGCGGGCCGGGCATCCGCGTGGATACCCATGTGGGCGCCGGTTCGGAGATCCCGGCGAGCTACGATTCGATGATCGGCAAGATCATCGCCCATGGCGGCGACCGCGACGAGGCGCTGGCCCGCGCCCGCACCGCGCTGGCCGAGGCGCGGGTGGAAGGCGTCTCGACGAATATCCCCCTGCACCGGCAGATGCTGGCAGAGCCCGGCTTCTCGGCCGGGGGGGTCAGCATCCACCATCTCGAACATTGGCTCGAAACCCGGAAATCCCGCCATGCCTGACGCGAAGCTTTCCATGATCGGCAGCCGGGCGGTGCTGTTCCAGCCCCCCTGCCCCTTCGACCTTGCCAACCAGCAGCGTATCTGGGCCGTCGCCGACGAGGCCGCCACCTGGAAGGGCGTGCGCGAAGCCGTGCCCGGCATGACGAACCTCACGCTGCTTCTGGACCATGTCCCTACCGAACTCGACCGGATCGAGAAGGACCTGACCGCGCTGTGGGAAAGCGGCATCCGCAAGCAGGTCGAGGGCCGGCTTCTGGCCATCGACATGGCCTATGACGGCCCGCATCTGGCCGAGGTGGCCGAGATGACCGGCCTGCCGGTGGACGCGGTGGTGCGCCTGCATGCCGCGCCGGAATACACGGTCTATGCGGTCGGCAGCCATGCCGGCTATTGCTATCTGGGCGGCCTGGATCCCCGGCTGGAAACGCCGCGCCGCAAGGTGCCGCTGCCCCGGCTGCCGGGCGGGTCGCTGTCGCTGGCGGGGTTGCAGACCGGGGTCTCGGCCTCGGCGGGCCCCAGCGGCTGGAACACCATCGGCAGCACCGGCCTGTCCTTCTTCGACCCCGGACGCAGCCCCGCCGCGCTGCTGCGGCCCGGCGACCGGATCCGCTTCAACCCCGTCGAGGTCAAGGCATGATCGAGGTTCTTTTCATTCCGCCGGGCGCGACGGTGCAGGACCTGGGCCGCGACGGCTACTGGTCGCAGGGCCTTGGCCGCGCCGGAGTCATGGACGCCCTGTCGCATGGCATCGCCAACATGATGCTGGGCAATGGCGAGGATGCCGCGACGCTGGAAATCCCGCTGACCCCGGCACGGTTCCGGTTCCGGCAAGCCGGCGCCTTTGCGCTGGCGGGCGCGGCCTGCGGCGCGACGCTGGCCGGCCGCCCCCTGCCCCGGGTCTGGGCGGGCATGGCGGACGAGGGCGAGGTGCTGGAGCTTGGCCCAATGACATCGGGCGCCCGCACCTATCTGGCCCTGCCCGGCGGGATCGACGTGCCGGCGGTGCTGGGCTCGCGCAGCACGCAGCTGCGCGAAGGCTTCGGCGGGCTGGAAGGCCGCGTCCTTGCCGCCGGCGACCTGCTGCGCGCCGCGGCGGATACCGCGCCGCTGCCGCTTGCGGGATTCAGCCTCACCATGCCCGCGCTGCGTGCCCCGGGGGTCGCAGAGATCGAATTGCGCGCCCTGCCCTCGGCCGAATACGAGGATTTCGCCCCGGCCTCGCGCGAGGCGTTCTGGACCACGCCCTACGCGGTCAGCCAGCAAAGCAACCGCCAGGGCTATCGGCTGGAGGGCGAGCCGCTGGCCTATGCCGCGTCGGGCGAATTGCGCTCGCACGGGATCGCGCCGGGGATCGTTCAGGTGCCGGGCGGCGGGCAGCCGATCATCCAGCTGGCCGATTCCGCGACCATGGGCGGCTATCCCAAGATCGCGGCGGTCATCGAGCCCGACCTGTGGCGCATCGCGCAGGCCCGGCCGGGCGACCGCCTGCGCTTTCGCCGGGTGACGCTGGCCGAGGCGGCCGAGGCCGCAAGGGTGCAGCAGGAAAACCTGGCCGGACTCCGCGCCGAGCTGGAAACGTTCCGGATCCGGCAGGGGGGATGGCAGTGATGTTCGACAAGCAAGACCTTACCCGGCTTCTGGACGCGATGCGCGCGCATGGCGTCGGCACGCTGGAGATCGAGGGCGGGGACATGTTCCTGCGCCTGGTCCTGCCGGCCGGACCCGCACCGGCCGCCGCGGCCCAGGCGCAACCCGCGACGGCGACCGCCGCCGCGCGCAGCCCCGACATCGGCCGCTTCCTGCCGCGCGGCAGCGACGACGGCCTGCCCGTCCTTGCGCCCGGCGACGCCGTCCGCACCGGCGAGCTTCTGGGCTATGTCGCGCAAGGCGCCGTCCGCGCCGCCCTCACCGCCCCGGCGGATGGCACCATCGCGTCGCAGATCCCGGAATCCGGCACCCTGTTCGGCCACGGCGACACCGTCCTGACATTGGAGACCAAGCCATGATCATCGACATCAATTCGGACATGGGAGAGGGTTTCGGCCCCTATCGCATCGCCGATGACGAGGCGCTGATGGCGCAGATCAGCTCGGCCAACGTGGCCTGCGGCTATCACGCCGGCGATCCGGTCATCATGGACCGCACCATCCGGCTGGCCAGAGAGCATGGCGTCGATCTGGGCGCGCATGTCAGCTTTCCCGACCGCATGGGTTTCGGACGCCGCCGGATGGACATGGACCTGCCGGAACTGGAATGCCATGTGCTTTATCAGCTGGGCGCGCTGGCCGGGCTGGCGGGCCGCGCCGGGCATCGCATCACCCACATGAATCCGCATGGCGCGCTTGGCAATCTCGCCAGCTCCGATCCCGCCATCGCGGCGGCGGTGGCGCGCGCGACCATGGCCTTCGACCCCGAGATCGCCTTCCTGGTCCTGCCGGGCAGCGCCCTGGAAAAGGCCGCGCTGGAGATGGGCGGCAACGTCGTCCGCCTGTTCCTGGCCGACCGCGGCTATCTGGCCAGCGGCCAGCTTGCCCCCCGCAGCCAGCCGGGGGCGGTCATCCACGATGCCGAGCAGGTCGTGGCCCGCGTCATGCGGGTCATCCGCGACCGGCAGGTCGACACGGTGGACGGCCAGATCATCCCCATGCCGGTGCAGTCCATCCTGGTCCATTCCGACACGGCGGGCGCGGTCGAGCTGGCGCGGCGGCTGCGCGAAGGCATCACGGCGGGCGGCGCGACCATCGCGCCGCTGACCCGCCACATCTGACCCCCCGGGCATTCATTAAGAAGAAAGACAGAACCATGGCATTTTCGGATTACAAGACGGCATTGGTGACGGGCGCCTCGGGCGGAATGGGCTGGGCGATCGCCGAGCGGCTGCGCGCCAAGGGGCTGACCGTCCACGCCCTGGCCCGCAACGCCGACAAGCTGCAGGAACTGGCGGACCGATGCGGCGTCATCCCGCATGCGGTGGACGTTTCCGACACCGAGGCCGTGACCGCGCTGGTCAAGGATCTGGAAATCGACGTGCTGGTGAACAATGCCGGCGTGTCGCGGCCGGGCAGCATCCTTACCTCCAGCGCCTTCGACATCGACGAGCAGATCGACGTCAACCTGCGCGCCGCCCTGCATCTGGCCCGGCTGCTGCTGCCCGGCATGATGGAACGCGACCGCGGCCATATCGTCAACATCACCTCGATGGCCGGGCATTACGAGTTCGGCGGCCATATCGCCTATCACGCCACCAAGGCGGCGATGCATACCGTCTCGCGCCAGTTGCGGGTCGATGCCTTCGGCCGCCGCGTCCGGGTGACCGAGATCAGCCCCGGCCGGGTCGAGACCGACATCTTCGCCAAGGTCGAGAAGATCGACCCCGCCGAGGCGAAACGCAAATATTACGAAGGCTTCGAGATGCCGCAGGTCTCGGACATCGCCGATGCCGTGGAATATGCGGTCGGGACGCCGCAATACGTCAACATCAACCTGATCGAGCTGCTGCCGACGCTGCAGGTCCCCGGCGGCCTGCGCACCGCAAAGCGCGTGGGCGACGACGTGATCCTGACCGGCAACAAGTAACGCGCCGCCCCGCCGGCATCCGAACAATCCGCACCGATGGAGATTGCCTTGAGCAACATCAAACTGGCCTCGCGCGTCACCAGCATCCGCGTCTCGCCCAGCACCGCCGCCGCGCAGAAGGTCCGCGACCTGCAGGCCGAGGGACGCAGGATCCTCAACCTCACCGTGGGCGAGCCCGATTTCGACACACCCGACCACATCAAGGCCGCCGCCATCCGGGCGATGGAAGGGGGCGAGACGAAATACACCTCGGTCAACGGCACGGTCGCGCTGCGCAAGGCCATCCAGCACGACTTCGCGACGCGGCTGAACATCGATTGCGAACTGAACGAGATCTGCGTCGGCGGCGGCGCCAAGCAGGTGCTGTTCGTGGCGCTGATGGCCACCGTCGAGCCCGGGGACGAGGTCATCGTCCCGGCGCCCTATTGGGTGTCCTATCCCGACATGGTCATCGCCAATGGCGGCACCCCGGTCGTCGTTCCCTGCGGCGAGGAGGTCGGCTTCAAGCTGACCCCCGAGGCGCTGGAGGCCGCGATCACCGCCAACACCCGCTGGGTGATCCTGAACTCGCCCTCGAACCCCACCGGCGCCGCCTACAGCGCCGACGAGTTGCGGGCGCTGGGACAGGTGCTGCTGCGCCATCCGCATGTGATGGTGCTCTGCGACGAGATCTACGACCGGATCTGGTTCGCCGATTTCGAACCCTGCAGCATCCTGACCGTCCTGCCCGAACTGAAACCGCAGGCGCTGGTCGTCAACGGCGTCTCCAAGTCCTACGCCATGACCGGCTGGCGGATCGGCTACGGCGTCGGGCCGCTGGCGCTGATCGATGCGATCAACAAGCTGCAGTCGCAGATGTCGTCCTGCCCCTCCTCGATCAGCCAGGCAGCCGCCGCCGCGGCGCTGACCTCGGACCAGCATTCGGTCGACGAGGCCGTCGCGGTCTATCGCCAGCGGCGCGACCGCGCCCACGCGCTGATCAATGCCATCCCCGGCCTTTCCTGCCGCCTGCCGGACGGCGCCTTCTACCTCTTTCCCAGCTGCGCGGGGCTGATCGGCAAGAAGACGCCGGACGGCAGGACGATCAGGAACGACCTGGATTTCAGCCTGTATCTTCTGGAAGCGGCAGGCGTCGCCTCGGTCCATGGCGGCGCATACGGGCTCGAACCCTATTTCCGCATCTCGACCGCGACCTCGATGGAGGTCATCGAAGAGGCCTGCGCCGCCATCGCCCGGGCCTGCGAAGCCCTGACCTGAGCGGCGGAAGGCAGCGGCCGGGCGCTTTCGGCGCCGGGAGCCATGGCCCGGCCCGCCGCCCCGTCCTGGACCCGCAAGCGCCGGAAGCCGGCCGGCCCGCGCTTTCAGCCTGCGGCCGGTGCGGGCGGGGCTTCGGCATGACACGCCATTCCGCGACCGGTCCGGGATTTCCTCCGATCCCTTGAAATTGTCTCATCGTCGCGGTGCCTGCACATCGCCGCGCCCACGCGGCAGGATCGGGCAAAGCGGACAGGAAGAGGAATCCGACGATGAAAGGCGATGACAAGCGCGGCGAGGCGCTCCGGGCATTCTTGATGGACTTGCTTCTGAGTTCGCCGCTGCTGCGGCCCGGACGCGAGCACGAGACGGCCCGGTCCTATCAGGACAAGGCCGCCGATTCTCATCCCGAGGTGGCGAGCGTGCTTCGCGAGGCCGCCAATCGCCTCCTTCACGGCTGATCCCCCCGGATCGCCCAATCCGAGGGGCGCAGCAAACGCCCGCAGCCAACCTGCCCAAGGCAGCGGATCGAGATCCGGGCTATCGGCACGGCCCGATGACGGCGCACCCATCCCGGGCGCCCGGTCAAGGCTCATCCGGCTACGGGATGGCGCAAGCGGGGGCGCGCACCGGCCGTCGGACGGATAACCCGACCCGGCCGCCCTGCCCGCCCCGCCGCGCCTTCAGGGCGCGGGCGCGTCCCAGCTTTCCCGCGCCACGGCAACCGCCAGCTCGCGGCGGAACCGGCCGATGGCATATTCGGCAAAGCTCGACAGCTGCCGGTCCTTTTTCGTCACCACCCAGGCGGTGATGCCGGCGCTTTCGGCCAGCGGGCGGCGCACCACCCCGGGCATATAGACCTCGGCCACCGAGAATTCGTCGATGATCGCCACCCCCAGCCGGTGGCGCACCAGACTGACCACGGTCTGCGCGAAGCGGCCGCGCATGGAATAGCGCGGCTCGATCCCCGCGTCGCGGAACGGCTGGGCCAGGATCTCGCCATAGGGATCGGCGGGATCGACGCCGACAAAGGGCTCGCGCGCCAGATCATGCACCGAGATCACCGGCTTTTCCGCCAGCGGATGCCCCTCGGGGACGATGGCGACCAGCCGGCCATGCGCCAGCGGCGCGCTCGACAGCGCCGAATTGTCGATGGCCGAGCTCATCAGCACGAATTCGCCGCGTTCCAGCAGCAGGTAGTCCGAGGTCTCCTCGATCTTCAGGATGTTCAGGTCGATGAACAGGTCGGGAAAGCGCGTGCGGATGCCGCGGATCGCCCGCGCCGCGATGAATTGCGCGATCGAGGGTGCCGAGGCGAAGGACAGCCGCACGTCCTCGCCCTTGCGCAATGATGCGACGGCGGTGTTCAGGTTCTCCATCTGGCGATGGACCTGATGCACCATCTCGAAGATCGCCGCCGCCTCGGTCGAGGGCACGAACAGCCCCGCCTTGCGCTCGAACAGCCGGATGCCCAGCGATTCCTCGGTATGCTTGACCAGCCGGGAAATGCCGGGGGCCGAGACGTTCAACAGCTTGGCCGCGCCCTGGATGGTGCCGGCCATCATCACGGCGCGGATCACCTCGACCTGGCGGAGAGTCAGTTCCTTCATGCGCCGATCCTAGCCGGGAATGCGGCGGATTTCTTGCGGAAATTCGCTGCGCCGATGCGGTTCAGGCCCGGCCCGCCGCGCGCAGGATCGCCATGGTCGCGGCATGGGCCATGGCGGCGCGGCCAAGCGCATCGACCTTGCCGGCCAGGGCGCGATGCGGCACCTCGACGCTGACGGTGACGCCCTCCGGGATCGCCCGCGCCAAGCCGATCAGGTCGATGCCGCCCTGCCCCGGAAACAGCCGCTCGCCCCGCGCCACCCGGATCAGGCCCTCGTCGCTGGGGTCATAGGGCACGGCGCCGTCGCAGAGCTGGACATAGTTCACCCGATGGCGCGGCAGCGCCGCGATCTGCGCCGGGGTGGTGGCCGAGCGGTCGTAATGCAGCGCATCGACCAGCACGCCGCCGTTCGGCCGGCCGGCCGCCTCGACGATCCGCCACGCGGCGGTCAGGTCGGGCACGGCGGTCCAGGGCATGAATTCCAGGTCCGCCGTCAGCCCGTGCGGCGCGGCCAGCGCGCAGAAGCGCGCGAAGCTGTCGGTCAGCCGGCCAAGGTCCGCGTCATCGCCGGCGACAAGCACGTGGCGCGCCTCCAGCGCCTCGCAGCGGGCGCAGAACCGGGCGAAAAGATCCCAGTCGTTTTCCGGCTTCAGGCGCACGATCTCGACATCGCCGACCCGGATGCCGGTATCGGCCAGCGCCGCGCGCACCTCGGCCAGCAGCCGGTCGTCGGTCAGCAGCGGATAGTCCGGCTCGGCCCCCGGCGCGGCGGGCAGGATGCGCAACCCGACCATCTGGTAGCCGGTGGCGGCGGCGATGCGGACGGCCTCGGCGGGGCCGACCTCGAAAGTGGTCAGAAAGGCCAGCGAAAGCGGATGCGTCATCACAGCCTCACTTGAGCGGGGAGAAGCCGAGCGGCAGCGCGATCTGGCTGGTCATGTCGGGCGACAGCCAGTCCGGCCCGCCCTTGGGCGGCCATTTGCCGTCCGCGACCGATTTCGCCCGCGCCTCGCTGCGCGCAGCCAGGCTTTCATAGGGCCAGATCTGGGTCAGGCGCGGTTCGCCGTCCAGCCCGTACATGGCGACGGTCAGCTTCGAATAGACCTCGCGCTCCGGCACCGCCGCGCGCCATTTCTCCATGGTGGGCAGGATGCCGTTCACCCTGGTCCTGTAGGTCCGGAACTCGTAGACCGGGCCGAAGCTGCCGGGCTGGACCGGCGGCAGGAAGTCGAGCGCCCGATAGCTCTCCATCGACAGCCGCACCAGCTGCTCGGCGCAGCCGAAGGGGTTGTCCGAACGCAGGGCGCGCTCGCGCTCCTCATGAAGCTGCGCGAGGCTGTCGAAGGCACGCAGCACAAAGACCCGGTTTAGCGTGCCGATATCGGTGCCCCAGGCGCCGCACAGCCGGCCCTGCCCTTGCGCCGCCCAGGCCTCGATGCCCGGCGCGGCCTTGCCGGCGCCGAAGATCACCGTGTCGAGGGTGGCGAGTTCGTAATAGCTCATGACGTTTCCTCCTGTGAAAGCCCGGTCACGGGCAGGCCGGCCAGAACGCGGCCGGCGATATAGCCGAATGTCATGCCGGGCCCCAGCGTGATGCCGCCCGACGGGTAATGCCCGCCCATGACCGAGGCCATGTCGTTGCCCACGGCGTAAAGGCCGGGGATCGGCTGGCCGTCCCGGTCCAGCACCCGCGCCGCCGCATCGGTCCTGACCCCGGCAAAGGTGCCGAGCGAGCCGGGCACGATCCTGACGGCGTAGAACGGCCCCCGCAGCAGCGGCCCCAGCGAGGGGTTCGGCCCCTGTTCCGCATCGCCCTGCACGCGGTTGTAGAGGCTTTCGCCGCGCTGGAAGTCGGGATCCTCGCCGCGTTGGGCATGGGCATTGAAGCGGGCCACGGTCTCGGCCAGCGCCACGCCGGGGATGGCGCAGGCGCGGGCCAGTTCCTCCAGCGTGCGGCCGCGCTTCAGATAGCCGCTGCGCAGCGCCGGCCCCAGCGGGAAGGGGAAGGGCTTGGACCAGCCCAGCCCCCAGCGGCGCTGCGCCTTGTGATCGGCGATCAGCCAGCAATGCGGCGGCTCGCCCGGCGGCGTGGCGGCGATCAGCGCCCGCATGAAATCGTGATAGCTGTCGGCCTCGCTGACGAAGCGCCGGCCCTGCGGCGTCACGGCGATGATGCCGGGCTTGGCGCGCTCGACCAGATGCGGGAAATGCGCGGGCGGGCCGTCCCGGCGCGGCACCAGCGACACCGGCGCCAGCGCGACGTTCGAGGCCAGCTCGCCATCGACGGCAGCCCCCACCCCCTCGGCCAGCCGCAGCCCGTCGCCGGTATTGGCGCGCGGCGCGGCCGAGAAATGCCCCGCCCCGCCGCCTGCCCGCGGGGCCAACGCCTCCAGCCGCGCCGGATCATGCGGGAAGCCGCCGGTCGCCAGCACCACGCCGCGCGCCGCCTCGACCAGCAATTCGCCCTGCGGCGTCGAAAGCCGCGCACCCGCGACGCGGCCGCCCTGCCGCTGCAGCGCCAAGACCGGCGCGCTGTCGAGCAGCACCACGCCCTTGTCCCGCGCCGAACGCAGCAGCCGCGCCACCAGCGCATTGCCGTTGACCAGCTGCATGCCGCGCCGGTGCAGCGCCAGGTCGCGCAGATGCCGCGCGATCCGCCCCGCCGCATATAGCGCCGAGCGCGGGCTGCGGCTGGCGCGGAAGAAATGCCGCATGTCGGCGCCGCTGGCGATGCCCATGCCCCAAAGGCTCGCCACGTCCAGCGGCGGGCGCAGCTTGCCGATCCAGCCGCCCAGCTCGCGCCCGTCATAGGGCATGGCCGTGACCGAACGCCCGCCTTTCGCGGCGCCCGGAGTCTCGTGGAAATCCGGGACCGCATTGCCGTCCACCCAGCGCATTGCCGTATGGTCCTGGAAGAAGGCCACCATCTCGGGGCCGTTCTCCAGAAACGCCTCCAGCCGCGGGTCGCTGGCGCGGTTGCCGAGTTCGCTGCGCAGGTATTCGCGGGGCGCTTCCGGCGGCTCGTCGATGCCGGCGGCGCGGGCCAAGGGATTGCGCGGAATCCACAGCCAGCCCCCGGACCAGGCCGAGGTGCCGCCAAAGACCGGCGCCTTCTCGGCCAGCACCACGCGCAGGCCGAAATGCGCCGCCGTGACCGCCGCCGCCAGCCCCGAGGCCCCCGAGCCAATGACCAGCACATCGCAGGCCAGCCTGCGTTCGGATGAAACGTCCATTCACTCCTGCCCGTCAGGGGCGCGAGCCGGGAAAAAGCCTATGCGCTTTTCCGCCCGTCCTCGGCATCGGCGTCGATCGCCCTGACATTTGCCTGAAAATACTTGGTTCCCGCGGCAGCGGCGCCCAGTTCCCCGGCCGCGGCCTGAAGGCGCGGCGCCAGTTCCGCCATCCGCTCGGGCGTCATGCGCACCGCCGGACCGGCGATGGACAGGCAGCCCAGCACCGGCCCGTCGCCGTGATAGCGCACCGGCACCGCCATGGCTGCCATGCCGGCGATATAGCTGTCCACCGCTGTGGCATAGCCGCGCGCCCGCGCCTCGGCCAGCTGCTGCAGCAGCAGGGTGATGCTGGTCGGCGCGTTCGGCCCCATGCCCTCGGCCTGGCGCAGCAGGCCCTGCGCGCCGACGCGCGCCAGCGCCTCGTCGTCGCTCATGCTGGCAAGCCAGGCCTTGCCGCCGGCCGAGCTGGCAAGGTGCACGACCACGCCCTGCTCCTGCCCCGGGTCATAGCGCAAGCCGCGCGTCGCGCCCTGCGCCACCGCCACCCAGATCAGCCGCTCGCCGTCGATCACCGACAGCCGGATCAGCTCGCCGCTGTCGGCGGCCAGCTGGTCCAGCACCGGCTGGGCGACATCGGTGATGCCGGCGCGGCCCATGAAGCCCAGGCCCAAGGCCGGCAGCTTGATGGTCAGCGCGTAATCGCCGCCTGCCTGCAACTGCCGGACATAGCCCAGCCGCGCCAGTTCCTGCAGGGTGCGGTGCACGCCGCTGGCCGGCTGTTCGGTCACCGCCGCGATGGTGGTGACCGGCAGGCCCATCGGGTGATCGACCAGAAGTTCGACGATGGCGAGGGCTTTTTCCAGAACGCTGCTCATGATCCGCTTCCGCTGTTGAAGGCGGTTTCAGGTTCGCGGTTCAGCGCCGAAAGGTCAACCGCGACGCGTTGCCCCGTCTCGGCCGCCGCGCGGATGGCGTCCAGCACGATCAGGTTGGCGGTGGCGTCGCGGGCCGAGACGCGCGGCGTCCCGCCATGGCGCGCCAGATCGGCGAAATGCGCCAGCTGCGCCTCATAGGGATCGCCGTGGCTGACGGGCAGCGGCCGGGGTTGCAGTTCCTGCGTCCAGTCCGGCGCGCCGGGCGGCTGCCACAGCAGCAGGTCGGGCAGCGACAGCCCCGCCCGGCTGCCGGCATAATGATGCGCCGGGACGCGATGCGCCGGAAACCGCGCCATGTTCTCGCCCGCCGTCAGGTCCCAGGCCCAGGGCCCGACCGCCGCGTCCGAGATGCACAGCGTCGCCAGCCCGCCCCCCGCAAAGCGCAGGCAGACCGCCGCCGTGTCCTCGACCGGGAAGCCGCGGCGGGCATGGCTGGCGATGGCCTGTACCTCGGCGATCTCGCCGAAGAAATGCCGCAGCAGGTCGATCTCGTGCACCAGGTTGATCAGCAGCGGCCCGCCCGCACCCTTGCTGCGCCGCCAGGGCGCCTGGAAATAATCGTCGGGCTTGGCCAGCGAACAGGTCACGGTCGCCATGACCAGATCGCCCAGCAGGCCGCCGCGGATCGCCTCATGCGCGGCGCGGATGATCGGATTGTGCCGGCGGTGATGGCCGACCAGCAGCGGCACGCCGGTCTCATCCGCCACCGCGATCAGCTGCCGCGCCGAATCGAGGCTTTCGGCCACCGGCTTTTCCAGCAGCACCGGGATGCCGGCGCGCAGCAACGCGGCCGAGACCGGCAGATGCGTTTCGTTCGGCGTCGCCACGATGGCGGCCTGCGCCAGCCCCGAATCGATCAGCGCCGCCGCGTCCGGCAGGCAGGGCACGCCCAGCGATTCGGCCAGCGCCCGGCCCGAGGGGGCGGGATCGACCAGCGCCGACAGCCGCAGCCCCGACAGGCGCGCCAGCGTGTCGATATGCGTGCGCCCGATGACTCCCGCACCAATGACGGCGACCGCGATCCGATCCATGGACATCCCTCCTTCCGACCTTCTTGGGCATCAAGCCAGAAAGAATATCGGAAGTCAATTTTAATATTGAATGATATTCCACTTTCTGCGATCTTCCGCTTCGAACCGGATGAGGCGCCGGAATCGCCCCCCGCGGCGCAGAGGCGCGAAAATCCAATGTTCCGCCCCTATCGTCCATTTCCTGACGGCGGGGCGCGTGATTGTTTCAAGGCGCGGCCAGCCCGGGGGCGCTGTCCGCAAGAGGGAAAGAGGAACCAGCATGGCCCAACCGCTGCGCATCGACGGAGAGACGGCATTCTTCCCGATCATCGGCCACCCGATCGGGCAGGTGAAATCGCCGGCATCGCTCAGCCAGATCATGGCGGATCGCGGCCATAACGGCATGGTGGTGCCGATCCACGTCCTGCCCGAGGACCTGCCCGGCTGGCTGGCGCAGGCCGCGGCGGTCCAGAACTGTCCGGGCATCGTGGTGACGGTGCCGCACAAGGCGCCCTGCCTGGCCTTCTGCAGCCGCGTCACGGCGCGGGCGCGGGCCGCGGGCGCGGTGAACATCATGCTGCGCCGGGACGGGGGCTGGATCGGCGACGCGACCGACGGGCAGGGCTACATGGACGGCATCGCCGCGCAGGGCTTCGACGTCGCCGGCAAGCCGGCGCTGCTGGTCGGGACCGGCGGCGCCGGCTCGGCCATCGCCTACGAGATCCTGGCGCGCGGCGCCTCGGAACTGGCGCTGCACGACATCGACGCGGCGCGGCGCGACGCGCTGATCGCGCGGCTGGACGCCGCCTTTCCCGGCCGGGTCCGCATCGGCGGCACCGATCCGCGCGGCTTTGCGCTGGTGGCGAACGCGACGCCGCTGGGCATGCGCGAAGGCGACCCGCTGCCGGTCGAGGCCGGGCTGCTGACCGCCGCGCAATTCGTCGCCGACGTGGTCACCCGCCCGGCCATCCCGCCGCTGATCGCCGCCGCGCGCGCCAGAGGCTGCGGCACGATGCCGGGCTCGGGCATGTTCGAGGCGCAGGCGGTGCTGCTGGCCGAACTGCTGATGGGGGTCAGGCAGATCGCGCTGGACTGAACGGCACAGGGGCGCTGCATAACCGCCCGATTATGTATCTTTGCGCGTTTTGCAATGTTCGCGTGGAACGCGACATGGCAGATTATGGAGAGGAAGAGGAGATCCCATGCAAAACAGGATCCGAACCAGGGAGGAAGGAAACGCAATGATCAGGACACTGACCGCCGCCGCCGCGCTGGCGCTGGCCGCCGTGCCGGCGCTGGCCGAGCTGAAGATCGGCTCGATCGTCGAGCTCTCGGGCCCCGGCGCCGCCGCCGGCACCAATTTCCGCGACGGCGTGCGGATGGGCTTCGAGGAGATCAACGCGGCCGGGGGCGTGCTGGGCGAACCGGTCGCCGTCACCGAATATGACAGCCAGACCGACCCGCAGGTCAGCCGGGCCATGGTGCAGAAGGCCATCGACGACGGGGTGGTGGCGATTACCGGCACGGTGTTCTCGTCCTCTACGGTGGTGAACATGCTGGTGGCGAAACAGGCCGGCATCCCGCAATTCACCGGCTCCGAGGCGCCCTCGATCACCGGGATGGGCAACCCCTACATCTTCCGCACCGCCTTCGGCTCGCAGAAGGGCGTGCCCAAGATGGCCAAATACATGGCCGAGGAAATGGGGGTGAAGAAGGTCGCCGTGGTCTGGGCCAACACCGAATTCGGCAAGGGCGGGCACGAATCCTTCCTGAAGGAGGCCGAGGCCCATGGCTTCGAGATCGTCGCCGACCTGCCCACCGAACAGGCGCAGACCGATTTCTCGGCCGATGTGGTCAAGCTGAAGGGCATCCAGGCCGACGCCGCCTTCGTCTACCTGACCGAGGAGGAAAGCGCCCGCTTCCTGCGCGAGGCCCGCAAGCAGGGCGTGACCCTGCCGCTGGTGGGCGAGACGACGCTGATCGGCCACAAGGTCATCGAGCTGGCCGGCGACGCCGCCAACGGCGCCATGGGCCATGTCGGCCTGACCCCCGACGCCAATATCCCGGCGATGACCGAGATGGTCGAGAAGTTCAAGGCCAAGTTCAACTACACGCCCGACCACAACGCCATCAAGGGCTACACGGCCGCCTATACCCTCAAATGCGTGGCCGAGATGGTGGGCGAGGCGGACAGCCAGGCCATCGCCGACAAGATGCACGGCCTGACGCTGACTGTGGCCGAATGCCCCGGCGTGCTGATGGACGTCAGCTGGGACGAGACCGGCGAAATGTCGCGCGAAAGCTTCTTCGTCGAGGTCCAGGACGGCAAGCAGGTGGTCAAGGCCATCCTGCCGCCGAACTGATCGGCCCGCACAGCGCGCGAGGCAGGCTGGCACCGGCATTCCGCCGGCCTGCCCCCGTATCCGTCAACCTGACGTGAGGCTCTCATGGCCGAGTTAATCCAGATCCTGATCTCCGGCCTTGCCGCCGGTTCCATCTACGCCCTTGCCGCGGTGGGTTTCACCCTGCTGTGGCAGGCATCGCAGACCATCAACTTCGCGCAGGGCGAATTCGTCATGCTGCCGGCCTTCTTCGTGCTGGTCGGCATGGGGCTGGGCCTGCCGATGTGGCCCGCCATCGGCTTTTCGCTGCTGCTGTCGCTTCTCATCCTGGGCGTCGCCTTCAAGAAGCTGGTGGTCGAACCGATGCTGCCGCATGGCACCCTGCCGCTGGTCATCGCCACCATCGCGCTTGGCCTGCTGATGAAGGAAAGCGTCAAGGAATTCTATGGCGCCACCGCCCAGCCCTTCCCGGCGATCTTTCCGCAGAAGGTCTATCACTTCGCCGGCGCCAGCGTCTCGGCGCAGGATATCGGCAACCTGATCGTCTCGATGCTGGCCATCGGCGGGTTGCAGCTGTTCTTGAACCGCACCCGCACCGGGCGCTGCATGCAGGCCAGCGCCCAGAACCCCGCCGTGGCCGAGATCCTCGGCGTCGATGTGAAGCGGATGGTGATGTATACCTTCCTGATCAACGCGGCGCTGGCCACCATCGCCTCGGTGCTGATCTCGCCGATCTACCTGGCCAAGTTCTCGAATGGCGAGACGCTGGGCCTGGTGGCCTTCATCGCCGCCATCGTCGGCGGCTTCAACCAGATCCGCGGCGCGCTGGTCGGCGGGCTGCTGATCGGCGTCATCGACAACCTCTCGGCGGTCTATGTCTCGGCCGAATACCGCTCGGCCATGCCGCTGATCCTGCTCATCGCCATCATCCTGCTGCGCCCGCAGGGGCTGCTTGGCACCAAGGAGGGACGCGCCGTATGACCCGCACCCGCATCATCCTGATCGCCTTGGGCATCGCGGCGCTGGTCGCCGCGCCCATCGGCCAGGGCAATTACATCATCTATACGCTGACCTCCTGGCTGCTGTTCTCGATCTCGGCCATGGGGCTGAACCTGACGCTGGGCTATGCCGGGCAGGTCAGCCTGGCGCAGGCGGGCTTCATGGGCATCGGCGCCTATGTCACCGCGCTCTTGACCCTGGCCGGCGTGCCCTGGATCGCGGCGGCGCTGATCTCGATCACCTCCTGCTTCGCGGTCGGACTGCTGCTTGGCTGGCCGGCGCTGCGCGTGCAGCACCATTTCCTGGCCTTCGTGACGCTGGCCTTCAACACGCTGCTGTTCCTGGTGCTGCGCAACGAGGAAGAGATCACCGGCGGTTCCTTCGGGCTGGTCGGCATGCCGCGGCCCTCGGTCCTTGGCATCGCGACCGACAGCAACCTGAATTTCTACTATTTCGCGCTGGCCTGCTTCCTGGTCTCGGCCTTCGTGATGTGGTGGATCCTGCGCTCGCCCTGGGGCCGGGCCTTCAAGGCGCTGCGCGAGAACCCGATCCGCGCTGAGAGCCTGGGGCTGAAGATCCGCCGCCAGAAGCTTCTGGCCTTCGCCATCGGCTCGGCCTTCGGGGGGCTGGCCGGGGCGCTGCAATCGCCGCTGGTGCAGTTCATCGAGCCGGGCAGCTTCGCGCTGATCCATTCGCTGAAGCTGCTTCTGATGGTGGTGGTGGGCGGCGCCGGCTTCTTCTTCGGCCCGATGCTGGGCGCGGCGGTGGTGATCCTGCTGCCGGAACTCCTGCGCTTCACCGAGGGCTATTACCTCATCATCTATTCGGCGCTGGTGATCGTGCTGATGGTGTTCTCGCCCCAGGGGCTGATCGGGCTGGGCCAGAAGATCTGGAACCAGTTCCGCCCCCGGCACGAGACGCGCCGCGATATGAAGAAGGGATTCCAGCTATGACCGCCCCCGTCCTTTCCGTCCGCAACATCTCGAAGCAGTTCGGCGGCATCCGCGCCGTGAACGATGTCAGCTTCGACGTGCAAAAGGGCGAGATCCTGGGCCTGATCGGCCCGAACGGCTCGGGCAAGTCGACGCTGTTCAACTGCATCCTGGGCCAGTTGCGCCCCAGCGCCGGCCATTGCGAGATCAACGGCCGCTCGACCGACGGCGTGCGGCCGGCCGACCTGTCGCTGATGGGCGTCGGACGCACCTTCCAGCAGCTGTCGGTCTTTCCGCGCATGACGGTGCTCGACAATGTCATCCTGGCCGGACAGGAGCACGAGGGCTCGATGCTGAGCCGGCTTTTCGGCAAGTCCGACGCCGGCCTGACCGACAAGGCCGAGCAGCTGATCGAGTTCTTCAACCTGACTCCCTATCGCGACACCGAGGCGGGCTCGCTCTCCTACGGCCAGCAGAAGCTGGTCGATGCCGCGATGGCCTTCATGGCCGGGCCCGGCATCGTGCTGCTGGACGAGCCGGCGGGCGGGGTGAACCTGACCATGCTGGCGCATCTGAAAGAGCGGCTGATGACCTATAACCGCGAGCACGGCACCACCTTCGTGGTGATCGAGCACAACATGGAATTCGTCATGTCGCTTTGCACCCGCATCATCGTGCTGGCGCAGGGCGAGATCATCGCCGAAGGCTCGCCCGAGGAGATCCGGGCGAACCAGATGGTCATCGACGCCTATCTGGGGGGCTGACATGCTGGAACTCAAGGACGTCACCGGCGGCTATGGCCGCATCACCATCCTGAACGGCACCTCGTTCAGTATTCCCAAGGCCTCGATCACCACGGTGATCGGGCCGAACGGCGCCGGGAAATCCACCGTGTTCAAGGCGATCTTCGGGCTGCTGAACATCCATTCCGGCCAGATCCTGCTGGAGGGCGAGGACGTGACCCGCAAGCGCCCGGCCGAGATGATCGCCCGCGGCGTGACCTATGTGCCGCAGGGCCGCAACGTGGTGCCGCAGCTGTCGGTGTTCCACAATCTGGAGCTGGGCGGCATCACCGCCCGCGACCAGTCCCGGGTCCGGCAGCGGATGGAGCAGGTCATGGACCAGTTTCCCATGCTGCGCGAGCGACGCGACCAGAAGGCCATCGAGCTGTCGGGCGGCCAGCAGAAGCAGCTGGAGATCGCCCGCGCCCTGCTTCTGGACCCCAAGCTGATCCTGATCGACGAGCCCTCGATCGGGCTGTCGCCCAACCTGGTGCAGGAGGTGTTCCAGACCCTGATCCGGCTGCGCGACCAGGGGGTGACGGTGCTGATGGTGGAACAGAACGCCAAGGCGGCGCTAGCCATGTCGGATTACGGGCTGGTGCTGGAACTGGGCCAGACCCGGATGTTCGACAGGGCCGACGCGCTGCTTCGGGATCCGCGCGTCGGCCAGCTGTTCCTGGGCGGCCATATCGAGGACGCGGCCTAGGCGCCGCCCCGTCAGATGCTGCGCTCGCGGCGCAGCGTCTGGCAGGACCAGCGGGCGATGCGCCAGTCGGGATGCGTCTCGACCCATTGCGCCAGCGCAGGCTGCGCGCCATGCATGCAGACCAGGGGCGTGACCTCGGTATAGATCAGGCTGTGTTCCCGGCAATCGGCCGGGGCGCCGCCCATGCAGGCGATGAAGACCAGTTCGATCATGGCAAGCCCCGTCGAATCGGAGATGGCTCATGCCCGATTGTCGCGCCTTTCCGGGCCCAGGGCCACCGGAGGGGGCCGGAAACCCGGCTTGGGGCAAGGCGCCTGCCCGTTCCTTGTGCAGCCGGCGCGCAAACCGGCGGGGCCGCGCTCAATCGGGGCGGCTCGCCTCGCCGAAATCGCCGAAGGCGGTCCAGCCGCCATCGACCGGCAGCACCGCCCCGGTGATGCCCGAGGCCGCGTCCGAGGCCAGGAAGGCCACGGCCGCCGCCACCTCGCGCGCCTCGATCAGCCGGCCCAGCGGCGTGCGGCGGCGGATGGCCGACAGGTCGATCCGGCCCGCCCTGGCCAGCGTCCGGACCAGCGCGGTCTCGACGAAGGCCGGGGCGACGGCGTTCACGCGCAGCCCCTGCCCCGCCCATTCGCAGGCCATGGCCCGGGTCATCGCCACGATGCCGGCCTTGGCCGCGCCATAGGCATTGCGCCGCGGCAGGCCGGTCAGCCCGGCGATCGAGGACAGGTTCACCACCGCCCCGCGCCCGCGCGCCAGCATGCCGCGCGCCACCTGCCGCGTCATCAGGAAGGTCCCCGACAGATGCACGTCCAGCACCCGGCGAAAGGCGGTCAGATCCTGTTCCAGTGTCGGCAGGTGGCTGTCGCCGATGCCGGCATTGTTCACCAGGATGCCGAAAGGCGCGACGGCGGCCGCCGCCCGCGCCTGAACCTCGTCGGTGACGTCGCAGCGGATGCCGCGATGCCCCGCGCCCAGTTCCGCCGCCCGCAGCGCCGCCTTGTCGCCGTCGAGATCGGCGATCGTGACCCGGCAGCCCTGTGCCGCAAGCGCCTGCGCGATGGCCCAGCCGATGCCCTCGGCCCCGCCGGTGACCAGCGCCTCGCTAAGCATAGCCCGGCCTCGGCACCAGCCCCATCAGGCTTTGCGACAAGCCGCCATCGACCACGATGTCCTGCCCGGTGACATAGGCCGCCCGGTCCGAGGCGAGATACAGCGCCGCATCCGCGATGTCCTGCGGCGAGGCGATGCGGCGCAAGGGCACCATGGCCTCGCGCCGGGCCCTGACCTCGGGATCAGCATAGAAGGCGGCGGACATCGGCGTCAGCACCAGCCCGGGGCTGACGCAGTTCGAGCGCAGGCCGCGCGGACCCCATTCGGCGGCCAGCTGCCGCGACAGCATCGCCACCGCCGCCTTCGAGGCGGAATAGGCGCCGCTGGCCGGCTGCGGCTGGCTGGCGGCGATGCTGGCGACATGGACCAGCGCACCGCGCCCGCGTCGCAACATGCCGCGCCCGAAAGCCTGCGCCGCGGTCAGGTAGCCGGTCAGGTTCACCGCCAGCATGGCCGACCAATCCTCGGCGCTGACGCTGTCCAGCGCGCCGGGGCGCAGGATGGCGGCGCTGTTGACCAGCACCTCGGCGCCGCCCTCGGCCTCGACCCGCCCGGCGGCGGCAGCGACGCTGCCCGGATCGGCCAGATCGCAGGCCAGCGCCAAGGCGCCGCCGCCCAGCTGTTCGGCCAGCGGCCCGGAGCGGTCAAGGTCGCGGTCCAGCAGGATTGCCCGCGCCCCCTCGGCGGCAAAGTTCCGCGCCAGCGCCTGACCGATGCCGCCGCCGGCGCCGGTGATGACGACGGTCCTGCCTTCCAGTCCAAGCCAGCTCATGCTGCATCCTCCTTTGCGGCCGCGCGCCCGGCCAGATGGCGGCCGGTGATCCAGCCGAAGGTCATGGCCGGGCCCAGCGTGATGCCCGCGCCCGGATAGTTCCCGCCCATGATGCTGGCGCGGTCGTTGCCCACGGCATAGAGCCCCGCGATCGCCGCGCCCTGCCGGTCCAGCACCGCGCCCTCGACCGTGGTCCTGAGCCCGTCGAAGGTGCCCAGATCCCCCATTTCCATGCGCACGGCGTAGAACGGGCCGCGCTCGACCGGCGCCACGCAGGGGTTCGGCTGGTGGTCCGGATCGGCGAGATAGCGGTTGAAGCTGGTCTCGCCGCGGCGGAACTGCTCGTCCCGCCCCTCGCGCGCGCCGCGGTTATAGGCCGCGACCGTCGCCTCCAGCCCTGCCGGGTCGATGCCGCAAGCCCGGGCCAGATCGGCCAGCGTCCGGCCGCGCTTCAGATAGCCGCTGCGGGTCCAGAGCCATAGCGGCATCGGCGCCGGCTTGGCATGGCCAAGGCCGTATTTGCGGATCGCGCGATGGTCGCAGATCAGCCAGGCCGTCCCGTCGCCTGCGGCCATGGCCGCGCCGACATCGTGATAGCTGTCGCTTTCGTTGACAAAGCGCCGCCCGTCGGACCGCACCGCGATCATGCCGGGCTTGTAGCGGTCCAGCAGATGCGGAAACACGCCCTTGCCCGGCACCAGGCTGACCGGCATCCAGGCGGCGGGCTGCGGATATTCGGCGTCGAAAGCGCCGCCGACCGCCTCGCCCAGCCGGATGCCGTCGCCGGTATTGCCCGGGGGCACCGGCGAGTGATGCGCGCCCCCCGCCTTCAGATGGGCATAGATCCCGGCACGGCGGGCCAGATCCTGCGCATAGCCGCCGCAGGCCAGCACCACGCCGCGCGCGGCCATGATGCTGCGCGGCTGCGCGCCGCCGACCTGCGCGCCGGTGACGCGGCCGCCCTGCTTCAGCAGATGCAGCGCCGGGGTCTCGGTCAGGATGGCGATGCCGAGGTCGAAGCAGGTCTTGGCCAGCCGCGCCGCCAGGGCGTTGCCGCTGGTCACCTGCACGCCGCGGCCGTGGCGGGCGACCTCGGCCGCATGGGCGGCCAGCCGCTTCGCGACATAGGCAAACGAGGTCGGCGAGCGGGTGGCGTTGAAGAAATGCCGGATGTCCGCGTTCGAGGAATTGAACATCATCCCCATGAAGGTGATGGTCGCCAAGGGCGGCCGCAGGCGGCGCAGGTTTTCCCCCAGCGCGCTGCTGTCATAGGGCGCCGCCAGCACCGAGCGGCCGACATCCACCCCGCCCGGCACGGTCGGGTGATAATCGGGGTAAAGCGTGGGGATGAATTTCACCTCGGTCTCGGCCTCGAACCAGTCCAGCATCTTCGGTCCGGCCTCCAGGAAGGCCTCGACCGCCTCGGGCTGGTGGAAATTGCCGGTCTCGGCCCGCAGATAGGCCCGCGCCGCCGCGCGCGTGTCATCCGGGTTCAGCGCCCGGCCGTGGCGGTTGCCGGGGATCCACAGCACGCCGCCGGAAAAGGCGGTGGTGCCGCCGAAGACCGGCTCCTTCTCGATCACGATCACCGACAGCCCGTGCTTTCTGGCGGTGATCGCCGTGGCCAGCCCACCGGCGCCCGAGCCGATCACCAGCACGTCGCAATGCTCCTGCGCGCCCATTGGCTCCCTCCCTTTCTCGCTGCCTTCCTGCTACTGCGGGGGGCATGGCGAACCAATGGACGCTGGCGCGCAATTCTTGCACTATTCGCAACCGACCGGGGGACGGAGGAACGCATGGGCGACAAGGCGGCAGGCAGCATCCCGCATTACTATCTCTATGGAGATCAGGAGGCGGATGTCGAACTGGACCTGCTTCATATCGAGCCGATCCGCGAACGCAGCGGCCCGAACGATTGGAGGATTCGTCCCCATGCCCATCCCGATCACATGCAGGTGCTGCTGGTGAAATCGGGCGGCGGCGGCATCCGCATGGAGGACCGCCAGCTGCCGATCCCCGCCCCCGGCATCCTGGTGGTGCCGGCGGGCGTCGTGCACCAGATCGACTTCGATCCCGGCACCGACGGGTTCGCGGTGACGGCGGCGCTTGGCTGCCTGCGCACGGCATCGGCCGGCGATCCGCGGCTGGCGACGGCGGCGGGCCGGCCGGCCGTCTATCCGCTGGCCGGGACCGGCCTCGACATTCCGGCGGTGATCGACACCTTTCACTGGCTGCACCGCGAATTCATCTGGTCGGCCCCGGGCCGGCGCACGGCGATCCTGGCGCAATACATGCGCATCCTGGTGGTGGTGCTGCGGCTGTCGATCGCGCATCAGGACGCCGGCACCGCCACGCCGGACCGCGACTACGACCTGCTGGTGCGCTATCGCGCGCTGCTCGAAGAACATTTCCGCAGCCAGCGTTCGCTGGGCTTCTTTGCCGGCGAATTGGCCGTCACCCCGGCGCGGCTGAACGCGGCCTGCAAGGCGCGCAGCGGCAAGACCGCATCCGAGCTGCTTTACGAGCGCATCGTGATCGAGGCCAAGCGTTATCTGGTCTATACCGAAAGCACGGTGGCGCAGGTGGCGCATCTGACCGGCTTCGACGATCCGGCCTATTTCAACCGCTTCTTCACCCAGCGCGTCGGCATCTCGCCCGGCGCCTTCCGCAAGCAGGCCGCGCGATCCGAGGGCTGAGTCCAATCTTTCCGACGCGCGGTCCATTTCCGCGCGCCGCCGCCCGCGCCAATCTGCGCGGCAGGAGGGACCGGCATGATCCATGAATGGCGCAGCTATCGGCTGAAACCCGGCGCGGCGGGCGATTACCTGGCCCTGCTGGCCGAACGCGGCCTGCCGCTGGTGACCCGGCACCTGCCCCTGATGGGCTATTGGCTGGCCGAGACCGGGCCGCTGAACACCATCCATCACCTGTGGAGCTATGCCGACTGGGCCGAACGCGAATTCCGCCGCGCCGCGCTGGCGCAGGAGGAAGGCTGGACCAGGGGTTTCATCCCCGCCGCCTTCCCGCTGGTCGATGCGCAGCAGAACCGTTTCCTGCGGCTCGACCACGCCTCGCCGCGCTTCCATGCGGCGCTGGCGGGACGCTTGCGCGCCCATGCCGCGCCAGCCCCCGGCGCGGCGCTTTTCGCCCCCGATTGCGCCGCGCTGGTGATCGGCGCGGAGCCGGCCGGGGCAGAGGCGCTGTGGCAGCCGGTCTCGGGCGATGCGCGCGGTCCCGTCGCGCTGATGCCGCGCAGCGCCGGGCCGGTGCCGGCGGCGCCGCAGCCGGGACGGCATGTGATCCTGCGTCCGCTGGCCTTCTCGCCGCTGTGAATTAACGCAAGGTTAATCACGGCGAAGAATCGGCATTTGCCGTTACGCCCATTCTTTGCGACCCTTGGCGCATCAGGGAAAGGGGTGCGGGATGAAGACCTCGATTGCCACCGTATCGATTTCGGGCAGCTTTACCGAGAAACTCGCCGCGATCCAGCAGGCCGGATTCGACGGGATCGAGATCTTCGAGCAGGATTTCCTCGCCTCGGACTTCACCCCGGCCGAGGTGGGCCGCATGGTCCGCGACCATGGGCTGGAGATCACCCTGTTCCAGCCCTTCCGCGATTTCGAGGGCCTGCCCGAGCCCCTGCGCAGCCGCGCCTTCGCCCGGGCGCAGCGCAAGTTCGACCTGATGGCCGAGCTGGGCACCGACCTGGTGCTCGTCTGCTCCTCGACCCATCCCGAGGCGCTTGGCGGCATCGACCGCGCCGCCGCCGATTTCCGCGAACTGGGCGAGATCGCGGCGCAGCGCGGCATCCGCCTCGGCTACGAGGCGCTGTGCTGGGGCCGGCACGTCAACGACCACCGCGACGCATGGGAGATCGTGCGCCGCGCCGATCACCCGAATGTCGGCCTGATCCTCGACAGCTTCCACACGCTGGGCCGCAAACTGGATCCGGACAGCATCCGCCGCATTCCCGGCGACCGCATCTTCTTCGTGCAGCTGGCCGACGCGCCGCTGATCGAGATGGACCTGCTCTACTGGTCGCGGCATTTCCGCAACATGCCGGGCGAGGGAGACCTGGACGTCGCCGGCTTCACCCGCGCGGTCATGGCCACCGGCTATGACGGACCGCTGAGCCTGGAAATCTTCAACGACCAGTTCCGCGCCGGGCTGCCGCGCCTGGTGGCCCGCGACGGCCATCGCAGCCTGGTGGCGCTGATGGACCGCGTGCGCCGGGCCGAGCCTTCGCTCTCCGTCGATCTGCCCGCCTTTCCCGCCCCCGCCCCGGTCGAGCGGGTCGAGTTCGTCGAATTCGCCACCTCGGCCGAAGATGCCGGGCCGCTGGAGAGCCTGCTCACCACGGCCGGCTTCGAAAAGGCCGGCCGGCATCTCAGCAAGCAGGTAACGCTGTGGCGGCAGGGCGGCGTCAACCTGCTGGTCAATGCCGAGCCCGAGGGCTACGCCCACAGCGCTTGGGTCACGCATGGCACCGGCGTGTCCGAAATCGGGCTGATGGTCCCCGACGCCCGCGCCGCCTTCGACCGCGCCCTGGCACTGGGGGCCGAGCCGCATGTCGCGCCCCATGCCGCGCAGGAGCTTGATATCCCCGGCATCCGCGGCGCCGGCAGCAACGTGATCCGCCTGCTGGACCGCCGGGGCGATCTGGGCCGGATCTGGGAGGTGGATTTCGCCCTTGACGCCCCCGCGCCGCCGGGCGCCGGGCTTGCCGGCGTCGATCACCTGGGCCAGACCATGGCCTATGACGAAATGCTCAGCTGGTCGCTGTTCTACACCACCCTGTTCACGGCCGAAAAGGCGCCGATGGTCGATGTGGTCGATCCCGACGGGCTGGTGCGCAGCCAGGCCATCCGGGCCGGCGGGCTGCGCATCACCCTGAACGGCGCCGAGACGCGGCGCACCCTGGCCGGGCAGTTCCTGCACGAGACCTTCGGCTCCTCGGTCCAGCACCTCGCCTTCGCCAGCGACGACATCTTCGCCACCGCGGCCGAGATGGCGGCGCGCGGCTTCCCCTTCCTGCGCATCGGGGCGAATTACTACGACGACGTCGAGGCGCGATTCGGGCTCGATCCGGATTTCACCGCCCGGCTGCGCGCCCATCACATCATGTATGACGAGGATGCCGGCGGGCAGTTCCTGCAGTTCTACTCGACCGCCCTGCCCGGCGGCTTCTTCCTGGAGATCGTGCAGCGCCGCGGCGATTACGCCGGCTATGGCGCGCCGAACGCCCCGTTCCGCATCGCCGCGCAAAAGCGCACCCTGCGGCCCAAGGGCATGCCGAAAGCCTAGCCGCCCAGTTCCGCCAGCGTGCGGCGGATGCCCTCCTCGATCGGCGTGACCGGCTGCGCGCCCAGCCAGTCCGGCACCGGGTCCGAGGCGAGATCCGTCGGAATGCGCAGCGGCGGGCCGTCGATGGTAATGCCGTCCCAGCCGCTCTGCCGGGCCAACTCGGCGGTGAAGTCCGCCATCTCGCGCGTATCGCCGGCCATGGTCAGCACCGTCGCGCCCTGCATCGGCCGCAGCATCGCCGCGGCCAGCAGCCGCGCCACGTCATCCACATGCACGAAGCCCACCCGGCCCGAGAAGCGGATCACCGCCGGCTCGCGCCGGACCGAGGCCGCCAGCGCGATGGACGGCCCGGCCGCGATGCCGCTGCTGATCCCCGGCCCGTAGACGATATAGGGCCGCAGCCCCAGGCTGGGCAGGCCGTGATCGGCGGCATGGACCCGCGCCAGCCCCTCGACCGCCAGCTTGGTCACGCCGTAGACGGTCATCGGCCGCGGCAGCGTGGCGCTGTCCGGCCCGAACACCCCGGCGGTGCTGAGCCAGGCGACCGGAACCCGCAGCCGGCGCGCCAGTTCGAAGACATGCGCCGAGCCCAGCACATTGACCCGCACCGCCCGCGCCGGGTCGGCGGCGCAATCCACCGTCATCAGCCCGGCCAGATGCACGATGCCGTCGCAGCCCTCGCCGGCCCGCGCCAGCGAATCGGCATCGGTCACATCCCCCGCCTCCGCCTCGCAGCCCTTTGGCAGCACGGTGCGGCGGATCGCGGCTTCGAGGTCGAAAAGGCGCGGGACGATGCCCTGCGTCGCCAGCGCGGCCGCCACCCGCAGGCCGATGAAACCGGTGCCGCCGGTCAGAAGAATGCGGCGCGGCCGCCTTGTGTCCTGTGTCATGCTGTCTCCTCCTTTCCTATTATATGGAATAATATTCAATTATAAAAGTATCTTCCATTTTTATGCCGCCTGTGGCAAGTTCCGCCACGCATCGGGGCAAGGAGGAGGGATCGCGCATGACGGCCACGGCTTTCGACGAAGAGGTCGATCTTCTGGTGATCGGCGCCGGCGCGGGCGGGATGACGGCGGCGCTGAGCGGCGCCATCGCCGGCCTGTCGGTGCTGCTTTGCGAAAAGACCGGCATGGTCGGCGGCACCACCGCCACCTCGGGCGGCACGACCTGGGTGCCGGGCACCGAGCTGAGCCACCGGGCCGGGGTGCCCGACAGCGCCGAGGACGCCGCCGCCTTCCTGCGCCATGTCGTCGGCCACCGTGGCGGCGATGCGCGGCGCGAGGCGTTTCTGGCCACGGGACCCGAGGCCATCGCCGAGCTTGAACGCCATTCCGAGGTCCGCTTCGTCGCCGCCGCCGCGCATCCCGACTATCTGGACGGTCCCGGTTCGGCCTATGGCGGGCGGGCGCTCGCACCGGTGGAATTCGACGGCCGGCTGCTTGGGGCCGATTTCGACCGGGTGCGGCCGCCGCGCGACGTGTTCATGGGTCTGGGCGGCATGATGGTCGCGCGCGGCGAGCTGGGGGCGCTGCTCGCCCCCTTTGCCAGCGCCGGCAACCTGGCGACCGCGCTGAAGATCCTGCTGCGCTATGCCCGCGACCGGCTGGGCCATCGGCGCGGCACCCGGCTGCTGATGGGCAATGCGCTGGTGGCGCGGCTGTTTTTCAGCCTGCGCCGGCGCGCGGTGCCGATCTGGTTCGACAGCCCGCTGGCCGATCTCATCCGCGACGGGCAGGCGGTGATCGGCGCGGTGATCGAGACCCCGCAGGGCCGGCGCCGCATCCGGGCGCGGCGGGGCGTGGTGCTGGCGACCGGCGGCATCGGCTGGAACCGCGCCCTGCGCGAGCGGCTGTTTCCGCCGCAGATCGCCGCCTTCTCGCAGGCGCCCGAGGGCAGTAGCGGCGACGGCATCGCCCTGGCGGTCGAGCGCGCCGGCGCGGCGCTGGACGATGGCGGCGACAGCGCCGGGCTGTGGATGCCCTGCTCGCTGCTCGGCCGTCCGGACGGGTCGCAGGCAATCTGGCCGCATATCATCCTGGACCGCGCCAAGCCGGGGCTGATCGCCGTCGGCCGCGACGGCCGCCGCTTCGTGAACGAGGCCGGCAGCTATCACGATTTCTGCATGGGCATGATCCGCGCCGGCCTGTCCGAGGCCTGGCTGGTGGTCGATTCCGGTTTCATCCGCCGCTACGGGCTGGGGCTGGTCCTGCCGGGCGGGCGCGGGCTGCGGCGGCTGCTGCGGCAGGGCTATCTGCAGCGCGCAGGCAACCTTGACACGCTGGCCGCCGCCATCGGAGTCGATGCGCAGGGGCTGGCCGAAAGCGTCCGGGCCAACAACCGTTTCGCGGAAACCGGTTCCGACGCCGATTTCGGCCGCGGCTCGACGGTGGTGAACCGCTTCAACGGCGATCCCGAGGTCAAGCCCAATCCCTGCCTGGGCCCGATCCGGCAGGCGCCCTTCTATGCGCTGCGCGTGGTTCCGGTCGATCTGGCCGGCAGCGGCGGGCTCGACTGCAATGCCGAGGGGCAGGTTCTGGACCGCGAGGGCCGGCCGATCCCCGGGCTTTACGCCTGCGGCAACGACGCCGCCTCGATTTTCCGCGGCACCTATCCGGGGCCCGGCACGACCATCGGCCCGGCCATGGTCTTCGGCTGGAAAATCGCCCGGCAGCTGGCGGAGCAGGGCTGATTTTCCGCCCTTGCGGGAAAACCGCCGGTCACCGGGCCATCGGGCCGATTCCGCAAGCGGCAGGCATGGAAATCAATCCCCTGCCCGGAATCGCCGCCCCATTCCGGCCCATCCCGGCGCTAATGAATTAACATCATGTTAATGCAAAGCGTCAAACGGTCTTTGACGTTATTCAACTGTTTTGCGACCTTTTGCCACAGACCGCGCAATCAGAGGAGCTGGCGTGGTCAGCTTCAGGGAGGTTACCCATGACCGCTTCACCGGCCATCGCGCCCAAGGGCAGGCATCAATCCGGCAAGGCTGCGGCCAGCGGCTGGATCGGCTCTGCGCTGGAATATTACGACTTCTTCATCTACGCCACCGCCGCCTCGCTGGTGTTTCCGCAGATCTTCTTCCCGTCGGAAAACCCGCGCGTCGCCATCGTCGCCTCGCTGGCGACCTATGGCGTGGGCTATGTCGCCCGGCCGATCGGCGCCTTCGTGCTGGGCCATTGGGGCGACACCCATGGCCGCAAGAACGTGCTGATCCTGTGCATGTTCCTGATGGGCATCTCGACCCTGCTGGTCGGAATCCTGCCGACCTATCAGCAGGTCGGCATCCTGGCCCCGATCCTTCTGGTGATCCTGCGGCTGGTGCAGGGCTTCGCCGTGGCGGGCGAGATCTCGGGCGCCAGCTCGATGATCATGGAACACGCGCCCTTCGGCCGGCGCGGCTTTTTCGCCAGCTTCACGCTGCAGGGCGTGCAGGCCGGCCAGATCCTGGCCGCCGCCGTCTTCCTGCCGCTGGCGCATTACATGCCCGACGAGGCTTTCAACAGCTGGGGCTGGCGCATCCCGTTCCTGCTGAGCTTCGTCGTCATCATCGCCGGCTGGATCATCCGCCGCGAGGTCGAGGAAACCCCCGCCTTCCGCCAGGAAGAGGCCGAGCACGCCACCCCGCGCTCGCCCGTCGTCGAGGCGATCCGCACCACCTGGCCGGACATGATCCGGGTGATCTGCATGGCGCTGATGAACACCATCCCGGTCGTCGCCACCGTCTTCGGCGCCGCCTATGCCGTGCAGGCCGCCTATGGCATCGGCTTCCACAAGGACGTCTATCTGTGGATCCCGGTCCTGGGCAATATCGTCGCCTGCCTGGTGATCCCGCTGGTCGGCAACCTGTCGGACCGCATCGGCCGCCGCCCGCCGATCATCGTCGGCGCGCTGGGATCGGGCCTCTTGGCCTTCGGCTATCTCTACGCCATCTCGATCCATTCGGTGCCGCTGGCGATCCTGATGTCGCTTCTGATGTGGGGCGTGGTCTATCAGGGCTATAATGCGGTCTTTCCCAGCTTCTACCCCGAGCTGTTCCCGACCCGGACCCGCGTGTCCTCGATGGCGATCTCGCAGAATATCGGCACCACGATCACCGCGCTGCTGCCGGCGCTCTTCGCCACCGTCGCCCCTCCGGGCGCGACCAATGTGCCGCTGATGGTGGGTTCGATCACCTTCGCCATCTGCTGCATCGCCGCCGCCGCGGCCTGGTCGGCGCGCGAGACCTACCGGGTCCGCATCGAGGACCTGGGCAAGCCGAATGCCGCGCCGGTGCCCAAGGCGGAATACGACCACCTGCGGACCGAGGCCGCCGCCAGCCGCTGAACCCCACCGCAAGGCCCCGGTCCATCCGGGGCCTTTCCCCCCGAGCAGGAAAGGCAAGGCATCATGATCCGCGGAACCACCAGACTGATCGCGCATCTGGGCTATCCGACCACGACCTTCAAATCGCCGATGATCTACAACCCGTGGTTCCAGCGGCGCGGCATCGATGCCGTGGTGGTGCCGATGGGCTGCAAGCCCGAGGATTACCCCGATTTCCTGCGCCTGCTGTTCCGGCTGTCGAACATCCACGGCGCGCTGGTCACCATGCCGCACAAGGTCAGCACCCTGGCGCTGGCCGACCGCGTCTCGGTCACCGCCCGCATCGCCGGCGCGGCGAACGGGCTGCGGCTGGCCGGGGACGGCGCGCTCGAGGCCGACATGTTCGACGGCGAGGGCTTCGTGCGCGGCGTGCTGGCCAAGGGCCAGGAACTGCAGGGCCGCTCGGCCCTGGTCGTCGGCTGCGGCGGCGTCGGCTCGGCCATCGCCGCCTCGCTGGCCCGGGCGGGCGTGGCGCGGCTGGCGCTCTACGACCCGGCGGCCGCCAATGCCGAGGCGCTGGCCGGCCGCATCGCCGCCGCCTATCCCGGCATCGCGCTTGAGACCGGCGCGAACGACCCGGCGGGCTTCGACCTGGCGGTGAACGCCTCGCCCTTGGGCATGACCGAGGGCGACCCGCTGCCCATGGATCCCGAACGCCTCGACCCCGCCACCTTCGTCGGCGAGGTGGTGCTGAAATCCGAGATCACGCCCCTGCTTGCCGCCGCCCGCGCCCGCGGCTGCCGCTATCAGGTCGGCACCGACATGCTGTTCGAGCAGATCCCGGCCTATCTGGAATTCTTCGGCTTCCCCAAGCCCAGCGTCGCGGAACTGCGCGAAAGCGCCGCGATCAGCTATTGACCGGCGGCGGTGCGAGGCCGGGCATCGATGCCCGTGCCCCGCGCCACCATGGCCGGGTGGTTTCGTCCCGGCTGGGGGGGAGCGGCCTTGCCCGCCCGGTCTTGGTCGAGGCGGACGCGCTGCGCATCCGCGCGGATCGCCGAGGCCGCCGGGCTAGGCGCCGGCGGCCTCGGCAAAGGCCCGCGCCTCGGCCGGGGCGGTGCCGAGCCCGCCGGCGGCGGAAAGGTCCAGATCCGGGAATTCGCGGACGACCAGCGCCGGCAGCGGCTGGCCGCCGGATTGCGCCTCGGCGCAGAGCGCCTTGATCCTGGCCTGCGCCTCGGGGCGCGGCATGTGGCGGGCCAGGGCGAAGGTGAAGGCCTCGGCATGGATCAGCCCGCTGCCGTCGTCGAGCCCGCGCGCCATGGCCTGCGCATCGGGCGCGATCCGCCCCGACAGGTCCAGCGCCAGCGCCAGCGCCCGGCCGGTCGAGATGCAGAGCTGCGGCAGGGTCAGCCATTCCACGAACCAGGCCGCGCCGTCGCGCTGCTGGCGGTGGATGCCGGCGCCCTGCAGCGCCGAGGCCAGCGCCGCCGCCTGTCGCGCCAGCGCCACCAGCACCGAGGGGCCGACCGGATTCTGCTTTTGCGGCATGGTGGAGGAACCGCCGGCGCCGGAGATGCGGATTTCGCCGATGCCGCTTTGCGCCATCAGGATCAGGTCCTCGCCCATCTTGCCCAGGCTGGCGCAAAGCCCCGCCATCCAGGTGGCGAAATTGCCGATGCGGTCGCGTTCGGCATGCCAGCCGTGGCCGGGATCGTGCAGGCCGAGCGCCTTGGCCAGGCCGGCGCGCACGGCGGGGCCCTCGGCCCCCATGGCCGAGAGCGTGCCCGCCGCCCCGCCCAGCGAGACGGTGGCCAGGTCCGGCGCCAGCGCCTGAAGCCGCGCGCGGTGGCGCAGCAGCGGATGGCCCCAGCCGGCGATCACGGCGCCGAAGCCGGTCGGCGTCGCCGCCTGCCCGTAGGTCCGCGCCGCCATCGGCAGATCGGCATGCTCGCGGGCCAGCCGGCCGAGCGCGGCGACCAGCCGGCCGAGCCTGTCGTCCCAGATCCCCGTCAGCCGGCGCAGCCGCAGCGCCTGACCGGTTTCCATGATGTCCTGGCTGGTCGCCCCCCAATGCAGGTATTGCGCATGATCGGGCGCCTCCATGGCCTTGCGGAAGGCCGCGACCAGCGCCGGGACCGGCACGCCGTTGGTCGCCGTCTCGGGGCCGAGCGCGGCGGGGTCGATCTGCACCTCGCGCGCGGCGCGCTCGATGAAGGCGCTGGCGGTTTCGGGGATCAGGCCCAGCCGGGCCTGCACGCGGGCCAGCGCGCCCTCGACCAGCAGCATGGCGCGGATCTCGGCGCTGTCGGCGAAGAGCGCGGCGGTCTCGTCATCCGAGAAGAGGCTGCGATAAAGGGCGCTGTCGGCGGCTGCGGCGGGCATCGGTCGGTCCTTTTGCAATGACAGGACCGGGGGGCCGTCTGCCCCCCGGACCCCCCGAGGATATTTGGACAAGAAAGAAGATGCGAGAGGCAGGCGGCAGGGGTCAGGCGGCGGGGGAGCGCAGGCCGAGGATCTGCCGGGCCTGCCGCCAGGTCGCCACCGGGCGGCGGTATTTCTCGCAAAGCGCCACGGCGCGTTTCACCAGCGCGGCGTTCGAGGGGGCGAGCCTGTCGCGGTCGAGGCGGACATTGTCCTCGAGCCCGGTGCGGGCATGGCCGCCGGCAGAGATCGCCCAGTCGTTCAGCACGATCTGGTTCGGCCCGATGCCCGCCGCGCACCAGGGCGCATCGGCGCCGAAAAGGCGCTTCACCGTATGGACGTAATAGTCGAAGACCTCGCGGTCGGCGGGCATGGCGTTTTTCACCCCCATGACGAATTGCACATAGGGCCGGTCCTTGATCTGGCCCGCCTGCCACATCTGATGCGCCTTGAGGATATGGCTGAGGTCGAAAGCCTCGATTTCCGGTTTGATATCGTATTTCGCCATCTCGGCGGCCAGCCAGTCCACCAGGTCCGGCGGGTTCTCGTAGACCCGGGTCGGGAAATTGTTCGAGCCGACCGAGAGCGAGGCCATGTCGGGGGCCAGCGGCAGCATGCCGCCGCGTGCGCGACCCGCCCCCGAGCGGCCGCCGGTCGAGAGCTGGACGATCATGCCGGGGCAATGCGTCTCGATCCCTTCCTTGAGCCGGGCGAAGCGTTCGGGGTCGGAACTCGGCCGGCCCTCGTCGTCGCGGACGTGGCAATGGGCGATGGTCGCGCCGGCCTCGAAGGCTTCCTGCGTCGATTCGACCTGCTCCTCGATGGAGATCGGCACCGCCGGGTTGTTGTCCTTGGTCGGCAGCGAGCCGGTGATGGCGTCGCAGATGATGCAGGGGGTTGCGGTCATGGCCTTGCCCTCAGATGTCGAAGAAGACGGTTTCGTTCTCGCCCTGCAGCTTGAAGTCGAAACCGTATTCGCCCGGTCCGGTCCGCTTCGCCATGAGCGTCTGGATGCGGGCCTTGTGCTCGATCCGGGCGAGGACCGGGCATTCGGCATTGGCCGCCTCCTCGTCCTCGAAGCAGATCCGCGTCTGGAGCCCGAGATTGATGCCCCGCGCCACCAGCCAGACATTGATATGCGGCGCCATCAGCCGGCCGTCCGGGAAGGGCACGCGGCCGGGCTTGACGGTTTCCAGCCGCCAGATGCCGGTGTCGAAATCCGCCGCGACCCGGGCCCAGCCGGTGACGTTCGGATCGGCGGCGCCGCGCGGGTCGTTGCCGGGATAGATGCCATCCGCATCGGCCTGCCAGGTTTCGAAAAGCGCATCGCGCAGGACCATGCCGGCGCCGTCGATGACGCGGCCGGTGATGGTGATGCGCTCGCCCCGCGCGCCCTCGCGGATCGGCGAGAGGCCCAGGTCCTGCGGATAGATGCCGGGATTGCCGAGCGCGTTCGGGGTCAGGCCGATATGGACATAGGGGCCGGCGGTCTGCGAGGGGGTTTCCTTGAGATAGTCCAGTCCCTGCATCACATCCCCTCCTTGCGGTTTTCGAAGAACGACTGGCGGCGGCCGCGCAGCACGATGTCGAACTTGTAGGCCAGGCAGTCCATCGGAATCGCCCGGTTCATGTCCAGGGGCGCCACCAGCGCCTGGATGGCGCGGTCCTGGCCGATGGTGTTGACGATCGGGCATTTCGCGATCAGCGGGTCGCCCTCGAAATACATCTGGGTGATCAGGCGCTGGCCGAAGCCGGTGCCGAAGACCGAGATGTGGATATGCATCGGCCGCCAGTTGTTGACATGGTTCGGCCAGGGATAGGCGCCCGGGCGGATGGTCAGGAATTCGTAGCTTCCGTCCGGCCCGGTCAGCGTGCGCCCGCAGCCGCCGAAATTCGGGTCGAGCGGCGCCAGGTAGCCGTCCTTCTTGTGGCGGTAGCGGCCGCCGGCATTGGCCTGCCAGATCTCGACCAGCACGTTCGGCACGCCGCGGCCGGTCTCGTCCAGCACCCGGCCGTGCATGATGATGCGCTCGCCGATGGCGGGCTGGCCGGTGAAGTTCATCACCAGATTGTTGTCCAGCTCGCCCAGCATGTCATGGCCGAAGGCGGGGCCGGTTTCCTCGGACAGGGTCGAGCCGAGCGCCACCAGCGCGCGATGCGGGGCGCGGGTCATCGAGGTCTTGTAGCCCGGCGTATAGGCCGGCGGGTGCCAGTCGCGGTCGCGGAAGAACAGCGGGCCGCGGTCGGTTGCATTGCTGAGGGTCATCGCTTGGCCGCCTCCATCTCGGCAAAGGTCTCCTTGGCGATCTTGATCGCATGGTTGGCGCGCGGGACGCCGGCATAGATGGCGACATGCAGCAGCGCCTCGATCACGTCGCCGGGCGTGGCGCCGGTGTTGGCGGTGGCGCGGATATGCAGGGCCAGTTCGTGGTCGTTGCCCAGCCCCGCCAGCAGCGCGATGGTCAGCATCGAGCGCTCGCGCGGGCTGATCGTGTCGCGCGACCAGACCGCGCCCCAGGCGGATTCGGTGATCAGCCTCTGGAAGGGCTCGTCGAAATCGGTCTTGGCGGCCTCGGCGCGGGCGACATGGGCATCGCCCAGCACCCGGCGCCGGGTGGTCATGCCCTGGTCGTAGCGGTTGGTCATCGGAGATGGTCCTGAAGGAAGGGGGCCAGCAGCGCGGCCCATGCGGCGGGGGTTTCGACGCAGGGCAGATGGCCGGCGCCGGGAATGACGTGGAAATCCGCGCCGGGGATCAGATCGGCGGTGCCGCGCACCAGATCCGGCGGCGAGGAACCGTCCTGGTCCCCGGCGATCACCAGCACCGGCAGGCGCAGGCCGGCCGTGCCCTCGGTCAGGTCGGCGGCGGCGATGGCCTCGCAGGCGGCGATATAGCCCTGCGCGTCGCAGCGGGCCAGCATGTTGCGCCAGGGATGCAGCGCCGGCGTGGCGCGGAAGCGGGCGGCGAACCAGCGCTCCAGCACCGCATCGGCGATGCTGGCGACGCCGCCGGCGCGGATGGCGGCGATGCGGGCGGCCCAGATCTCGGGCGCGCCCATGCGGGGCGCGGTGTTCGACAGCACCAGCGCGCGCAGCAATTCGGGCCGGCGCGCGGCCAGCGCCTGGCCGATCATGCCGCCGATGGACAGGCCGACGAAGACCGCCGGTCCGCCGGTCGCCTCGATCAGCGCCGCGGCGTCCTCGGCCAGATCGGCGATCGAGACGGGGCCGCCGGAATCGGACAGGCCGTGGCCGCGCTTGTCGTAGCGAATGGCGCGGATGCCCGGCAGAAGCGGCAGCACCGCGTCCCAAAGCCGCAGGTCGGTGCCCAGGGAATTGGCGAAAACCACCGGCAACCCGTCCTCGGGCCCGTCGATCCGGTAATGCATCGCCCCCCAGGGTCGCATCAGAACTTGCATGGCAACTCCTCTCTCACCCATAATCTGCCACAGCCTGTTCCGGGCGAAAAATGCTAAATGAGCGATCATGTATAATCATTCAATTATGCATCCGGCGATCAAGCTGCGCCATATCCGCGCCTTTCTGGACATCGCGGCCGAGGGCGGGCTGTCCGCCGTCGCCCGCCGGCAAGGCATCACCCAGCCGGCGCTGTCGCGCACCCTGGCCGAGCTGGAGACGCTGCTGGGGCAGCGGCTGTTCCTGCGCCAGGGGCGGCGGCTGGTGCTGACCGAACAGGGCGCGCTGTTTCGCCACCACGCCGCCCATGCCCTGCAGGCGCTGGAGGCGGGCGCGGCGGCGCTGCAGCCGGGGACCAGCGGCACGATCCGGGTGGGCGTGCTGCCCACGGTAGCGACGCGGTTCTTTCCGCAGGTGGTGCTGCGACTGCGGCAGATCCTGCCCGACGTGATGCTGGCGGTCGAGACCGGGCCGCATCACTACCTGATCCGCATGCTGCGCGCCGGCAGCATCGACCTGATGATCGGCCGCCTGCCCAGCCCCTCGGAAATGGCGGGGCTGAGCTTCGATCACCTTTACGAGGAGGATGTCGTGCTGGTGGCGCGCGCCGGCCATCCCGCAGCCGGCCGGCCGGCCGCCGAGGCGCTGCGCGAGGCGCCGCTGATCCTGCCGCCGGCGACGGCGCTGATCCGCGCCTCGGTCGATGCCTATCTGGTCTCGCTGGGGCTGGCCAGCGTCCGGCCGCTGGTCGAGACGGTGTCGCTGGCGCTGGGGCGGGGGATCTGCCTGGCCTCAGACAGCCTGTGGTTCATCTCGCGCGGGGTGGTGCTGGACGAGGTCGAGCGCGGCCTGCTGGTCGAGTTCCCGACCGGGGCAAGGTTCCTGTCCGGCGCGGTCGGCATGACCCGCCGGCAGGCCGCCGCGACGCCGGGCCTTGCCACGCTGGAACAGGTGGCGCGCCAGATCGCCGGCCGGGTCGCGGGCGGCTGACGGCCCGATTGGTGCCAGCGGTCAGGCCACGGTCATGAAGGGCCGGCGATAGGCGCTTGGCGTCGTGCCGCGCAAAAGCCGGAACCGGCGCGAGAAATGCGCCGGGTCGTGAAAGCCCAGCCGATAGCCGATCTCGGCCACCGGCAGCTGGGTAAAGGCCAGCAGGCGGCAGGCCTCGGCCATCACCAGCCCCTCGATATGGCGCGAGGCGCTGACCCCCGCCGCCTCGCGGCACAGCCGGTTCAGATGGCCGGGCGTGATCGCCAGCGCGCGGGCATAGTCGCCGGGCCGCCAGCCCTCGGCCATATGCGCCGCGACCAGCGCCGCCAGCCGCTGCAGCCGCTGCGGGCTGCCGCCGACCGTCTCGGCCGAGGCCGCGCGGTCGAGCTCGCAAAGCGCGGTCAGCAGGGCATGCGACAGCACCGCCAGCAGCGGCCCGCGATAGGCACCGTGGCCGGCGAAGGCGTCGGAGAGCTGGCCGATCAGCGTCAGCAGCCCCTCGTCCAGCGCGCCGAAGAACGGGCGCGACAGGTGCCGGCCGATCTCGGCCGAGGCGGCCTGCAAGCCGGCGGCGACGCTCAGCGGAAAGGACAGCACCATGCCCTCGCTGCCCTTGCGGAAGCGGAAACCATGCACGACCAGCGCCGGCACGAACAGGAATTGCCCGTCATGCAGACGCGCGACATCGCCGTCCAGCATCACCTGCGCCTCGCCCTGCCGCATGGCGAAGACCTGCATCATCTCGCGATGGCGATGCGGCGAGATCGCCCAGTCGTGCAGACGCGCCCGGTCCCAGATCCGCTCGCAATGGATCACGTCCGGGAAGGCGGCAGTCTCGCCGAACAGGTTGAAGACCGGGATGGGGCCGGGCACGCTCATGCACGATTCATACAAGTCTTTGCCGTCCGCGTCCATTCATCGCCGCCCGCCCGCCGCCTATGCTGCAGGTCAGGGAAACAAGCGGACATCGTCATGGACACTCAGGTCGTCATCATCGGCGGCGGGCCTTCGGGGCTGCTGCTCTCGCAGCTTCTGAACCGCGCCGGCATCGCCACGGTCATCCTGGAACGCGCCAGCCGCGAGCATGTGCTGTCGCGCATCCGCGCCGGCATCCTGGAATGGGGCAGCGTTGAACTGCTGCGCGAGGCCGGGGTCGGCGCCCGCATGGATGCCGAGGGCATCGCGCATGACGGCGCCTGGTTCACCGATGCCGACCTGATGGTGCATGTCGATTTCAAGGCGCTGACCGGCAGGCAGGTCATGGTCTATGGCCAGACCGAGGTCACGCATGACCTTTACGACGCGCAGGACGCCATGGGCACGACCATCCTGCACGGCGTCGAGGATGTACGCATCCTCGACCTCGACGGGCCGCAGGCGGCGGTGGAATACACGCAGGGCGGCCGGCGCCACCGCCTAAGCTGCGCCTATGTCGCGGGCTGCGACGGCTTTCACGGCGTCTCGCGCAGGACCATCCCCGAGGATCGGCGCCGCGAATTCGAGCGGGTCTATCCCTTCGGCTGGCTGGGCATCCTGTCGCGCACGCCGCCGGTTGCCGACGAGCTGATCTATGCCAATTCGCCGCATGGCTTCGCGCTGGCCTCGATGCGCAACCACAATCTCGTGCGCTATTACGTGCAGGTGCCGCTGAGCGACCGGGTCGAGGACTGGCCCGACGACCGCTTCTGGGCCGCGTTCCGCCGCCGCATCCCCGCCCAGGCCGCGGCGCGGCTGGTCACCGGCCTCTCGATCGAGAAATCCGTCGCGCCGCTGCGCAGCTTCGTCTCGGAGCCGCTGCGCTGGGGCCGGCTGTTCCTGGTGGGCGATGCCGCGCATATCGTGCCGCCGACCGGGGCCAAGGGGCTGAACCTGGCGGTGTCGGACGTGTTCTACCTGCATCAGGCGCTGATTGCGGCGCTGAAGCAGGGCGAACAGGCGGGGCTCGACGCCTATTCCGACCGCGCGCTGGCGCGGATCTGGAAGGCCATGCGCTTCAGCTGGCAGATGACCATGATGCTGCACCGTTTCGACGGCGAGGACGGTTTCGCCGCGCAGATGCGCCGCGCCACCCTGGCGCATCTGGCGGAATCCGACACCGCGCGCCGCGAACTGGCCGAAAACTACGTCGGCCTGCCCTATTGAGCTGGCCGCCGGGCCGGGAAGGCGCAGCGCGATGAACAGCACCGCGAAGTCGCAATCCTCGCGGAAGGCGGGATAAAGGATCGCGCCCGACATGATGGCCGCGCGGCTCGAACATCAGCGCGGTGCGCATCCAGTCGTGGTCGCGCAGGAACAGGTTGCGGCGTTCGAAGATCGGCAGATGCGGCAGCAGCGGGGCGCCGCCCGCGACCACACGGACCGGGTTGCCGCAGGCATGGCTGTCGATGCAGAAGAAGCGGTGGCGCAGGGAACGTCCTCGTGAAGGGGTTGGCGGTGGCTCGATTCCGGCCCGCCGCTCCCGGATCGCCAGCGTGGCCTTGGCGGCGGCAGACTTTTCGGGTCGGGGAAGGCGCGATAGATGCGGGTCGGTCCAAAATCCACCGCGGGCCGGGCGGAGGGCGGAAGAGCCCGAATTCCTCGGCCGGTTCCTGCTCGTCGATCAAGGCTCCGGGCGCGATCTCCATGGCCAGGATGCGGCGGCGCAACGCATCCGCACGCCCTTGCGATCGGTCGTCGCGGCCGCAGGCTTCTGTGCCGTCATGGACGGATCTTCCCGATCATCTGCAGCCAAAGCGCCGCCCTTTCTGCAAATCTTTTGTAGATACAATGGCTATTCTTTGTAGCATATCAATATGCTCCGCCATGGCTGCGCAGCAGGCCGCGCCTGTGCGCGGCCTTGCTCGATTCTCGAACCCGGACGACACATCCGCCGCGGCCCTTCCTACCTCTCGGACGAGAAATTGGTCTTGAGATAGGTCAGGATCAGCGCTCTGGTCTCCTCGTCGGGCTCGACCATGCCCTGCTCCTCGACCATCCAGGTCCACAGCTCGTCCCAGCGATGGTCGGTGACGCGCTGCTGCTTGATGATCTCGGTCGAATGGCAGGCGACGCATTGGTAATAGGTCTCCTCGGCGCCCGCGCCCTCGGGCAGGCCGCCGAATTCCTCGTTCCCCGCCCGCGCCTCGCCCGCATCCGCCTTGGCACGGATCGCCGTCATCGGGTCGAGCGGGTTCGCGCCGGCGGGCCGGCCCGCCAGCGCCTGCATCGGATCGGGCCGCACCTCGGCCGCAGCCAGCCCGACCCCCAGCACCAGCGCGGCCAGAGCGGCGGCAAATGTCTTGATAATTCTGGACATCGCGCCCTCCCCTCACGCGACCGCGACCAGCGCGATGCGGTGTTGGATGTTGTTGGCATAGCCGCGCGGGTTCCAGGCCGGGGACAGTGGCGGCTGGCCGATGCCATCCTGGTCGGTGGCCCGCGCCCAGACCTCGTAATAGCCATGCTGCGGCAGGGTCAGCTGCGCGCGCCAGCGCTGCCAGGCAAAGCGGTTCGGCGGCGGCTCCAGCGCGGCCTCCTGCCAGGTCTGGCCGAAATCCAGCGAGACATGCACCGAGGCGACGTCGCCCTTGCCGCACCAGGCATGACCGCGCACCTCGACCGTCTCGCCCGCCTTCACCTCGGTCCCGGTCTCGGGGAAGGTGACGATGGACTTCACCGGCATCTCGGTCAGCACCACCATGTCCTCCTCGGGCACCTCGGTGCCGGGCGCGACCGGATAGGCCGGGATGCGATAGGAATCGCCGGTCATCTTGGCGCCGTCATGCTCCCTGTCGCGGACCCGGATGCGGTTGAGGTATTTCTGCGAGACCGAGGCCGGATAGCCCGGCACCACCAGCCGCAGCGGAAAGCCGTGCAGCGCCGGCAGCGGCTCGCCGTTCATCGCCCAGGCAATGATCGCATCCTCCTCCAGCGCCTTTTCGATGGGCACGCCGCGCGAGATGACCTCCTGCTCCTCGTCGCCGCTCAGATGCACGTCGTTGCCGTAATGCCCGGTATAGACGGCGCTGTCCTTCACGCCTGCCGCCTTCAGCACATCGGCCAGCCGCACGCCGGTCCATTCCGGGCAACCGACCGCGCCGACGGTCCATTGGTTGCCCGAGGTGCCGGGCTGGAAGAAGGCCCGGCCATTGCCGCCGCATTCGATCACCAGCCGCCGGGTGACGGTCTCGAAGCGCGCCTTCAGCGCGTCGATGGTCAGCTCCAGCGGCGTCTCGACCTCGCCGTCGACGCTCAGCGTCCAGCCCTCGGCGTCCTGGTCCAGCGCCGTCTGCGGGACAAGGCCGTTCATGCGGATGAACAGCCGTTCATAGGGCGTGACGTCGTCGTCCAGCAGATGCGCCGGGGTCTCTGCATTCAGCGGCCGGTCGCCCAGCACCACCAGCCCCTGCTTGCCCGCCATCAGGTCGAGGCCGGTGTCCTGGGCCAGCGCGGCGGGCACGAAACCTGCGGGCAGGTTGCGTTCGAACGGGACGGCCATGCCCAGGATGGTCCCCAGCGCCGTCAGGCCGGTCCTGCCGAGAAAGCGACGCCGCGCGGGGTCCGTCGCATCCGCGGCGCGGGGGGTTTCAGGGTTTCCAGGCTGTTCGGTCATGGCTTCTCCTCCTCTTGGCACGCCCTTTCGGACGCGGCCGGCTGCTTGCGATTGCGGGGCCGATCACCGATCGGTGGCCCGGGTTGAAACGTAACGCGCCAGGATCGAAAAACGTGCAATCATGGGGCAAAATCCGGTTCCAGCTCTGCGCGGCTCATATTTGAGTTTGCATGGCGGTTATTGCTGTTGCATTGACGATATCGTTGACGGAGCATCCTCTGGAGAGGTCGTTTGCGGGTTTGGCGAGGCCCTGGAGGATGGGTCCGATGGCGATGAGGCCGCCCAGGCGCTGGGCGATCTTGTAGCCGATATTGCCCGAGGCGAGGTCGGGAAAGACGAAGACGTTCGGCCGGCCGGTCAGGCGGCTTGCCGGGGCCTTCCTCGCCCGGATCGCCTCGTCCAGCGCCGCGTCGAACTGCAGCTCGCCGTCGACCTCCAGATCCGGGGCGGCGGCGCGGATCAGCGCCAAGGCCTCGCGCAGCCGCCCCAGGCTGGGATGATCGGCCGAGCCGGCGGTCGAAAAGGACAAGAGCGCCACCCGCGGCGCCTCGGCCAGGAGCCGCCGGCAGCTCTCGGCCGCCGACAGCGCGATGGCGGCGAGCTCGGCCGCGTCGGGCTGGATCACCAGCCCGCAATCGGCAAAGATCATGCCGCCCCGGACCGGCGCCCCGGGCCCGCAGGACAGCATCAGAAAGAAGCTCGACACGATCCCGGCCCCGGGGGCCCGGCCGATGATCTGCAGGGCCGCGCGCACCGTGTCGGCGGTGGTGGCGACCGCGCCGCCCACCGTGCCGTCGGCCTGGCCCAGCCGCACCCGCATCGCCGCCTGGCGGATCGGGTCGCGCATCTCGGAAAGCGCGCGTTCCGCGGTCATGCCCTTGGCGGCGCGCAGCCGGTGCCAGTGGTCGGCCAGCTCGGCCAGGTCGGGCGCGCCCGCCGGGTCGATGCGGCCCACGCCGGGGATCTCGGGCCCGCCCAGCAGGGTGACGCGGGCCAGCCCCTCGGCCACCAGCCGGCGGGCGGCCTCGGCGACGCGCGGGTCCCCGCCCTCGGGCAGGATGATGTGGCGGTCCAGGGCCTTCGCGGCCTCGTGGATGCGCTCGAGCGGTTTCATGGCACTACCCCCAGAAATGCAGGCCGGCGACGACGAAGACGCCCAGGAACACGGTCTCGGCCACGATCAGCGCGATGGCGCCGCCCCCGACCTCGAGCATCCTGCCGAGCGAGGTCTTGATGCCGACCGCGGCGATCGAGATCAGCAGCGCCCAGCGGGACAGCTGCCCGGCAAGCGCCGAGACCGGCTGCGGGATCAGCCCGGCGCTGTTCAGCGCCGCCAGCGCCAGGAAGCCCAGCACGAAGCCCGGCAAGAGCGGCGGCGCCTTGCCGCCCCTGGCATCGGCCAGCCCGCGCGCCCGGATCGCCAGCGAGAAGCACAGCACCACCGGCGCCAGCATCGAGACGCGGATCAGCTTGACCAGCGTCGCGGTCTCGCCGGCCTCGGGGCCGATGGAAAAGCCGGCGCCGACCACCTGGGCCACGTCGTGGATGGTGCCGCCCAAAAAGACGCCGCTGTCGCGCGCCGTGAAGCCGAAGGCGTTCGACAGCATCGGGTAGAGCACCATGGCCAGGGTCGAGAGCACGGTGACCGAGAGCACGGTGAAGACCAGGTCGCGCTCGGATTTCTCGTGCCGGGGCAGGACCGCGGCGATGGCCATGGCCGCCGAGGCGCCGCAGATCGCCACCGCGCCGCCGGTCAGCAGCGCGAAGCGCCAGCCGCGGCCGACGAGGCGGGTGGCGAGGAGCGCGAAGAGGATGGTCAGCACCACCCCCGCGACCACCAGCGCGATGGCGCGCGGCCCCAGCCCGCTCAGCATCTCGACCGAGATCCGCGCGCCCAGAAGCGCCACCCCGAGCCGCAGCACGGTGCGGGCGGTGAAGGCGATGCCGGGCGCGGTGCGGGTGCCCTCCTCGGCCAGGAAGTTCAGCGCCAGGCCCAGAAGCAGCGCCAGCAGCATGGCCGGGGCGCCGTAATGGTCCGACAGGAACTGCGCCGTGGCCGCGACCAGCGCCGAGACCGCGAAGCCCGGGAAGGCCTCGCCGAGCAGGCTGCGCGAAGGGATCAGGGTGGTCATCATCGTCGTCACCGGGATGCGGGGATGGGGCCGGGGCGGGGGCCGCGCCGGGTCGTCGTCGGAAGGGCGTCATGCGCCCCGGGAGAGGGCCTCATGGGCGGATGTGTCCGGCGGTCCTGCGGTCCTTCCCGGCCGCCGAGGGGGGCGCTGCCCCCTCGCGCTTGCCCGGCCCCTCGACGGGGCCCGGCAAGCGCCCCCCGGAGTATTTGGGAAACGGTGAAAGCCGGGGGGCGCCGGCGCCCTGCGCCGCCTTTCCGCGTCAGGCCGCGCCCTTTTGCGGGCGCATGTCGGCCGGGTCGATGCCGGCCACCACCACCGGCTTCTTCATCGCGTCGCGGCGGAAGGGCTCGCCCAGCTCCTGGTTCAAGAGCACCTCGATGAAGGTGGTCTCGCCGTCCCGCATCTGCCGCTCGACCGCCTCGTGCAGGGCCGCGGTCAGCTCCTCCTGCGACTTGACCTGCACGCCGGCGAGCCCGCAGGCCCGGGCGATGCCGGCATAGGAGGTGTCGCGGTCGAGCTCGGTGCCGACGAAGTTGTTGTCGTACCACAGCGTCGTGTTGCGCTTTTCCGCGCCCCATTGGTAGTTGCGGAAGATCACCATGGTGATCGCCGGCCAGTCCGCGCGCCCGCAGGCGGTCATCTCGTTCATCGAGATGCCGAAGGCGCCGTCGCCGGCAAAGCCGATCACCGGCACCTCGGGATTGCCGATCTTGGCGCCCAGGATCGCCGGGAAGCCGTAGCCGCAGGGACCGAAGAGGCCCGGCGCCAGGTATTTGCGCCCGGCCTCGAAGCTTGGATAGGCATTGCCGATGGCGCAGTTGTTGCCGATGTCCGAGCTGACGATCGCCTCCTTCGGCACCGCCTGCATGATCGCCCGCCAGGCCTGGCGCGGGCTCATCAGCCCGGCGTCGCGGACCCGCGCCTCGGCGTTCCATTCGGTGCCCGGATCATCCTCCTCGTGGTCGAGGCTCGAAAGCTCCTGCGCCCAGCGGGACTTGGTCTGCGCGATGAGATCCTTGCGTTCCTGCCGCCCGGCATCGCCCGCCGCGGGGGCAAGCTGCGCCAGGATGCCGCGCGCCACCTTGGCCGCATCGCCCTGGATGCCCACCGTGACCTTCTTGGTCAGCCCGATGCGGTCGGCATTGATGTCGACCTGGATGATCCTGGCCTGCTTCGGCCAGTAGTCGATGCCGTAGCCCGGCAGGGTCGAGAACGGGTTCAATCGCGTCCCCAGCGCCAGCACCACATCGGCCTTCTGGATGATCTCCATCCCGGCCTTCGAGCCGTTGTAGCCCAGCGGCCCCATGGCCAGCGGGTGGCTGCCCGGGAAGCTGTCATTGTGCTGGTAATTGCTGCAGACCGGCGCATCCAGCCGCTCGGCCAGCTTCACCAGGTCCGGGATCGCCCCCGACAGCACCACCCCGGCGCCCGACAGGATGACCGGGAATTTTGCCTCGCTGAGCAGCCTTGCCGCCTCGGCCACCGCCTGCTCGCCGCCCGCGGGCCGCTCGAAGGCCACCACCTGCGGCAGTTCCACGTCGATCACCTGGGTCCAGAAGTCGCGCGGGATGTTGATCTGCGCCGGGGCCGAGTTGCGCCAGGCTTGCATGATCACCCGGTTCAGCACCTCGGGGATGCGGCTCGCGTCGCGCACCTCCTCCTGGTAGCAGACGCAATCGGCAAAGAGCCGCATCTGCTCCATCTCCTGGAAGCCGCCCTGGCCGATGGTCCGGTTCGCCGCCTGAGGCGTCACCAGCAGAAGCGGCGTGTGGTTCCAGTAGGCGGTCTTCACCGGCGTCACGAAGCCCGTCACCCCCGGCCCGTTCTGCGCGATCGCCATCGACATCTTGCCGGTCGAGCGCGTGAACCCGTCCGCCATCAGACCCGCATTCGTCTCATGCGCGCAGTCCCAGAACCTGATCCCAGCCTTCGGAAACAGATCCGACACAGGCATCATCGCAGAGCCGATGATCCCGAAAGCATGCTCGATCCCGTGAAGCTGCAATACCTTAACAAAAGATTCCTCAGTCGTCATTCGCATGGC